>KL571440.1:12849-14099 GCA_000715855.1 Actinoplanes liguriensis
AGCCAACGGCACGCAACGTCAGGCCGCGCCGGCCGCTGTCCGGGTCACCTTCGACGAACCGGTCACCCTGACCTCGGCGTCGGTGCTCGACAGCGGTGGTGCGCGCGTTGACGCCGGCCCGCCACGGCTGGAGTCCGGGCGGCACGTGCTGGTCATCGGCGTGCGCCCCGGACTCGACAGGGGCGTGTACATCGCCAGCTGGTCGGTGGTCTCCGCGGACACCCATCCGGTCGGCGGGTCGATCCGGTTCGGCTACGGCGTGCCGGCCAGTGCCATCACGCCGGAACGTGTCCCGACCGGGCCGGGCACCGGATGGGGGCTGGCCGTCGCCGGCAGCAAGGCCGTGGTCTACCTGGGCCTGGTCGTCGCGCTGGGTATGACGCCGGCCGGTCGGCTGCTGGGCGCCGGCGGGCAGCGGGTGCTACGACCGGCCCGGGTCGGGATCGCCGTGGTCGCGGTGGGCTCGGTGCTGCAGTTGGTGGCCCAGTTCCGCTGGCAGGAATCGACACTGCCGGGCTTCGCCCCTTCCGCGTACGCCATAGCCGTCTACGTTCGTCTGCTCCTGCTCGCCGCGCTGGCCGTCCTGCTCCCCCGGCCCTTGGTGGGTTCGCTGCTCGGTGTGGCGCTGCTCGCGACGGTGGTCCACAACGGTCACGGTGGCAGCGGGCCGTGGTGGCAGGCCGGGTCGACGCTGCTGCACGTGACCGCGGTGGTGGCGTGGCTGGGCGGGCTGGCCGTGCTCGGCTGGCTGCGCCCCGACGGTGATCGGTTGCGCCGCTGGCCGGCCTACGCGGGGGCCGCTGTCGTCGCGCTGACGGTCTCCGGGGTGGTGCAGGCCGCCGTCGGGGTGCGATTCGCCGGGGCGGTGCTGACCACGACGTACGGGCAAATCCTGATCCTGAAGTTGATCCTGGTGGCGGTCGCGCTCGCGCTCGGCGTGCTCGGTCATCGCCGGCTGCGCGCGGCCGGCGGCGGGCTCGGCGTGCTGGTACGGCGTGAGGCGGCCGTCGGCGCCGTCGTGGTGGTGCTGTCCGGTGTGCTGTCGTCGGTGACGCCGGCCGAGGCGGCCTACGCCCCGCGAACGACCGTCCACGCCACGGCCGGGCCCTACACGGTGGTGATCGGTGTCGGTCCGGCCCGGCGCGGCCCGGAAAGCTTCCGGATCACCGTCACCGGGGCGGACGACGGCACCGCCCTACCGCAACAGCTGCGGCTGGCGCTGGGTAAAGGGACGGTGCACGGCCTCGGCG
>KL571440.1:14370-16572 GCA_000715855.1 Actinoplanes liguriensis
ATGTGTATAAGAGACAGTGCCGACGCCGATCGTCTTCGCGAGCGGCACGGTCACGGTTCCTGTCGCCGGCACGTGGACCGGGACCCTGACCGTGGTCGCCGGCCGGGCCGAGCAGTACACGATCGCGTTCCGATGGCACGTGTACTGATCCGTCGACGGGAGCGAGACCATGACCTTCACCCGGCCGATTTACGCCCTTCTCGAGGCTCTCGCACGGATGGCCGATCTGCCGCCCGAGACCGGTACGCCGGAGCGCGCCGAATCCTCGGCCGCCCGGCCGGACGACGGCATCGTCGAACCCGGCCCGGCACCCCTGCCGAGTCCTCCGGAGCGGTGGCACCGGCGATCCGGAACCGAGGACGACCGGGCGCCGGGCCCGTGATCGATCGCCGGTCTCGCCCTGGGGGTTCTCCTCTGTGCCGGGGCCGGATCCGTCGTGGAGAACGATCAGGGACGGATTCCCAGGTTGTCGCGCAGGGTCGTGCCGTCGTACTCGGTGCGCAGTGAGCCGCGCTCCTGGAGCAGGGGCACCACCTTGTCGACGAACTCGTCGAGGCCGGTCGGGGTCAGGTGCGAGCCGATGATGAACCCGTCGGATCCGTCGTTCTGCACGAAGGCGTCGAGGCGGTCGGCGATCTGAGTGGGTGTGCCGACGAACTCGACGTGCCCGAACACGTGGATCGCCAGTTCACGCAGTGTGTACTTCTTCTCTTCCGCGATCGCCCGCCACTGGGCGACGGTGTCGTACGCGTTCTGGTGGATCCTGGCCCGGCCCTGGATGATCGGCGGGCCGTCCGGATCCGGGTCGAGATCGGGCAGCGGGCCGTCGGGGTCGTAGCCGGACAGGTCGCGGTTCCAGACGGTCTCCAGGAGGATCTGCGCACCACGGCCACTGATCTGTGCGAGCGCGACCTCGCGGTGCCGTTCTTTCGCGTCGGCCTCGGTGTCGCCGAGGACGAAGGCGGCGCCGGGCAGGATCTTCACCGAGCCGGGCGGGCGGCCGTGGGCGGCGGCGCGCTGCTGGATGTCGCGGTAGAACGGCTGGGCCTCGGCGAGCGTGTGGTACGGCGAGAAGATGGCGTCGGGTCCCCCACCGGCGGCGAATTCGCGGCCTTCGGACGAGACGCCGGCCTGCAGGATGACCGGTTGGCCCTGCGGGCTGCGTGGCACGCTGAACCGGCCGGAGACGTCGAATTGCCCGCCCTGGAAGGTGAACGCGCCGGCGTCCGGGCGGCGCAGGAACCGGCCGGATTCCGGGTCGGCGGCGATGTCGTCGTCGGCCCAGGAGTCCCACAGCCGGCGGGCGACGGACAGGAACTCACTCGCCCGGACGTAGCGGTCCTCGCGGGCGAGGAAGCCGCCGCGGCGGAAGTTGCCGCCGGTGAACGCGTCGGAGGAGGTGACGATGTTCCAGCCGGCCCGCCCGCCGGACAGGTGGTCCAGGGTGGCCAGCTGCCGGGCCAGCTCGTACGGCTCGTTGAAGGTGGCGTTCAGGGTGCCGACCAGGCCCAGGTGCTCGGTGACGTCGGCCAGCGCGGCGAGCACGGTCAGGGTGTCCGGGCGGCCGATGACGTCCTGGTCGAAGATCTGTCCCTGTCGTTCGCGCAGTGCGAGTCCTTCGGCGAGGAAGAAGAAGTCGAACTTGCCGCGCTCGGCGGTCTGCGCGGCGTGCTGGAACGAGGTGAAGTCGATCTGGCTGCCGGCGGCCGGATCCGACCAGACCGTGGAGTGGTTCACGCCGCCGAGGTAGTGACCGAGGATGATCTGCTTGCGGGGCCTGGTCATCGGGCCGCTCCGTTCGAGAGGTGGGCGTACCGGCCGGCGGGGCGGGCCAGATCGAGACGTTCGCGCAGGGTGGATTCGGAGTATCCGGTCCGGAACAGGCCGCGGCGCTGCAGTTCCGGTACGACCTGATCGGTGATCGCGGTCAGGTCGGTCGGGGACACTCCGGGGCGGAGCCGGATCCCCGCGTACCCGAGCTGGTGCAGCTCTTGAATGTGATCTGCCAGCGTCTCGGCGGTGCCGGCCAGGATCCGGGCGTCCGACTGCAGGTCGGCACCGGCCAGCGTGTCCAGCCGGTCCTTGCGGGCCGCGGCGTCGGTGCCGATGAACACCAGCAGGTCGGCGAAGACCTTCAGCTCACCCTCGCGCCCGGCCTCCCGGGTCTCGTGCTCGATCTCGGCCCTGTCTCTTATACACATC
>KL571441.1:0-200 GCA_000715855.1 Actinoplanes liguriensis
GCTACCAGGGTGGCGGTGACCGGGGCGGCTTCCGCGGCGGTGACCGGACCGGTGGCACCCGCGAGGGCTACCAGGGCGGCGGCGGATACCGCGGCGACCGGCCGCAGGGCGACCGTCCGCAGGGTGGCGGCTTCCGTGGCGGCGACCGCGACCGCGGCGGCTACCAGGGTGGCGGCGACCGGGGCGGCGGCTTCCGCGGT
>KL571441.1:451-6861 GCA_000715855.1 Actinoplanes liguriensis
CTACCAGGGTGGCGGTGACCGGGGCGGGTTCCGCGGCGGGGACCGTGACCGCGGTGGCGACCGTCCGGGCTACCAGGGTGGCGGCGACCGGGGCGGGTTCCGTGGCAACGACCGCGACCGTGGGGGCGACCGCGAGCGCACCGGCTTCCGCAGCGACCAGCCGGAGACCACCGAGGACGGCCAGACCGCCTTCCAGGCTCCGGAGATCCCCGACGAGATCGTCGCGACCGACCTCGACCAGGAGGTTCGCGCCGAGCTGGTGGCCCTGTCCCGAGACGTCGCCGACAAGGTCGCGCGGCACCTCGTGGCGGCCGGCACCATCATCGACGAGGACTCCGAGCTGGCCCTGCAGCACGCGATCGCGGCGCGGCGTCTCGCCTCGCGGATCGCGGTGGTGCGCGAGGCAGTCGGCCTGGCGGCGTACGCGGCCGGCGACTGGACCACGGCGATCGCCGAGCTCCGCACGTACCACCGGATGACCGGCAAGCAGACCCACCTGGCCGAGATCGCGGACTGCGAGCGGGCGCTGGGCCGTCCCGAGCGGGCCATCGACCTCTACCGTGGCGCCGAGGTCGCGAAGCTGGAGAAGTCCGGCGCGATCGAGCTGCTGATCGTGGCGGCCGGCGCCCGTGGTGACCTCGGTCAGCACGACGCTGCCGTGGCGATGCTGCAGGTCAAGGAACTGACCGCGGAGGAGACCGCCGAGTGGGCGGCACGGCTGCGGTATGCGTACGCGGATGCCCTGCTCGCCGCCGGCCGTCGTGACGAGGCCCGGGAGTGGTTCGGTCGGGCCGCCGCGGTCGACGAGGACCAGCTCACCGACGCCGCGGACCGGGTCCTCGAGCTCGACGGCGTCACCATCGAGGGTGACGACGACGAGGACGACGAGGACCTGGACGACGAGCCGCGCGACGCGGCCGCCGACTCGGACGACGACGAGGACTCGGACGACGACGAGGACTCGGACGACGACGAGGACGACCAGGACGAGGACGACGAGGAGCTCGACGAGCCCGAGGCGGACTACGACGAGGAAGACCTCGACGACGAAGACGACGAGGACGAGGAGCCGGTCCGCGCGGCCGACACCGACGTCAACTCCGACCCCGTGAAGGCCGAGAAGCACGAGGTTCCGGCCGCGGTCTTCGAGGCGCCGAAGTCGGACGACGCGGAGAAGGACGAGAAGGACGGCGACGAGTTCGCCGGGCGCGGCGAGGACCGGCCGCAGGCGTGAGCGATCACCTCGCCGGCGGCTACGACCTGGCCATCTTCGACCTGGACGGCGTCGTCTTCCTGATCGACAAGCCGATCCCGGGCGCGGCTGACGCGGTCGAGCGGCTGCGGGCGGACGGGACGTCGATCGCGTACGCGACGAACAACGCGTCCCGTCGCGCCGGCGAGGTTGCCACGCTGCTCACCGGCATGGGTGTGAGCGCTGCCCCGGCCGAGGTGCTGGTGTATAAGAGACAGGTGCACCGGTGCTGGTGGTCGGTGCCGAGGCGCTGCGCGGGGAGATCCGCGACGCCGGGCTGACCCCGGTCGAGTCGGCGGAGGACGCGCCGGTCGCGGTGGTGCAGGGCTACGGGCCCGAGGTGGGCTGGAAGATCCTGTCCGAGGCGGCGCTCGCGGTTCGTGCGGGCGCCACCTGGTACGCCACCAACACCGACCGGACGCTGCCCAGCCCGCGCGGCCCGCTGCCGGGCAACGGCTCACTGGTCGCCGTGCTCCGGACCGCCCTGGACCGGGAACCGGACGTGGTGGTCGGCAAGCCGGCGCCGGCGCTGTTCACCACGGCGGCGTCGCGTGCCGGGGCGGAACGGCCGCTGGCGATCGGCGACCGGCTGGACACGGATATCCAGGGCGCGGTCACCGCGGGCATGGACAGCCTGCTGGTCCTGACCGGTGTCAGTGGCCCGAAGGACCTGCTGGCCGCCGCCGCGGAACGCCGTCCGACGTTCGTGGCCGCGGATCTCTCCGGCCTGTTCCGCCCGGCCGCGCAGGCCGCGGTTCCGGCTGCCGAGGTCGACGGCTGGACGGTCACCCGGAACGGTGACGGTGCGGTCCTGAGCGGTTCCGGCGATCCGGTCGATGCGCTGCGTCTGCTGTGCGGCGTGACCTGGGACGGCGTCCCGGTGTCCGGCGTCTCGGGCGACTCCGGGCCGGCCACCGAACTCCTCCACACCTGGGGTCTCTGACCCCGCTACGCACGAGAAAGCAGCCCCGGCCGTCTGGCCGGGGCTGCTTTCGTTTCCGGGGCCGCGAGGTTCGCGGTGATTCGAGCGATGCCGCGGGAGGGCGTTCCCGGCTGGTTCCCACCGTGGTTATGAGGCACGAATAACCACGGTNGTCCTGAGCGGTTCCGGCGATCCGGTCGATGCGCTGCGTCTGCTGTGCGGCGTGACCTGGGACGGCGTCCCGGTGTCCGGCGTCTCGGGCGACTCCGGGCCGGCCACCGAACTCCTCCACACCTGGGGTCTCTGACCCCGCTACGCACGAGAAAGCAGCCCCGGCCGTCTGGCCGGGGCTGCTTTCGTTTCCGGGGCCGCGAGGTTCGCGGTGATTCGAGCGATGCCGCGGGAGGGCGTTCCCGGCTGGTTCCCACCGTGGTGGTTGGTGGGAACCGGCCCGGAGAGTGAGGCGCGCTTCGGGATTGAGGTGGGTGGGCGTCGCGTGGGGCCGCCCTCGGGTGGGGCGGGGTGTGGTTGGGGAGGGCTTTTCGACGTACGGCGGGAAGGGGTTGGGGGTTGGGTGAAGAGGTCAGGAAGGCTGGATGGCCTCGTGGTGGTACTGCTCGGGGCGCGGGCGGTGACTGCGGCGCGGGAGCGGAGGGGCCTCGGGGTCGATGTGGAAGATGCCGTCGACCATGGCCACCATCGGGGAGCTCATCCAGTCGAACTCGGGCACGGCGACTCGCTCGGCGCGGGCGTGCACGTTCTCCGCGGTGCACGAGCCGTCGATGCAGGGGACGTCGGGGCGAACGTGGTTCATGATTGCCTCCCAGTTTCCCGGGGCGGCCGTCGTCCGGGCGGTCGCTCGTTCCTTGCCTCATCGTCCCACCGGGAACCGGCGACGACCAGGAAAATCGCTTCTGCCGCCATTAGGGTCAATCAGGCGGGTTATCGGCCGATCGGAGGACTGTGACTTCTCTTACGTTGCCACGGGGCGCACGGCTTTCCGAGGCGTCATGGCAGGCGCGGCACCGGATCATCAGCCGGCTCCTCTGGTTCCACGTGCCGGCCTTCCTGGTGATCGGGATGATCGGGCCGCGGCCCCGGTGGGAGGTCGTGCTGCTGACCGCGGCGGTGGCCGGGTGGGCGGCGCTCGTGCCGGTGCTGCCGAGCGCGAAAGCCCAGGCCTCGCACACCAGCGTCGGCCTGATCGCCTGCACGTTCGTGGCGATCGAGCTGTCCGGTGGATCGATGACCGCGCACATCCATCTGTACGCGATCCTGATCTACGTGGCGCTCTACCAGATGTGGGCGCCGCTGATCTCCGCCGTCGTGGTGGTCGTCGTGCATCACGGGGTGCTCGGGCTGATCGCGCCGGCACGGGTGTTCGGCATGCATCACATGGGCGTGGGATCGGCGATCGAGCAGGTGGCGGTGCACGCCGGGCTGGCCGCCGTCGAGGTGGTCGGCATCGTGATCTTCTGGCACTTCGCGGAGCAGGCCGAACGGGAGAACGAGCAGCTCGCGAAGGAGGCCGCGCAGGCCCGCGAGGAGATCGAACGGGCCGAGCGGGAGGCCGGCGAGCGGGCCGCCGACGAGATGCGGATCCGTTCCGAGGAAACCGCCGAGCAGTCCCGCCGGCTCACTGCCGACGTGGCGTCGATCAGCGAACAGGCCCACACGGCGATCTCCGCGGTCGCCGCGGTGGACCGGGAACTCTACGCGCTGACCGCTTCTGTTCAGGAGATCGCGTCCCGGTCGGCGTCCGCCGCGACCACGGCCGCCGACGGCAAGGACGCGGCGGCCTCCGCCGGCGAGAAGGTACGGGCGCTGGAGCGCTCGGTCGGCGAGATCGCGGACGTGAACGCGATCATCGCGTCGCTGGCCGACCAGACGAACCTGCTCGCGCTGAACGCGACCATCGAGGCGGCCCGGGCCGGGGAGATCGGCAAGGGGTTCGCGGTGGTGGCGAGCGAGGTCAAGGACCTGGCGCGGGAGACCGCGGAGTCAGTCGAGCGGGTGAACCGGGTGATCACCGCGATCGTCGCGGAGACCGACGACGTGGCGCAGACGTTCACGCAGACGACCGGAGCGGTGGAGGGCATCCACGAGCTTCAGCTGAACATCGCGTCGGCGGTGGAGGAGCAGGCCGCCGTGCTCAGCGAGGTGACCAAGCAGCTGTCGACCGCGACGGCGTCGGCGGATCAGGTGCTCGTCGGGCTCGAGGAACTGGCGGCGAAAGCGCGCTGACGCGGCCCGGCGCAGTCGTGGTCGCCGAAGGTGCGGGTGCGGATCCGCGTTCCGGGAGGCTGGGCGGTGCGCGTCCGGACTCGGGTAGGCGAGCCGAGGGCTCGGACGGGCGGCGCACGATTTGATTACCCGCGTGACCGTTCCTGATCACGGTGATCAATTACCGGCGGGGGTTGAACGATCTCGGCGCCGGGGTCGTATCAACCGGCGTGATCACAGGAGTTTGCGGAGCTTGAGCAGGTCGAACGGGTTCGCCTTGACGGTGATCTGGCGGGCGGCGATCGCGCGGGTGACATCCAGCTCGCCGGCGATCAGGGCCAGCAGGTTGTCGCCGGTCGTGATGAGGGCGATCTTCGCCTTCGGATCGTCGCCGTCGGTGATGTCGGTCAGCAGGCCGCCGACGATCCGGCCGTGGAAGGCCGTCTCCAGGTCGGTGACCCGGCAGGCGAGCGTGCGGTCCAGGTCGAGCCGGCCGCGCGCCTCCGCATTCGCCTCGAGCTTTGCGGCCAGGTCATGCAACGCTTTGCGGCACTCGTCCACGGTGGCCATCGCCATCCCCCCTCGCGACACCAGCACCGTACCTCAGGAACTTGTCGGGGGCTCCCGGTAGCGTGGCACCCGACGCGACGAGAGGAGGAGGGATCATGCCGGATGCATGGCGCGCATATCTGGACCTGGCGCTCGGGCTGACCGAGGCGCCCCGGAAGAAGGCGCAGAAGGTCGCCGGTGAGTTGCTCAATCGGGGCGGTGCGACGGCCGTTCAGGTGCAAGGGCTGGTCGAGGACCTGCTCTCGGCGGGCATCGCGAACCGTGAGGCGCTGACCAACATCGTTCGATATGAGGTGGACCGGGCGCTCGGGCGGGTGGGCCTGGCCACCGCCGACGAGGTTTCCGAGCTGACGTCTCGGGTGCATGACCTGGAGAAGGAGTTGCGGGAGGCGCAGGCGCGCGCGACCGCGGCGGAGGGTGGCGTTCCGGTGGTTGCCCCGGCGCGGACTCCGGCCACGGCTTCGACTTCAGCTCCGGCCACGGCTTCGGCTTCAGCTCCGGCCCCGGCTTCAGCTGCGGCACCGACTTCGTCCCCGGCTTCGGCTCCGGTCAAGAAGGCTGTGGCGAAGAAGGCGGTTGCCAAGAAGGCTGTGAAGGCGACGCCCAACGCGATGCCGTCGGCGGGGACCGCTCGGGGCGGGCCGCTGGTGAACGCGGCGGGAGCTCCGGCTCCGGCCGNGCGGACGCCGTTGCGGCGGCGGTGAAAGAGCAGCAGCCGGCCAGGAAAGCGCCTGGCCGACCGGCCAAGAAGGCTGTGAGCGGTCCGGCCTCGACGGTGCGCAGGCCGGTGAAGAAGGCGGCGGGCGACGCGGCGCCGGCGGAGACGACTCCGGCTGTGGACGAGGCACCGACTCCGGCTGTGGAAGCCGCGACGACTCCCGCGGTGAAGAGGGCTGCGGCGAAGCGAGCTTCGGTCAAGCAGCCGCCGGTCAAGCAGCCGCCGGTCAAGCAGGCTGCGGTCAAGCAGGCTCCGGGCAAGCGGGCTCCGGTGAAGCGGGCGCCTCGGAAGAGCGCCGAGCCGGCTTCGCCGAGTCTCGCGCCGCCGGGGACGGTGGCGTCGCCGGTCAGTGCGGTGAAGGAGGCGGCGGCCGCGACCGAGCTGCCGTTCATCGCGCCGCCCGAGAGCCCGGCCGGGTCCGGCACGGCGCCGGCCGTGGCACCGACGCGGAGGAGCGGCCCGGCGAAGAGCGCGGGCGCGACGGCGGCCGGCCGGACCACACCGGCCAAGCGTGGTGCGCGCAAGGCGGCTCAGGTGCCGAGTCAGACGCAGGCCAGGAAGTCACAGCCGGTCGCGGAGAGCACCGGCCGGCCCGAGAGCCCGGAGGCGTGATCCCGTGACGTTCCCGCATTCCACGCCGGGTGGCGCACGTCCCGGCCCGCCGCAGGGTGGTTTCCGGCCCGGCCCGCCGCCCGGTGGGCCGCGTCCCTGTCTCTTATACACAT
>KL571441.1:7090-7942 GCA_000715855.1 Actinoplanes liguriensis
GCTGGTGGGCCGCCGGCTGGTGGGCCGCGTCCCGCGCCGGCCGAGGCGTTCACTCCGGCGGAACATTACCGCACCGGCGAGGACGGGACAGTGGAGGAGACCGGTCATCCGGCGGTGGACGCGGTGCTAAGTTCGCTCGCCAACGCCGCGCGGCTGGCGCCGGGCGAGCAGATCGCCGAGTACGAGGCCGCGCACCAGGTGCTCCAGGAGACTCTGGCGAGCATCGACCGCTGACCGACCGTACCGAAAAGGGATTGTGATGGCCCGCCGAGCGCGCCTCGACGCCGAGCTAGTCCGCCGCAAGCTCGCCCGCTCCCGGGAGCAGGCCGCCCAACTGGTGGCGGCCGGCCGGGTCCAGGTGCGGGGGACCGTGGCCCACAAGGTCGCGGCCATGGTCGACCCGGCCGACCCGGTGCTGGTCACCGGGGCGGACCCGCAGACCGAGTACGTGTCGCGGGGTGGCCACAAACTGGCCGGCGCGCTCGCCGCTTTCGGTCCGAAGGGGCTGGCCGTCGAGGGGCGGCGCTGCCTGGACGCGGGCGCGTCGACCGGCGGGTTCACCGACGTGCTGCTGCGCGCGGGCGCCGATCGGGTGGTCGCGGTCGACGTCGGCTACGGGCAGCTGGCCTGGCCGATCCGCACGAACGAGCGGGTCGACGTTTACGAGCGCACCAACGTGCGCACGCTGACCCCGGACGTGATCGGCGGCCCGGTCGACCTGGTGGTCGCCGACCTGTCGTTCATCTCGCTGCGCCTGGTGCTGCCCGCGCTCGCCGCGTGCACCGCGCCCGACGGTGATCTGGCGCTGATGGTGAAGCCGCAGTTCGAGCTCGGCAAGGAGCGGCTGGGCGG
>KL571441.1:8182-8451 GCA_000715855.1 Actinoplanes liguriensis
ATGTGTATAAGAGACAGGCAAGGAGCGGCTGGCCGGCACGGGCGGCGTGGTGCGCGACTGGCGCCTGCGCGCCGAGGCCGTGCTGGACGTCGCGGCCGTCGCCGCCGGGCTGGGGCTGGGCGTGGTCGACGTGACCGCGAGCCCGCTGCCCGGCCCGAGCGGCAATGTGGAGTTCTTCGTCTGGTTCCGGCGTGGCGCGCCGGCCGCGGACCGGGAGCGGGTGGAGGCCGTGGTCGAGGCCGGTCCGACCCTGTCTCTTATACACATCT
>KL571441.1:8704-10447 GCA_000715855.1 Actinoplanes liguriensis
GGCGGAGGCCGCGGCCGCGGCCGAGCCCGCCGGGGAGCAGGAGCACGAACGTCCGGAGCTCGCAGCGGTGCGGGTGGATCAGCCGGCGGCCCTTCAGGAGGACACATGACTCGCTCGGCTTTGCTGGTGACGCACACCGGGCGCCGGCAGAGTACGCAGCACGCCCGTACGGTCGCGCTCGATCTGATCGCCGCGGGCTTCGAGGTCCGGGTCATCGCCGACGAGGTCGCCGATCTCGGGCTGCCGGACGAGGTGCGCTCGGTCAACGACGAGGAGGCGGCCGAGGGCATCGAGATCGTGCTGGCGCTCGGCGGCGACGGCACGTTCCTGCGGGCGGCGGAGCTGGCCCGGCCGGTGAAGGCGCCGCTGCTCGGCATCAATCTGGGCAAGGTCGGCTTCCTCGCCGAGGCCGAGATCGACCACATCGACGAGGCGGTGCGGGAGATCGTCGCCGGCGACTACACGGTGGACGAGCGGCTGACTCTCGACATCCGCGCGGAGTACGACGGACGCCTGATCGCCGAGTCGTGGGCGCTCAACGAGGTCAGCGTGGAGAAGGGCCAGCGGGCCCAGATGCTCGAGCTGATGGTCGACGTGGACGGCCGGCCGCTGTCCCGCTACGGCTGCGACGGTGTGGTGTGTGCCACACCGACGGGGTCGACGGCGTACGCGTTCTCGGCCGGCGGCCCGGTCGTCTGGCCCGAGGTGGAGGCGCTGCTGCTGGTGCCGATCAGTGCGCACGCGCTGTTCAGCAAGCCGTTGGTGACCGCGCCGACGTCGACGTTCAAGCTGACCGTCGATCCGTACACGTCGTTCGCCGTGCTCTGTTGTGACGGTCGCCGCACCTGGGACCTTCCGCCGGGCTCGACGGTGACCGTCGAGCGGGGCCAGTTGCCGGTTCGGCTGGTGCGGCTGGCGCCCCGGCCGTTCACCGACACCCTGGTGGCGAAGTTCGAGCTACCGGTGGTGGGCTGGCGGGGAAACCGGCGCTGACGGAGCCTGTCCGCGGGGGCGATTGACGCTGATCAGAAACCCCCGCGGTAGGCATTTGTCGGAGGGTCCCACTACCCTCTGCCCTGTGCTGGAGGAACTGCGCATCACCGGGCTCGGCGTCATCGACGACACGACCCTGCGGCTTTCCGCGGGGATGAACGTGATCACCGGTGAGACCGGCGCCGGCAAGACGATGGTCGTGACCGGTCTCGGACTTCTGTTCGGTGGCCGGGCCGACGCCGGCCGGGTCCGCGCCGACCCGGGCCGTGCGGTGGTCGAGGGCCGGCTGAAGTTGAAGGGCACGCTCGGCGATGCCGTCCGCACCCGGATCACGGACGCGGGCGGTGAGATCGACGACGACGGCTCGCTGCTGCTGAGCCGCACGGTGACCGCCGAGGGCCGGTCCCGGGCGCACGTCGGCGGCCGCAGCATGCCGGTCTCCACGCTCAGCGAGCTGGGTGAGCAGGTGCTGGCCGTGCACGGCCAGTCCGACCAGTTGCGCCTGCTGCGCCCGAGCGAGCAGCGGTCCGCGCTGGACAGGTTCGCCGGCCCCGGCCACGAGAAGCTGCTGGACAGCTACCGCGAGGCGTTCTCCCGCTGGCGCAAGGTGGTCGACGACCTGGCCGACCGCCGGCGTAACGCCCGCCAGCGCTCGCAGGAGGCCGACCTGCTCAAGCTCGGGCTGGACGAGATCACCCGGGTCGACCCGCAGCCGAACGAGGACGAGGACTCTGTCTCTTATACACATCT
>KL571441.1:10685-11492 GCA_000715855.1 Actinoplanes liguriensis
TGTGTATAAGAGACAGATGCGACGACGCTGCTCGGCACCGCCCGGCGCACCCTCGAGGGCCAGTCCGGCGTCGACGCGAAGCTGGGTGACCTGGCGGCACGCCTGGAGGAGGCGGCGACCCTGGTCGGTGACGTCGCCTCGGAGCTGTCCGCCTACCTCAGCGAGCTGGACGCGGATCCGGCCCGGCTGGAGGCGATCTACGAGCGGCGGGCCGCGCTGCGCGGGCTGACCCGCAAATATGCCGACGACATCGACGGCGTGATCGCCTGGGCGGAGAACGCGAAGACCCGCCTGACCGAGCTGGACTCCTCCGACGAGCTGCTGGAGGAGCTGGACAAGGAGCGTCAGCGGCTGGCGGCTACGGTCGGCGAGCTGGCGGGCCGGTTGACGGCGGCCCGGCGCGAGGCCGCGGTCCGGTTCTCCGAGGCGGTCAGCGTCGAGCTGGCCGGGCTGGCGATGCCGCACTCCCGGGTCGAGGTGGCGGTGCTGACGCACGCCCCGTCGAAGGACGAGCCGGCGGTGACCGTCGACGGCGAGGAGCTGGGCGCCGGGCCGGACGGGGCGGACGAGGTGGAGCTGCGCCTGCTGGCCCACCCGGGTGCGCCGTCACTGCCGTTGCAGAAGGGCGCCTCCGGTGGTGAGCTGTCCCGGGTGATGCTCGCCATCGAGGTGGTCTTCGCCGGTTCCGGCGGTCCGCCGACGCTGGTCTTCGACGAGGTGGACTCCGGGGTGGGTGGCACCGCGGCGGTGGAGATCGGGCGCCGGCTGGCCCGGCTCGCCCGTACCCACCAGGTGTTGGTCGTGACC
>KL571441.1:11728-14270 GCA_000715855.1 Actinoplanes liguriensis
GCCACCTGGTGGTCGCGAAGGACACCGGTGGGGCGATCACCACGAGCGGTGTGCGGATCGTGGAGGAGACGGAGCGGGCCCGGGAGCTCTCCCGGATGCTGGCCGGCCTGCCGGATTCGGACCTGGGTATCGCCCATGCGGAGGAATTGCTGGCCGTCGCGGGGCGGGAGAAACGTGGATGATAAGTCCGGTTTGTTCATGAGTTAGAGCATGTCTAACGGGGGCCGCGTGAAGCGGCGTGTCAGGATGGCCGGGATGCGACTTCCCACCTTGCGCCGTGTGCGCACCACCGAACCGGGCCCGGTTTCCGGCGTGGCCCGGCTCGACCGGCGCACCAAACGGCTGACCGGCCGGCTGCGGCCGGGCGAGATCGCCGTGATCGACCACGTCGACCTGGACCGGGTCGCCGCGGACTCGCTGGTCGCTTCCGGCGTGACCGCGGTGCTCAACGCCAAGCCGTCGATCTCGGGGCGCTATCCGAATCTCGGGCCCGAGGTGCTCATCCAGGGTGGCGTGGTCCTCGTCGACAACCTCGGCGAGGAGCTCTTCACGGCTCTGCGCGAGGGGCAGCGGGTCAGCATCGAGGGCGACAAGGTGCTGCTCGACGGCACCCCGATCGCCACCGGCGTCCGGCAGGATGCGGAGACCGTCGCCAAGGCCATGGCCGACGCGCGCGACGGCCTGTCCGTGCAGCTCGAGGCGTTCGCCGCGAACACCATGGACTACCTGAAGCAGGAGCGTGACCTGCTCCTCGACGGCGTCGGTGTGCCGGATGTGCAGACCAGCATCGCCGGGCGGCACGTGCTGATCGTGGTCCGGGGTTACGACTACAAGGAGGACCTGGACGTCCTCCGGCCGTACATCCGGGAGTACAAGCCGGTCCTGATCGGCGTCGACGGCGGCGCCGACGCGCTGGTGGAGAACGGCTACACCCCCGACATGATCATCGGCGACATGGACTCGGTGACCGACGACGTGCTGCGCTGCGGCGCCGAGGTGGTCGTCCACGCGTATCCGGACGGCCGCGCCCCGGGCCTGGAGCGGGTCAGCAACCTGGGTGTCGACGCGCTCACCTTCCCGGCCGCGGCCACCAGCGAGGACCTGGCGATGCTGCTCGCCGACGAGAGGGGCGCGTCCCTGATCGTGGCCGTCGGCACGCACGCGAATCTGGTCGAGTTCCTGGACAAGGGGCGCGGCGGCATGGCGTCGACGTTCCTGACCCGGCTCAAGGTCGGCGGCAAGCTGGTCGACGCGAAGGGCGTCAGCCGGCTCTACCGGCAGAACATCTCCGGCTCGGCGCTGCTGCTGCTGGTCCTCTCGGCGGTGGCGGCGATGGCGTCGGCGGTGGCGGTCTCCACGGTGGGGAAGGCGTATCTCACCGTCGTTTCCGAGTGGTGGGACAATCTCGTCTTTACGCTGGGCAATCTTTTCTGAGGGCGTCGTGATCAACTTCCGGTACCACGTGGTGTCGCTCACCGCGGTCTTCCTCGCGCTCGCGATCGGCCTGGTGGTCGGCACCGCCGCGCTCAACGGCCCGGTGTCGGAGAACCTCCGCTCCCAGCTCACGGCGCTGAACAAGGACAACAACGCCAAGCGCGACCAGGTCAACCAGTACAAGGAAGAGCTCAACCGCAATCAGGACTTCGCGAACGAGACCGCTCCGTACGTGCTGGCCGGCAAGCTGACCGCCCGCAAGATCGCGGTGGTGGCGCTGCCCGGCGGCAGCGACTCGGCGGACGGCGTGGTGAAGATGCTCAACGTGGCCGGCGCGACGATCACCGCCCGGGTCTCGATCGAGGACAAGTTCATCGACCCGAACAACGCGAACGAGCTGCTCGACCTGGCCGACCAGTCGTCGCAGCCGACCATCTCGGCGGCCGCCCTGCCGTCGAACAGCGACGGCGTGGAGACCGCCGCCGCGCTGCTCGCGCTCACCCTCCAGCAGGGCACGACCGTGGTGAACCCGGACGACGTCACCGCCGTGCTGGCCGCGCTGACCAAGGCCGGCTACCTCTCGGTGGCCGACAAGGCGGTCGGTGGCGCCGAGCTGACCGTGCTGGTCGGTGGCCCGCCGCCGACCGACAAGGACTCGGTCAAAAAGACGCAGAACGCGGTCACCGTGGCCGCCCAGTTCAAGAACCACCCGCTCGTGGTGGCCGGCACCAGCGTCGGCGACAACAACGTGGTCGCCGAGATCCGCGGCGACCCGAGCCTGGTCAAGCTGATCTCCACGGTGGACAACGCGAGCACCGTGCAGGGTCAGGTGGCGACCGCGATGGCCAGCCACGAGCGCCTGGTGCAGAACAAGATCGGTCAGTACGGTCTGGCCGCCGGCGCCACCTCGCTGGTGCCGTCGGCCGCGCCGTAAGGCAGACTCTGCTGCCATGGCATTTCTGCGTTCGCTCGGGACCGGCGCCCTGGTCGCGCGTGCTGTGCTCGGCTGGGTGAGGCGCGATCCGAACGCGTCCGGCCTGCGCCGGACCAACTTCCACGGGCGTTCGGTCACCCTCGCCGGCGGGCCCGCGCCTGTCTCTTATACACA
>KL571441.1:14510-16574 GCA_000715855.1 Actinoplanes liguriensis
CCTCTACGACGACATCGTCGGCAGCCGCCCCGAGCAGAAGACCGCGAAGGGCTTCGCCGGGCACCTCGGCGCGCTCCGGGAGGGCCGGGTGACCAGCGGGCTCGTCAAGATCGGCGGGGTGGGCGCGGCGGGCCTGGCCGCCTCCGCGCTGATCGGCAGCCGCCGGAGCGGCACGGTCGGGCGGGGCGTCGACGTGCTCCTCGGCGCGGGCGTCATCGCCGGCGCCGCGAACCTGCTCAACCTGCTCGACCTGCGCCCCGGCCGCGCGATCAAGGCCGGCCTGGTGCTCGGCGCGCCGCTCGCGGTCGGTCGTGGCGCCGCGATGACCGCCGGCACGCTGGGCGCGAGTGCCGCCCTGCTCCCGGCCGACCTCGGCGAGGAGATCATGCTCGGCGACTCCGGGGCGAACGCGCTCGGTGCGCTGCTCGGGGTGGCGTTCACGGCGCGTGCCGGGACGCTCGGCCGGCTGGCGGCGCTGGCCGCCGTCGCCTCGCTGACCGCTGCCAGCGAGAAGGTCAGCTTCACCAAGGTCATCCAGGACACGCCGTGGCTGCGGCGTCTCGACGAGCTCGGCCGCCGTCCGGCGTGAGCTCCTCGAACGACTCCGGCGGGCTTCCGGCCGCCGGGTCCGCTGCTGGTGCGGCTTCCGACATTTCCGGTACGGCCGGGGCCGGCGCCCCGGGGCCGGCGGGCCGCCCGATGCCGGACAGTCCGTCGCCGGGCAGCGTCGCGGTCAAGGTGGCGGGCGCGGCGGCGCTGATCACGGTGCTGACCATCCTCGCCCGGATCGCCGGCTTCGGCCGCACGGTGGTCTTCTACTACACCGTCGGTGAGGGCGGCCACCTCAACCTTCCCGACCTCTACTTCGCCGCGAACACCGTCCCGAACATCATCTTCGAGCTGGTCGCGGGTGGCGCCCTGGCCAGCCTGGTGGTGCCGTTGCTGGCCGGCGCGGTGGCCGACGGTGACCGGCAGCGGGTGGGCCGGATCAGCTCCGCGCTGATCACCTGGATGCTCGCGCTCACCGTCCCGCTGGCCGTGGTCATCGCCCTGGCGGCCGGCCCGATCACCGGTCTGCTGGACGGCGTGACGCCGGAGCATCAGGAGATCGCCGCCCGGATGCTGCGGATCTTCGCGCCGCAGCTCCCGCTCTACGGTGTCGGCATCGTGCTGACCGGCGTGCTGCAGGCGCACCACCGGTTCGCCTGGCCGGTGATCGCGCCGCTGCTGTCCAGCCTGACGGTGATGACGGCGTACCTCACCTATGCCGCCATCGACGGCGCGCGCACCGACTTCGGCGGCCTCACCGGTGCGGGCGAGCTGGCGCTGAGCGTCGGCACCACACTCGGGGTGGTCGTGCTGACCCTCTGCCTGCTGATCCCGTTGCGTCCGCTGCGGCTGCGGCTTCGCCCCGGGTTCCGGTTCCCGGGCGACGAGGGCCGCCAGGCGGTCCGGCTGGGCTGGGCGGGCGCGGTCACGGTCGGCGCGCAGCAGGTGGTGGCGGCGCTGGTGGTCACGCTCGGCGCCCGGCAACTGGCCCAGTACACCGGGGCGCAGACGGTGTTCCTGCTGCCCTGGGCGGTGCTCGCGGTCCCGCTGGCCACCGCCGTCTACCCGCGGCTCGCGGATGCGGTGGTGCGCCGCGACGAGGGGGCGTACGCCGGGGCGCTCGCCGGCACCGCGCGCTCGATCGTGCTGCTGGCCGGGCTGGGCATGGCCGCGCTCGGTGGCCTGGCCGTCCCCGCGACCCACCTGATGAACGCGCAGGGGGCGGCTCCGGCGGTCGTCGGCTTCGCGCCGGGTCTGCTCGGCTACGCGCTGTTCGCACTGCTCTCCCGGGCGCTCTACGCCCGTGGCGGGACGGTCGCGGCCGCGGTCGCCGCCGGGGCGGGCTGGTTGTGTGCCGGCGTCGCGGTCGTGGTCGTCACCACGGTCAGCGAGGGCGGGGCGCAGCTGGCCGGGCTCGGCCTGGCCAACGCGCTGGGCATGACGGTCACCGGGGTGCTGCTGGTGCTCGCGGTGCGCCGCCAGGCCGGTCCGCGGGCGCTCGCCGGTCTGGGCCGG
>KL571441.1:16813-18753 GCA_000715855.1 Actinoplanes liguriensis
CGGGGCAGCGGGTCTCGCCGGCCGGGCCGTGGTGGCCGCGCTGACGTCGGCCTTCTGGCCCAGCCCGGGAATTCTGGGCAGCCTGGTGGAGGGCGTGCTCGGCGGGATCGTGGTCGCGGTGGTGTTCTTCGGGGTCGCGTTCGTGCTGAACCGGCGCGACCTGAACCCGCTGGTCACCACCCTGACCCGGCGACTGCGCCGGTGACCGCCGCACCCGCGGTGTCGCCCCCGTTGTCTGCCGGGGCGGGGGACGTGTGAGGGTTAACCGGGAGGCGACGGGGACGCGAGAACCCGTCCGGGAAGGGGTACGACGCTCGTGAGCAGCGACGACGGGTGGCGCGGTTCGGTCGTGCTGGTGCTGGGCTCCGCGACCGGCGGCACCGGCGGGCACGTCCTCTCGCTGGCCCGCGGTCTGGTCGCGGCCGGCTGCCGGGTCGTGGTGTGCGGGCCGGCCGCCAACGACGAGCACTACGGCTTCACCGCGGCCGGGGTGGACTATGCGCCGGTCGAGATCCCGGCCGACGCCGGCCCGCAGGACTCCGGCGCGATCCGGGCGTTGCGGCGGGCGATCACCGGGCGGGACGCCGACGTGATCCACGCGCACGGGCTGCGGGCGGCGTTCGTGGTGTCGCTGGCGCGCACGGGCGTTCCGCTCGTGGTGACGTGGCACAACGCCGTACTGGCGAAGGGTCTCCGGGGTCAGGCGGGCGCCCTGGTCGAGCGGATCGTCGCGCGCAACGCCGCCCTCACGCTGGGCGCCTCGGAGGATCTGGTGCGCCGCGCGGTCGCCCTGGGGGCGAAGAACGCCCGGCTCGGCCCGGTCGCCGCGCCGGAGATGCGGGCGCCGAAACGGACCCGGCAGGCGGTGCGCGCCGAGTTCCGGGTCAAGGCGGACACCCCGCTGATCCTGTCGGTCGGCCGGCTGCACCCGCAGAAGAACTACGACCTGCTGGTCGACGCCGCCGCCCGCTGGCGGGAGCTGGATCCGGCCCCGGTGGTCGTGGTGGCCGGCTCCGGCCCGAGCTACATGGCGCTGGCGCAGCGGGCGTCGCGCACGCACGCCCCGTTCCACCTGCTCGGGCACCGCAGCGACGTGCCCGACCTGCTGCTCGGCGCGGATCTGGCGGTGGTCACCAGCGACTGGGAGGCGCGCCAACTGTTCGCGCAGGAGGCGTTGCGGGCCGGCGTGCCGCTGATCACCACCGCGGTCGGGGGTCTGCCGGGACTGGTCGGGGACGCGGCGATGCTGATCCCGCCGGGTGACCTGGATGCGCTGGATCACGCCGTACGGGAAATCTTGTCTGATTCTGATCGGCGAGCGGACCTTGCCGCCCGGGGTCCCGCGCAAGCCGCGACCTGGCCGGGGGAGACCGACGTCGTGAACGCGGTTCGCGCCGCCTACGCGGAGGTCAGCGCCCGATGACCGGCCGTTTCGACCGCATCCGGCGGGTCCGCCCACCGGGCACCCCGCGCGGGAGACGGGCCGCCGTCTGGGCGCCGTCCGTGCTGGTGGTGCTGGTCGCGGTGGCGAGTCTGATCGGGCTCACGATCCGCCCGGACGGGCAGGACCGGCGTGGCACGGCCGACTACGTGGTGGTCGCCGCCGCGGCCGGCCTGCGGTGGGACGACCTCGACCCGCAGCGCACCCCGGCGCTGTGGCAGGAGGCCAAGAAGGGCTCGACCGGCTGGCTGTCGGTCCGCTCGGCGCATCAGGTGACGTGCCCGGCGGACGGCTGGCTGACGCTGGGCGCGGGCAACTACGCGGCGTGGGACACCCGGGCGGTGACCGGGAGGTGCCCGGTTGTCTCGCCGGAGGTGACCCGGCCGGACGCGATCGGCGCGAGCGTGGCCGACCAGAGCACGGTGGTGCGCACGAACCAGGAGCGGCTGCCCTACGGCACCACCCCGGGCGCGCTGGCCGAGTCGGTGCGCTGCACGGT
>KL571441.1:19002-20159 GCA_000715855.1 Actinoplanes liguriensis
GCCCGGAGAGGTCCACCATCCTGATCGCCGGGATCGCGGACACCGACACCACGTCGCGGCTGCACGTGGCGATCGCCGAGGGCGAGGGCTGGGACGGCGGCTGGCTGACCTCGGCCGGCACCGGGCGCGAGGGCTACCTGCAGCTGATCGACCTGGCCCCGACGGTGCTGGCGGTGCTCGGCAAGGCGCCGCCGGAGAAGCTTTTCGCCGGGTACGCGGCGACCGTCTCGAGCGGGCGCACCGGCGACCCGGCCGCGGCGATGCAGGGGCGCAACGACGCCGACCAGCGCGCGATCGCGCAGCACGGCGTCGCGTCGATCTTCTTCGCGGTGCTGGCCGGCGTGCAGGTGCTGCTCTTCGCCGCGCTCGTGCCGGTGCTGATGCGCGCCCGCCGGCACGCGGGCCCGGCCGCCCCGCCGCTGCCGCCGCCCCGCCTGGTGGCGGTGCTGGAGGCGGCCCTGATCGCGGCCGCGCTGGCGATCCCGGCGGCCCTGGTCGCCGACGTGGCGCCGTGGTGGAACGCGGACCATCCGGCCTGGATGTTCGGCGGCGCCACGTTCGGGCTGATGATCCTCGGCACCCTGGCGGTACGTCTGGCCCCGCGCTACCGGATGACCCTGTGGCCGATGGGCGCCACCGCGGCGCTGAGCGCCATCGTGATCGTCGTCGACCTGCTCACCGGTGCGCGGCTGCAGCTCAACGGCGTGGCCGGCTATTCGGCGACGCACGGCGTGCGCTACGCCGGCCTGGGCAGTGTCGGTCTGGGCGTCTTCATTGCCGCGCTGCTGCTCGCCGCGGGCTGTCTGGCCCAGTGGGTCGGCAAGACGTGGCGTCCGGTCGTCGTGGTGCTCTTCGGCGGGCTGGGCGTGGTCATGGTCGGCAGTCCGTACCTGGGGGCGGACCCGGTCGGCGCGATCGCGGTGACCGCCGGGGTGTGCGTGGCCGCGGCGATGAGCTCCGGTGGCTGGCTGACGTTCCCGCGGGTGGCCTGGTCGGCGGTCGGCGCGGTCGCGGTGACCGTCAGCTTCGCCGCGTTCGACCTGCACCGGTCGGCGCTGGAGCAGGGCACCCTGGGCCGGTTCCTGACCGCGCTGGGCGGTGGCACGGCCGGTCCGGCGATGCAGCGGGCGGCCGCCGCGAACGGGCAGGCGCTGGTG
>KL571441.1:20495-20706 GCA_000715855.1 Actinoplanes liguriensis
CCCGCCGCGAACGGGCAGGCGCTGGTGGACAGCCCGCTCAGCCTGCTGGCCCTGGCCGGCGCGCTGATGCTGGTCTTCGGCCAGTTCTCCCCGTGGGGCGGTCTCAACCGGGTGTACGGCCTGCATCCCGCCGTCCGTGCCGCGGTCGCCGGCACGGTGGTGGCGTCGCTCGCCGCCGGGATCTTCGGCGGCACCGCGCTCGGGGTGGCAG
>KL571441.1:20964-25984 GCA_000715855.1 Actinoplanes liguriensis
CACCGCGCTCGGGGTGGCAGGCGCGGCCGCCGCGACAGCGGTCCCGCTCGCCGTGCTGACCGCGTTGCGGGTGTTGCTGCACGCCGCGGACCGCACCCCGGCCCCGGGTGTGACCGAGGGCCCGGGCGGCCCGTTGTTGCGCAAAGCCGACGATGATCAACGGACAGTGACCGAGGCCGCTGGTTGACACGCACGCCGACCAGCCCGAACGCCGCGCGCCCAGCAATGAGTGTTACGGTGAACTCCCGTGGATGGGGCGATGAAGCCCCGGTCTGCACGATCACCTGACAGGCGACCACGGGAGCGGGCTTTGGCCTCAACAGTGCGTGACACTCGGCACATCTTCGTCACCGGGGGCGTCGCCTCCTCGCTGGGCAAGGGCCTCACCGCCTCCAGTCTCGGCAATCTGCTCACCGCCCGCGGCCTTCGCGTCGTGATGCAGAAGCTCGACCCCTACCTGAACGTCGACCCGGGAACGATGAACCCGTTCCAGCACGGTGAGGTCTTCGTCACCGAGGACGGCGCCGAGACCGACCTGGACGTCGGGCACTACGAGCGCTTCCTGGACCGGGATCTGTCCGGCAAGGCGAACGTCACCACCGGTCAGGTCTACTCGGCGGTCATCGCCCGCGAGCGGCGTGGCGAATACCTCGGCGACACCGTTCAGGTGATCCCGCACATCACGAACGAGATCAAGAGCCGGATCTTCGCGATGGCCGACCCGGACGAGAACGGCCTGGTCCCCGACGTGGTGATCACCGAGGTCGGCGGCACGGTCGGCGACATGGAGTCGCTGCCGTTCCTCGAGGCGATCCGTCAGGTGCGCCACGAGGTCGGCCGCGACCACGTGTTCTACCTGCACGTGTCGCTGGTGCCCTACCTCGCCCCGTCCGGTGAGCTGAAGACCAAGCCGACCCAGCACTCGGTGGCCGCGCTGCGCAACATCGGTATCCAGCCGGATGCCCTGATCTGCCGCAGTGACCGGGAGATCCCCGAGAAGATGAAGGAGAAGCTGGCGCTCTACACCGACGTCGATGTCGAAGCGGTCATCGGCTGCCCGGACGCGCCGAGCATCTACGACATCCCGAAGGTGCTGCACGACGGCGGGCTGGACGCGTATGTCGTACGCCGCCTGGGCCTGTCCTTCCGGGACGTGAACTGGAAGACCTGGAACGACCTGCTGGAGCGCGTGCACCACCCGAAGCGCACGATCACCATCGCGCTCGTCGGCAAGTACGTGGATCTCCCCGACGCCTACCTGTCGGTGACCGAGGCGATCCGCGCGGCCGGTTTCGGCAACACCGTGAAGATCCAGATCCGGTGGGTGCCGAGCGACAGCTGCGAGACCCCGGCCGGCGCGGCGAACGCGCTCAAGGGCGTCGACGGCATCGTGATCCCGGGCGGCTTCGGCGTCCGCGGCATCGAGGGCAAGGTCAACACCTCGCGGCACGCGCGGGAGAACGGCATCCCGATCCTCGGCCTCTGCCTCGGCCTGCAGTGCATGACGATCGACGCGGCCCGCAACCTGGCCGGTCTCGCGGGGGCGAACTCGCTGGAGTTCGACGAGACCGCGTCGTACCCGGTGATCTCGACGATGGCCGACCAGGAGGACATCGTCGCGGGCAAGGGCGACATGGGCGGCACGATGCGCCTGGGCGCCTACCCGGCCACGCTCAAGGAGGGGTCGATCGTCGCCGAGGTCTACGGCGCGACCGAGATCTCCGAGCGGCACCGGCACCGCTACGAGGTGAACAACGACTACCGGGACAAGCTGTCGCAGTCCGGCCTGGTCTTCTCCGGCACGTCGCCGGACGGCCGGCTGGTCGAGTTCATCGAGCTGGACCGCGAGACCCACCCGTACTTCGTGGCCACCCAGGCCCACCCGGAGCTGAAGAGCCGGCCGACGCGGCCGCACCCGCTCTTCGACGGCCTGGTCAAGGCCGCCGTGGTCTACAACGCCGCGGACGAGCTGCCGGTCGAGGCGTCCTGATGGGCTTCGAGCACGAGATCGTCGGGACCACCGAGCGTTACCGCGGGCCGATCTTCGACGTGGTCACCGACGAGGTGACCATGTCCGACGGCGGCACCGCCAAGCGTGACGTGGTCCGTAACAAGGGCGCGGTCGTCGTGGTCGCGCTCGACGAGGACGACCGGGTCGTGCTGATCAAGCAGTACCGGCACGCCCTCGGCAAGCGGATCTGGGAGCTGCCGGCCGGGCTGCGCGACGTCGACGGCGAGGACCCGGCGCTGGCCGCGGCACGCGAGCTGGCCGAGGAGGCCGACCTCACCGCCGGCCGGATGGAGAAGCTCGTCGAGGTGCACACGTCGCCCGGGTTCAGCACCGAGCACGTGCTGATCTACCTGGCCCGTGACCTCGCGCCGGTGCCGGATGCGGAGCGCTTCGATCGGCACGACGAGGAGGCCGACCTGGAGGTCACCCGGGTCGGGCTCGACGACGCCATTGCGATGATCTTTCGCGGGGAGATCACCAACGCGGCGGCGGTGGCGGGGCTTCTCGCCGCTCGCGCTCGCTGATCAGATTCGGTCCGCCGCCGGGCACGACACGCCCGGCGGCGGGATCGTTCTGTTCCTCGGCCGGGTAGGACGCGCCCGGCGGGATCGTTCTGTTCCCCGGCCGGGCACGACGCGCCCGGCGGCGGGATCGTGCTATTGCTCGGCCGGGCAGGACGCGCCCGGCAGCGGGATCGTCAGGTCGATCAGATAGCGGTCCACCACCGCTTCTGTGCAGTCGTTGCTCAGATATGACCCGTGACCCCACCCCTCGTAGGTGACCAGCCGCCCGCTGTGTCCCAGCTCAGCAGCGACGTGCTGGGCCCACACGTAGGCGGTCCGCGGATCGTGCCTCGCGTTGATCAGCAGCAGCGGGACGCGCGTGCGCACGTCCAGCCGGTGCGGCGGGTTCGCGATCGGTTGCGGCCATCCCAGACACGTCGAGATCGCCAGCATCCCGGCGCCGTACCGCACGTCCGGCGCCGCTTCTGCCGCAACCTTCAGGATTTTCCGGTACGCCGTGAAGTCCCGCACCGGAGCCGGAAAGTCCCCGCAGAAGATCCCGGAGGCCACGTCCAGCGTCGGCGCCGGCGGCACGAGTCCACCGTCGAGCGCCTGGATCAGCGCGGCGAACTCCGGCCATCGTGGAGTCTGCAGGAAGCCCAGTGGCGCCGAGGCGATCTCGAACGGCGTCCGCGGGTAGTACCCGTTGTCGTCCGCCCGCTCCAGGATCGAGCGCCAGGTGGCCTTGACGTCGGTCCCGTGCAGCACGCACTCGGCCGTGGTGACCCGCCCGCACCAGGCCACGAACTCGTCGAACGAGTCCTGCAGCGCCGCCGCCTCGGTGCGGACGAACTCGGTCAGCGGCAGGTCATGGTCGAACACGCTCTCCAGCACGATCGCCCGGACCCGGCCGGGGAACTGCTCGGCGTACATCTCGCCGAGCAGCGTCCCGTAGGAGCTGCCGTGGAACGTCAGCTTCCGCTCGCCGAGCGCCTGCCGCAGCGCGTCCAGATCCCGGGCGATCGTGGTCGAGTCGGCGTTCCGGAAGACCGGGCTGGTCGCGGCGCACTGCGCCCAGTAGGCCCGGTTCGCGGTCACGGCGTCGTCGAAGTCGGCCTGGTCACGCAGGATGACGGGCGGACGGTCTTCCTGCGGCGTGCAGGTCGGCGCGGCGGTCCGCTGGACGGTCCGCGGGTCGAAGCTCACGATGTCGAACCGGTTCAGCTGCTCGTCGCTGAACCGATCGCCCTTGCGGACCCGTTCCACACCGGAGTCGCCGGGGCCGCCGGGCCCGAACACGAGCGCGCCGACCTTGTGGTCCTGGTCCTTTGCGAACCGTTTCGCCACCACCATCCCGAAACTCGGCCCGTGCGGGTCCGCCCAGTCCACGGGCAGGGCCAGGGCCGCGCAGACCACGTCGGCGGTCGGTGGGTACTTCGGGATGTCGTCGGGACAGCCGCCCCAGTCCAGGCCGGGCGGCTTGTGGGTCAGCCCCGCGGGGGTGACGCTCAGGGCGAGCGCGGTGAACATGGCGACCAGGCGCATGCCGACTCCTCGGATCCAGTGACGCGGACCGATTCATCGTTCTCCGCACGTGACGGCGGGCCCATCCGGATCGTTCCCTGATGTCCCCCGGAGATCCGACCCCGAGTTGTCCCTCGGTGCGCATGGTGAATTGTCCTGGACCGTAACTACGTACCTTCGTAATTTTGTAGTCATGAGTGATCTGAGCGAACGACTCTCCGCCCTCGAGCGCGTGGTCGCCGACCTCGTCGAGCAGGCCGCCACGCCGGCCCCCGCGCCGCCCGCCGCCACCGCCCACGCGGAGACCTTCTGGGCCCTGGAGGGCCTGCGCGCCAAGGTCGCCGACACCACCGGCGGCGTGCTCTTCACCGGAACGGTGGATCTGCCCACCGGCGAGCACTACGACTGGCAGTACGCCCGGCTGCTCGACGATCTCCTGGAGATCGACTGGACCGAGGCGGCGCCGGCGCTGACCGCTCTCGGCAATCCGGTCCGATTGCGATTACTTCGAAAAATCATCTCCGGTACGCGGGGAGCCGCCGACCTGGCCGAGGACGCCGAACTGGGCACCACCGGGCAGGTCTACCACCACCTGCGCCAGCTCGTCGCGGCCGGTTGGCTGCGCCTGGAGTCCCGCGGTCAGTACACGATCCCCGGCGAGCGGGCGGTGCCACTGCTCGTGATCCTGGCCGCAACCAGATAGACAACCATTGATCTTATGACCGATTGATGATCCTATGGACCCCGATGATCGATTCACGGGGTGCCCTCGGAAGAATTCTCCCACCGGCCGGCCTGCCCCGGATGCTCGCCGTGCAGGGCGCCCTCTGGGGTGTCGGCGTCGGCGCGTTCCTGGCAGGCAGCGTCGTCTTCTACAGCCTGTACGTCGGGTTGACCCCGGCCGAGATCGGCATCGGCCTGTCCGTCGCCGGCTTCGTGGCGCTGATCGGCTCGATGCCGCTGGGCCACCTCGCCGACGTGC
>KL571441.1:26205-26483 GCA_000715855.1 Actinoplanes liguriensis
ATAAGAGACAGGTCTACACCGCCGCGGCGGTCACCCCGGAGAATCGACTCCGGGTGATGGCGTTCAGCCGGGCCTACCTCAACGTGGGCTGGACCGTCGGCGCGGGTCTCGGCGCCGGCGCGCTGGCCCTCGACTCTCGGCCCGGCCTGCTGATCCTGGTCTTCACGGCGAGCGGGATCTCGGCGATCAACGCGATCTGCGTGGCCCGGATGCCGGCCGTCGCGCCCGCCGTCGCCGGCGACACCCCGCGGCCCAGCCCGTGGACGGTGCTGCGGGAC
>KL571441.1:26729-27390 GCA_000715855.1 Actinoplanes liguriensis
TGTGTATAAGAGACAGGCCGTACGCGGCGGGCTCGGTCGTCTACGGATTCCTCTGGCTGCACGCGATCCTCTGGACCGACGTGCTGCAGCTCTGGGTGATCACCCGCACCGACGTACCGAAACCGGTGCTCGGTGGCCTGGTCGCGCTGAACACCGTGCTGGCCGTGGCGTTGCAGGTGCGGGCCACCCGGGGGGCCTCGACCATGCCGGGCGTGATCCGGCTGACCCGCGCGGCGGCGCTGAGCGCGGCGATCGCCTGCCCGATCGCCGCCGCGACCGGGATGACGCACGGCTGGCCGACAGTCGCCCTGCTCTTCCTGGCGGTTCTGCTGTTCACCGGCACCGAGCTGTGGATCTCCGCGGCCCAGTGGTACATCCAGATGGAGATCCCACCGGCCGCGCAGCGCGGGGTCTACTCCGGTCTGGACCGCTCGATGCAGGGGGTGACCCGGATGGCCGGCCCGGCCGGTCTCACCCTGCTGGTGATCGGCACCGGCGGCTGGGGCTGGTGGGTGATCGGCGCCGGGTTCGCCGCGTGCGCGCTGGCCGTGCGCCCGGCGATGGCCTGGATCGAGCGCACCCCACGCACCGCCGAGCGCCACACCGTGGAGCCGGCTTAGGGTCTGTCGTGCCGATCACCCAGGTGCGAGGCGAGGTCCAG
>KL571441.1:27616-27761 GCA_000715855.1 Actinoplanes liguriensis
CCCTGGGTGATCGACAGGACAGACCCTAAACCGTCACGACGAGCTTGCCGCCCGCGTGACCGTCGCCCACCAGGCGGACCGCCTCGGCCGCCCGGTCCAGTGGGAACACCCGCTCGACCGGCGGACGCAGCGTGCCCGCCTCGAT
>KL571442.1:0-5018 GCA_000715855.1 Actinoplanes liguriensis
TCTGCCGCGGTTAGGTTCCGGCGCTACCAGGGCACGGAACGTACTGAGGTAGGCCCTGGTCTTGGTCGTTACCGTACTGACATGGCCGAGAACGACGATGTCATCGGAGATGACCCATTGATCGACGGCATGAGTCTGTCCGTGCGCCTGCGGTACGACTTCGCCGTCTCTGACGCCAGCCGCCTCCTCAGGGCCGCCCGTCGCATCTACCAGGACCTCAACCCGCGCGCGAGCGCCGACGAAGCCGAGGCGATGGTGACTTGTGCAGCGGATGCGCTCTTTGTAGTCCTGGAGCATGCGGGTTTGTTCGGGGAAAGTGTCGACAAGCGCCTTGCCGGCTATCGGGACGCGGGGCTGGAGGTGGGCGGCTTCCTTGCTCAGGTGGTGCCGAATGAGCCACGTCCGCTTTCCGTCGCGACACGCGGCGATTGCTTCCGCACCGAGGACGTCTTCGCCCTGCCCGCTGATACGAGCGGTGATTGAACGCCCTCTACTGCCGCGGATCGAGCGATCGTGCGCGTCGCGATCGCCAGCGGGTTCTCCAGGCCTAGGTGGGCGTACCGCGCATCGACGCCCGGGCTAGTTCTCATTCAGCAACGAACGTGATCATGCGATAGATCAGATAGAATATAGGAGCTGCGACCGACGACTCGATCATCTTCGGAGTCAGGGCAGGCGGGGAAGACAGTCCCATCGCCGGCCCGGGAGACCGGGGTTGAGTGGAAGGGAGTCGGTATGCAGCAAAAGGTGATCACGCTAGCTCTGCTAAGCGTCTTCGCTCTCATCGTTGGACTCGTAGCCGGAGCTCTGACAGCACTGACGCGGGAACACCCGGTGCGATGCGTTGCCGTTGGGGCTGGCGCGTTCGCGACGACGATGTTTCTCGGACTCGGAGTCTGGGGCATCGTCCAATAGCCCCCGCCCGCGGCCCCTGCCTCAGGCGGGGGGCTGTTCCCGTTCAAGTGTCGGTGGTTCACCACACTCGAATTCGCTGACCAGCGGTTTTGCATCTTTCAGCCATCGCTTCACTCTCTTGCCGCCGACAGCGTGTCGGAATGGGCGGGGGGCCCACTAGGCTTGGCGCCCGTCCTGCACGTGGATGTGGCAGCCTGACGGAGAAAATCCAGCTACGTGCACCGGGGTTCCGTGATGCGGCTGGGACGGGCGGAAGAGACCTTCCGCAACGGCAAGGTCGTAACAGCCAATGCCAAGTGGATACTCGGTGACAATGCCAGTGAGTTGGTGCAGCTCGACCCATTGCATCGCGGCGTCACGGTCTCTGAAGACGCCGGACGCAAACCGTGCATCCTGGCCATGGAAGACCCAAACGGTCGGCCGTTCGGCCTCTACTTCGGCATTGTCTTGCGGCACGAGGGGAACATATACCACCGAAGAGGCCGCAGCCCGGCCATGCTTGCTCATCTGCCGCTGATCGCGCTCCCGCGCGGGTGGGGGCGACCAGGCTGGTGGCCAGTACGCTTCATCGGTGGCGGATGACGAACTCACGATCAAACTCACCAGAGACCAGGGTCTCGTGCTCTCCGACTGGCTCGACCGGATGATCGGCACCGCGGCGTTCGACGACCTCGTCAACGAGGAGCGCGCGGTCTGGTCTCCGCTGTACGCGATCGCTGGCATGCTGGATAAGTCGCTTGTTGAGATCCTCATGCCGAACTATTCCAACCGCCTTCACGACGCCCGCGAGCAGCTGCTGGATAGCCTTGGTGAAATCGGCAGGCCGCCTGCCGAGCGGTGATAAGCGGCCGGCGCCCGAGATGTCCTCCTCTGCCGCCGATAGCGCTCAGGGCGCCGAGATAATCCGGGTGCGGGGCGTGCATCGTTGCGGCAATACTGCGGCGGGCCGGTGGCAGAGCCGGGTTATTGCAGCGCCGACGAGCCGGCAGCCGGGTACGCACGGCGACTTGGGAAGCGCGTGGGGCCACTGGCGTGCCATGCCCCACCAGGGGTTCAAATCCCCTCCGGCCCGCAACGCACTGTCATGCCGCGCAGCGAGCGCTGGCTAGAGTTGTTCAGGATGGTGCGGGTCGGAGAAGTTTGTTCTCTGGACAGCCTTGCGCGCCTTCTTGGCAGCTTTCAGTGCCTTCTTGGCCGCCCAGCGCTGAGGCTCGTTGTGCCGGATACCGCGTGCCGTCTCCACCAGCAGACGACCTCCCCATGGCACGAGAATGAAGCCAGGCCAATAGAAGCCGGGGTTGGTGCCCCAGAGCGTGGAGAGCACGGCCGCAGCGATCAGCCATCCCTCCCACTTTCTCCTCATCCAAGCGAAAGTCGTCGAGCGCGAGCCGCCACCGGGCACAACGAAGCCGCGCGTTTGGCCCGCGAACGCGATAGGAGACGGGGGCGAAGCGCCGGGCAAGTCGGCCACCAGGACATCCAGGTCGGCGTACGTACGAGCGGCGAGGGTCCTGGCCAGCCGCTCATCGTATTCTGTGAGGTCCAGCCGACCTTCCCCCAACGCGTTGTACAGCAGTTGGGCGACCTGCTCGCGATCTGCGTCACCGGCGCGGAAGGTCGTCGAATCCATGTGGCCCATCATCTCAGGCACCACTATGCGGCCAGGCCGCTTGCCGTGACCTAGATCGGTGCACTCATTTAGCCGCGATCCGAGCGCTCGTGAGCGGCAGGGAAGTCATTCTCCATCTGAGGTCCAAGCTCGCTCAAACTCGGCCTCCGTGATCTCGAAGCGGCTCCAGTCGTCGCCAGAGTCGTAGAGGTTCGCTTGACCGAGTCCGCCATAGCGGCCTTCGGGGTGGTCGGGGCCGTAGCGTAGAACGCGGCCGGCGTCGTATGACTCGACTTGACGGACGGGCCAGCCGTCATCGGCGAGTTCGAAATACCAGACCGAATGACCCCAACTGTCGAAATCGTCGCCTCGGGTCTCGGCCCATCGGCGGCGGTAGAAGCGATTCGGCATGGCGGGAGGTTACCGTCGCCCGATGCCCTCTACTAGCGTGTCTTGCGGGCCGGCGGCAGTCCGCCCACTGAAGGCGTTGTACCGTCCTCGTTGAGCTCAGCCTAGTAGTTGCTCACCTGGAGTGTTGCGACGACCGCCGGAATCCGCCCGGTCCGCGTGGGTCCGAGCGACACCGTCAGAGTCACAGCTGGACCCCTGCCGGGCGGGCGAACCGGGTACACCACCACTTTCGCGGGCTCTCAGCCGTTCTTATCATCGTCGTGACAGATCGCTCGGCGCTGTGTGGGGTAAGTGAGGACATGACCGAGGGTGGGCCTGCTGACCGTCGGAAGCGCACCGCGGCTGTGCTGAACGCGACCGCTGAGCAGCTGAGAAGTGCGGCTGTGAGACTGTTCGGCAGTGCCGGCAGGGCACGGGACTCCACGGTCGAACAGCGCTTGCGCGCCTTGGGTGATCGTGTGGTCCGCGAGGCCGAATCGATCAGCCGGCGAGCCGCCCGGCTGGCCGGACGGCAAGGCAACGCCGATGCGGCGCCGCGGGAGGACGAGACACCCGAAGATGACGTACGGACACAGGAAGTTACTCCGTCATGAATGCCTAGCGGGGGAGCGGCCGGCCCATCAGGCGGGTACGGCGATGGTGACGACCGTGCCGGTGTCGTCGCTGTCGATGCTCACGTGGGGGCAGATTTGGCGAACGATCCACAGGCCGCGCCCGCCGGGTGCCGTGGGTGGGATCGGGTCGCGTCCCGACAACTGTGGATCGGTGAAGCCCGGTCCGTGATCGCTGACCTGGCAGAGCAGCCGGCCGTCACTGACCCACAGCCGCAGGGTGCCGGTGCCGCCTCCATGCCGTACGGCATTGCTGGCCAGCTCTCCGACGGCGATGAGCAGGCTGTCGACCGAGCCCGGTGAGGCGCCGGCGGCGTGGGCGTGCGCGGTGACGGCGGCACGCAGGGCGTACAGGTCCTTCTCGGTGAACGGCTGGGTCAGGTCGACGACCGGTGTGGGGTCAGTGCCCGGCAGTTGCGGCTCGGGCCTGGTCATGGCTCGCTGGTTACCCGCAGCTGTGCGACATCAATCCCTCCGCATAGGCGCAGTAGTTTGTCGACCAATGGCCCGCATCGCACGACGAGGTGGCGGTCGGCGGGCAGCTGTACCGCGGCACGCACGATCTCGCCGGCACACGCGGCGTCCATGTACTGCAGTTGCCGTAGGTTCAGGTGCACGTGGTGGTCGAGCCGGATCGATTCGGCCAGTGCCTGTTGCAGGACGGCGAGGTTGCGGAAGTCGAGCTCGCCGGCGATGCGTACGCCGGCCGGCCGGTACTGCCGGCACACCCGCAGCAGCGGATCCTCGTGGTAGACCTGCGCGGCGACGGCGTTCTGGTGGACGTCGGCCGCGAACGCCAGGGTGACGGGGTCGAAGATGTCCCGGTCGTACTGGCAGATGGTGGTCAATGTCCCGGCCGGTGCCAGGGAGCTCAGCCGGCGCTCGAACCGCAACAGTTCCTGTCTCTGTGTATAAGAGACAGCGGCGATGCTGTCCAACATCCGCTGCGCGGTCGGCACGCCGGGTCGCAGCCAGGTGGCGCAGTCGGCGACCCGCAGCTGGTCGCGGGCGGTCGCGTCGTCGCAGGCCACCGATCGCTGACTCAGCTCCGAGGTGAGGGTGCCCGCGGAGATGGCGTCGGTGAAACACACCACCCGGGCGCCCGCGTGCAGGCCCTCGTCGACGAACGCGGCGAGCAGGTCGAGCCGCTCATCCTGGTCGGTGAACGTCAAGCAGGCATGTGTGCCCACCGCGAGCTGGTCCACCGCGACCGCCTCAGCCATAAGAGTCGGCTGCTCCCTCCCTGACATCTGTACCCAGAGACCTTAAACGAAAGCCGGTCGCGAGCCGCAGGCTGCCGTCAGTTCTCTGGACCGATTGCGGTCAGTTCTTTCGCGGAAGGTGATGCGGGCGAGACCGGCGTAACCGCTGGTGGGGCACCTCTGCGGGAGAGTGTCCACGCCAGTGCGGTGACGGCCGCGACGCCGAGCCCGGCGAGCATCGGTGTGGTGCTGTCTCTTATACACATCTCT
>KL571442.1:5176-5748 GCA_000715855.1 Actinoplanes liguriensis
AAGCCGAGCCGGGCGGCCAGCCAGCCGGTCGCGGCGATCCCGGTGACGGTGGCGCCGGATATCCGCAGGGCCGCGCCGAAGCGGGTCCGGGCGACGACGACGATCGCGGGCAGGGCCATGGCGACCAGGAACAGCTGGACCAGTTCGATGCCGAGGTTGAAGCCGAACAGGCTCAGGGCGAGCCGGCCGGTGGAGAGCTGCATCTCGGCGAGCACGAAGGAGAAGGCCATGCCGTGGCCGAGACCGAAGAACCCGGCGGCCGCGGCTTCCCGGCCGGGGAAGATCGGCCGGATCGCGTGGACCGCGCCGACCAGAACGCTGGCGGCGATGAACGACTCGACCGGCCAGGCCGGGATGTTCAGGTGGGTGAAGGCGCTCAGCGCCAGGGCTGTCGAGTGCCCAATCGTGAAGGCGAGGGTGGTACGTCCGATCCGGCCGGCCGCGTGGCGTGCGCTCACCACGCCGCGCCATCGGCCGCCGCGTGCCGGCAGGGGCGCCGGGAGCAGCAGGACGAGCAGGAACAGCAGGTGGTCGGTGCCCTCCAGGATGTGGTTGCCGCCGAGCTCGACCAT
>KL571442.1:5976-6394 GCA_000715855.1 Actinoplanes liguriensis
CCTCCAGGATGTGGTTGCCGCCGAGCTCGACCATGGCGACGAAGCCGGACCAGGTGCTGCCGTGCTCCAGGTTCACGTCGAGGGCGGGCACGGTCATCGTGCGTACGTCGATGCCTATGGTCCCGACCTGGGTGGCGTCGTCACCGTCCTCGGCGAGGTGACCCGTCGCCCAGTCCTGGCGCACCGACACCAGCACCGTGTGGGTGACCACCTGGTGCACGACGGCGTCGTAGCCGAAGGTGAAGTGCCTGATGTCGGCGCCGGCCGGCGGGATGAGCGTCGCGGTGGCGTCGAGCTCCTGGTAGGGGCCGGTGGAGGTCTGCTCGGCCTGAGTCACCGACAGGTCACCGATCCGCACGGTCCACGCCTGGCCGTCAGTGGTGGCCGGCTTGATGTGGGCGGCGAGGTAGGCCGAGAT
>KL571443.1:0-859 GCA_000715855.1 Actinoplanes liguriensis
CCGCGGATGATCGGCGAGCACCGGCAGGTCGGCGAAGGGCCGCCCCTGCCACAGCGCCAGCGCCTCGGTCAGCGCCGCCACCGCCCCGGCGTCGTCGGCGGCGTGCCGGACGAGACGGCGGAACTTCAGGAGGTCGATCTGCTCCGCCGGAACGCCCAGGCGGTAGCCGTCCCCGAGATAGGGCAGCACCGCACTGCGCGAGTGCGGGGCCCGCCCGGGCTCCAGCAGCCGGCGCAGCCGCTTCACGTGCGTCTGGATGACGTTCACGGCGCTGGCCGGCGGTTGCTCGCCCCAGAGCGCGTCGACCAGCTCGGCCTGCCCGACCGGCTGGCCGGCGGCGAGCACGAGCAGCCCGAGCACCGCGCGCTGGGCGGGCGGCCCGAGAGGAAGCGGCTCGTCGTGAAGCCAGGCGTGCATCGGGCCGAGCACCTGGATCCGTAGCGTCATCCCGCGTCCAGTCCTCGTCCAGTCCGGCAGTCAACACTGGGGATCGACAAGATTGTATCGACATCAAACGATGGAGAGAGGTCGCAATGTCGCGAATTGGACGGGCGATGCTGGGGGCGGCGCTGGTGCTGCCCGGCGTCGCCGCCCCGGCCGACGACGCCGCGGTGTGCGAGGTGGCCTACAAGGCGTCCGCCTACACCGGCGGGTTCACCGCCGAGATCGCGGTGCTGAACATCGGCACGGTGACCATCAACGGCTGGACCTTCCGGTTCCCCCTGGACGCGACCGCGACGGTCGTCGAGCTGTGGAACGCCGACCTGCTCTCGGCCACCGGCGTGATCACCACGCGGGACCGGGGGTGGAACGCCGACGTCGCTCCCGGTGGCTCGATCAACCTCGGCTTCCGAGCCAC
>KL571443.1:1034-3071 GCA_000715855.1 Actinoplanes liguriensis
AATCAACCTCGGCTTCCGAGCCACCGGAACGAGCGCCGCCCCGTCGCGGTTCACCGTCAACGACCTCCCCTGCCGGGTGAAGGCCTGATCAGACGCGGGACAGGGCCCGGTCGCTGACCACGCAGTGCATGCCGAACTGCCGGGCCCGGCGGATCGCCCAGTCGGTCAGGCCGGTGCTGTCCGCGTAGTCCAGCGCGTACAGGTCGACCTGCAACTGCAGCAGCTGCTCGGCGATCTGCGCGTGGAACTCCAGCACGTCCGCCGGCCACGGCGCGTACCCGTCGTCGGTCCAGCGCGCCGAGAACGACTCGAACAGCACCCCGTCGACCAGCTGGGCCAGCTGCGGCAGCATGCCGAAACCGCGGTTGGCCAGCAGGTATCCCGGCTTCACCTCGTTCCGGATCGCCGCGATCAGGGTGAGCAGGTGCGGCACGTCCTCCGGGAAGGTCAGCTCGACGTTGAGCTGGTCCAGGAAGAGACCGGTGAACCCGGCGTCCACCGCGGCCCGGGCCTTGCCGACCACGTGCTCCACCCACTGTGGGTGGCCGACGTGCACGTACGCCCCGCCCCAGTCCGGGTTGCGCTCCGGGCGGTGCCACGGCATCTCCGGCCCGTGGTCCTCGGAGAGCGACAGGTACCCGAGGGTCTGCGTGCCCCGCCCGGCGAGATAGGCCAGCTCGGCCCGGTTGTAGAACTCGGGCTGCAGCACGACCCGGGAGTACCCGGCCAGATCCACCAGCCGGCCCTCGCCGTAGTAGAACCAGATCGGCGGGCGCTCGCCGCCCTCCGCCGTGGTCACGACGGCCGCCCGTGCTCGCGGTACCAGGCGAACGTCGACCGGACGCCCTCCTCCAGCGTGACGGCCGGCTCGTACCCGGTCAGCGCGCGCAGCCGGCTCAGGTCCGGGCAGCGGCGGCGCACCGACCCGGGTGGCGCCGGGCTCGTCTCGATCGCCGGACCGGCCCCTGCCACCCGCAGCACCAGCTTGGCGAGGTCACCGATGTTGGTCTCCTCCCGGTCGTTGCCGATGTGCACGATCTGCCCGGCCGCATCGGGGGTGGCCATCAGCCGCAGGATCGCCTCGACCGCGTCGTCGACGTGGCAGAACGCCCGGAACTGGTCGGCGCCGGGCACCCGGAACGGGTCCTCGCCGCTCACCGCGCGCAGCGACATCTCCGGCACCACGTGGTCGGCGCCCATCCGCGGCCCGTACACGTTGTGGAAGCGGCCGACCACCACGTCGAAGCCGCGCGCCCGGGCGGTGTGCAGGAACGCGGCTTCGCCGAGAAGCTTGCTGACCGCGTACGCGAACCGGGGCGCCGTGATGTCGGAGATCATCACCGGCACGTCCTCGGCCGTCGGCACGTCGACCACGCCGGCATCCACCCCGCCCGCGTAGACCTCGCTCGTCGAGGCGAAGAAGACCCGCTCGCCCGGCGCGATCCAGTCGAGCAGATGCATCGTCACCAGCGTGTTCACCCGGACGACCCGGGCCGGGTCCTGCTCGACGTTGCGGACCCCGACGACCGCGGCGAGCAGGTGGATCTGATCCCAGCCGTGCGGCAGGACGGCGTACGTGGCGGGGTCGGTCAGGTCCGCCGAGATCACCCGCACGCCCGGATGCGCGCGCACCGCGTCCAGATCGGTGTCCTGCCGTCCCCGGGAGAAGTCGTCGACGATGGTGACCTCGTGGCCCTCGGCGATCAGCCGGCGGGCCAGGTGCAGGCCGATGAAACCGGCGCCGCCCAGCAGCAGGGCGCTCACGCCGCCGCCTCCTGCGTCTGCGGGAGGTAACCCAGGCCGGCGTAGCGGATGCCGGCCGCCCGGATCGCCCCGCCGTCCAGGATCCGCCACGAGTCGAAGACCAGCGCCGGGCGGGCATCGCCGAGCGCCCGCGTCACGTCGATCGCCCGGTAGTCCGGGTGGTCGTTGATGACCAGGATCGCGTCGCTGTCGGTGAATGCCTTGTCCAGGCTGACCGGCTCACCGCCGTACTGCCGGATGGTCTTGGGGGTGATCTGTCTCTTATACACATCT
>KL571443.1:3258-7356 GCA_000715855.1 Actinoplanes liguriensis
GGTCACGGTGATGCCTGCCGCCGTGAAGATCGGCATCATGGTGGCGATCGGCGTGCCGCGCATGTCGTCGGTGGGCGGCCACCCCTTGTACGCCCAGCCGAGCACCGCCAGCCGGGTCCCGCGCGTGTCCCCGCGGGCCTCGCGCAGCAGCCGGACGACGGTGTCCGCCACGTGCACCGGCAGGAACTCGTTGAGCTCGCGCGCCCGGCTGATCAGGAACGGACGGTAGTCCCCGGCGCTGTCGAGCATGATGTACGGATCCTTGGAGAGGCAGCCGCCCCCGACATACCCGGGTTTGGCCAGGTCCGGCCGCGGATAGTCGACGTTCGTGGCGCGCAGCACCTCCAGGGGGTCCAGCCCGTGCTGCTCGGCGATCAGAGCCACCTCGTTGCCGTACGAGTAGATCAGGTCGGTGTGGCAGTTGTTGGAGAGCTTCACCAACTCGGCTGCCTCCAGGCTGGACACCTCGACGATGCTCTGTGCAAGGCGGGCGAAGAACTCCACGCCCGCCCGCAGCGACGCCGCGTCCAGCCCGCCGATCACCTGCGGCAGCTCGACCAGCTCACGCAACGCCTGTCCCTGGATGGTGCGCTCGGGCGCCATCACCAGCCTGACGTCGTCGCCCCACGCGGCACGCAGCTCGGGCAGCACGACCCGGCGGCTGGTGCCGACCGGCACGGTGCTGCGGACCACCACCAGCGTCCCGGGGCGGCAGGTCGCCGCGACGGCACGGGCCGCGGCGGCCAGGTTCGACAGGTCGGGCCGGCGGGTCGCCTCGTCGACCGGCGTTGACACGCTGATCACGGCGACGTCCACGACGCCGTGCGGCAGCTCCGTGCCGGCGTGGATCCGGTGGCCCGCCTCGGCCCGGAAGATCTCCTCCACACCGGGCTCGAAGATGTGCGACCGGCCCTGCGACAGGGTCTCGACGACCTTCGGTGACACGTCCGCGCCGTACACCGTGAAGCCTTTGTCCGCGAGAGCGGCGGTGAGCGTCAGGCCGACGTATCCGAGGCCGACGACCCCGATCGTCATGGGCATGTGGTTCCTCCTCCAGAAGGTGGTGCCGTGACGCTCACGCGCACGGCGGGGCGGTGCGATCCAGGTCGACCACGGTGACCGTCCCGGCGAAGTCCTCGGCCCGGTAGCGCGCGCAGGCGGCGCGCACGTCGGCGGGCGAGGTGGCGTAGTCGACGCCGAGCACGAACTTGCCGCTGTCGCGCAGCGCCCGGGTCTCGGCGAGGTTCTCGGCGCAGTAGTCCTCGGCGCACCGCCGGTCGGTGGCCTCGAAGAACAGCTCCTCGATGCCGATGCCGTCGACCGCGGCGGTGTATCCGGGCTGGTGGCGCAGCTCCGGCGAGTTCTGCGGGACGATCAGGAAGCCCGGGCGGCGGTCCTTGGCGTAGCGGCTGATCCTCTTCACCAGATCGGCCATGTCCCGGGCCAGTGCGTCACGATCCCGGCCCTGGGCGGCGGAGAGGGCCAGCTCCTCGTACGCCAGCGGGGTGTCCAGATACACGCCGTCGAAGCCCGCCGTCAGCGCCCGGTCGACCCGCGGCCGCACGACGCGGTCCCACCAGCGCTGATCCCAGTAGCGGACGAAGTACTCGCCCGGCCAGTCCGTCCACTCGTTGGCGATCAGGCCGGGGGTGTCGCGGCGCAGCGCCGGGTACTCCGGGCGGAAGTCCTCGATGCTGCCGATCTCGAAGTAGGCCAGGACCTTCTTGCCGGTGTCCTGGACGCGGGCGATCTCGGGGGCCGTGAAGTAATCCGTGTTCGCATCCCGGGCCAGGTCGATGACCACCAGCTGGAACGGCCCGGCGGCGAGCTGATCGAGCCGGCCGCCGGGGTAGTCCTGCAGTTGGTAGGCCCAGGAGGTGATCGCCCGATTTGTCCCCGTGGGCGAGTGATTTTGGGGCGGCGAGGGTTTTTGAGGCGCTGTGGGCTCTTGGGACGGCGTGGGCTTTTTGTGCGGCGCGACCGCCCGCAGGTCCGGCCCGGCGCCGGGCCGGACGGCGAGCGCCACCCCGGCCGCGGCCACCAGCGCCGCGACCAGCCAGGCGATCCGCGCGCGACTCACCCCTGCGCCCCCGACGCCCAGATGTCCTTGATCGAGGTCGCCAGGTCCACGGCCGGCACCCAGCCCAGCTCCTCCGCCGCCCGGGAGACGTCCGCCTGGATCCAGTCCACCGCCGCGGACCGCTGCGGCCCGGTGCCGTGCTCCCGGATCTCCCCGGTGAACCCGGCCTGCTCGGCCAGCAGCTGCACGGCCGAGCGCACCGTCACCGCCTGCCCGCTCCCGGCGTTGTAGACCCGGCTCGGCAGGCTCGGCGCGAGCACCACCGAGCGCAGCGCCGCGGCCAGGTCCCGCACGTCGACGAAGTCACGGTAGGCGCCGAGCGGCCCCAGCACGATCTCCGACGAGCCCAGACGCGCCGCCTCCTTCAACCGCAGCTGCGCTCGGCCGAGCACGTTCTCCGCGGATTGGCCGGGGCCGATCGGGTTGAACACGCGCACCGACACGGCGTCGACCCGGCCGGAGTCCGCGGCGAGCGTGAACAGTCGCGTGCCGGCGAGGTGGCTGATCCCGTACGCGCCGATCGGCTCGGTGGGATCAGACTCGGTCACCGCGCGGCCGTGCGGGACCACGCCGTACTCGCCGGCCGAGCCGAGCCGCACCAGCCGGGCGTCCGGTGCCCCCGCCTCCACCGCGTCCAGCAGCTTCGCCGCGACAAGCGTGTTCGCCCGGATCAGCTCCTCGTTCGTGCCACCGAGCCGGCCGACACAGCAGATCACCGCGTCCGGCGCGATCTCCCGCAGCAGCGCGATCAGGTCGTCCCGGTCGCCCTGCACCAGGTCGTAGCGGTCCCGGCCCGGGCTGATCAGCTCGGTCACCCCGGGATCGGCCGCCAGCGCGGCCCGCACGTGCGCCCCGATGAACCCGGACGACCCGAACAACAGCACCCGCGCGCTCATACCGGCTCCTCCTGTCGCTGACGGAACAACACCGGCTTGAGCTCGGCGAACGTGCGATTGACCTGGTCGTAGTCCTCGGGCCGGCCGATGTCGAGCCAGAACCCGGTGAACGGGTACGTCTGCGGCTGCTCGTCGCGGGCCAGCAGATCCAGCACCAGCTGGTCGAAGCCGAACGACCGGCCCGGCTGGTAGGGCGCGAGCGTGCGCCGCGACATCCCGTACACGCCCATGCTCACCTGGTAGCGCAGGCTGGGCTTCTCGCGGAAGCCGACGATCCGGGTCGATTCAACATCAAGGACACCGAAATCGATTTTGTACGTACGTTCGGAGATCGCCACGGTCAGCCCGCACTGCGCCAGCTCGTGCTGGTGCAGCAGGTCCCCGTAATCAAGATCGGTCAGCACGTCGCCGTTCATGACCAGGAAGTGCTCGGGCAGCCGATCCCGGATGTTGAACAGCGGGCCGACCGTCGAGAGCGGACGGTCCTCCTCCACGTAGTCGACGCGCAGCCCCCAGCGGGCGCCGTCCCCCACGAACGCCCGGATCAGTGGGCCGAGGTGATTGATCGCCAGCGTGACCGAGCGGAATCCGCAGTCGGCCAGCTGGTTCAGGACGATCTCCAGGATCGCGTGGTTGTCGCCGATCGGCATCAGCGGCTTGGGCAGCGTGGTGGTGTACGGCCGCAGCCGCACCCCCTTGCCGCCCGCGAGAATGACCGCGTGCATCGCAGTTCCACCTCCCAGTCGAGCTCTACCGGTAGTGCTTCGCCTGGCTCACCAGCGGGGCCAGTCCGATCAGGAACAGGGCCTGCAGCCCCAGGACGCTGCCGAGGTACAGCGCCGCGTCGGCCGTGACCGAGGACGGCGCGCCCAGCAGCGGGCTCACGCCGAGCAGGACGCCGCCGCCCACGTGCACCGCGATCGCCGCGAGCAGGGACACCGAGAGCCACAGGTGCCGCTCGAAGCCGGCGAGCAGGAACGCGGCGAGGTACACCCCGCCGAGCACGACGTACGCCGTGGTCATCAGAGTTCCGGCGGCGGTCAGCCGCCCGGTCGCGGCGAACCAGGCGAGCAGCCCGAGCGCCGGAACCGCGGTCACGGCCAGGCCTGTCTCTTATACACA
>KL571443.1:7508-12183 GCA_000715855.1 Actinoplanes liguriensis
CGGCCAGGCAGGCCGCGGTGTCGCCGAGGATCCGCCGCCACACCGCCGCCCGGAACTCCGCGGGCCGCCCGATCTGCCGGGTCAGTCCGACGACCACGCCGCGGAACCGTTCGGCCCGCCACTCGACGAAGCCCATCACGACGATCAGCGGCGCGGCCGCGACCGCCAGGTCGAAACGGGTCAGCAGGTACGGCGCCTGCGCGTGCAGCAACAGCACCGCCGAGCACAGCCCGTAGCAGGTCACCCCGGCGATGCCGATCCGCCAGCTCCTGAGGACCGGGCCGCCGGGCGGCTCCTCCCGCTCGCCGTGGCCCCGGGTCGTCCAGAGTGCCACCGTGAACGCCGCGAGCACCCCGGCCACCGCCGTCACGATCGCGACCGGCCGCACCGGCGCCCCGAGGATCAGGTAGGCGCCGCCGGCCAGGACCGCGGGCAGCATGGTCGCGGCCAGCCGGCCCTCCCGGCGGTAGAAGACCAGCACGGTGCCGGCCATCTGGTAGGCGAGCTGCCCCGCGGTGAGCAGGATCAGCCCGGCCCCGCCGCCGGTGAGGGCGGCCACCGCGGCGCCGGCCGCCGCGCCGAGCAACGGCCCGGCCAGGGTGGTGCGGGCCAGCAGGACCGCGGTCGCCCGGGGCCGGGCCGCGCCGAGCAGCTTGTACGCCGCGTACGCCGCCGTGCCCGAGTACATCCAGCCCAGCCCGCCGGCCAGCGCGAGCGCCAGCACCAGGGACCGCAGCCCGAGCACCGCGAGCACCGCCGGGAACACCGCGCTGGGCAGCGCGTAGAGCGGCCCGTGCGCGAGCACCCGGATCGTCTCCCACCGGCCGCGCGGCGCCGCGACCGGCGCGGTGTCCTCGGGCGCCTGCGGACCGAGCCGGCGGAACACCTCGTCGGCCAGGGCGAACACGTCGGTGAAGCCGTACTCGACCCGCGCGATCCGGTCGGTGCAGCCGTCCGCCTCCAGCGCGGCCGCGACCTGCAGCCCGTCGACCGCCCGCCGCAGCCGGGGACGCACCCGGTCGACCAGCTCGTCGAGCGGGTCGGTGGAGATCTGCGGCAGCACCACCGGGTGCAGCGTCGGCGCCGGGTGCTCGCCTGCTACGAACCGCTTGCCGGCCGGATGCTTCCGGGTCGGCTGCTCACCAGTGGTGACCTCCGGCGTCATCGGGCCACCTCGCCGAGACCGCGCAGGTGCCGCGGCGGCGGCCCGGCGGTCAGCGGGACGACCAGCCCCTCGTAGACGTTGCGGTACATCTGCAGCGACTGGCTGAGCGTGAAGTGGTCGAGGACCCGCTGCCGGGCCGCGATCCCGAGCCGGCGCCGCCGTTCGTCGTCGCGGAGCAGGGTCAGGCACGCCTGGGCCACCGCGGCGTGATCGCGCGGCGCCACCACGATCCCGGTGTCGCCGACCGCCTCGGCCACCCCGCCGACGTTGGTGCAGACGGTCGGCCGCCCGCACGCCATGGCCTCCACCACGGTGTACGGGAAGCCCTCGGAGATGCTGGTCAGCGCGACGATGCTGCCGGCGTGGTACGCGTCGACGGCGTTGCCGATCCGCCCCTCCAGCACCGCCGAGCCGGTCAGCCCGAGCTCCTCGATCAGGTGCAGGCACGACTCGTGGTAGAACCGGTTGACCGCCGGGGTGCCCCCGAAGATCCGCAGCCGCGCCTCCGGCATCTCGTCCCGCACCAGGGCGAACGCCCGGATCAGGGTGTGCAGGTCCTTCAACGGGTCGATCCGGCCCATGAACGCGATCGTCGGGGTCTCCGGCTCCCCCGAGGCGGCCGGGAAGTCGGCCGGCTCGACGCCGTTGTACATGGTCCACATGCGTTCCGGCTCGGCGCCGTTCTGCAACTGCCAGCGCCGGTTGTACGCCGAGTGCGGCGCCAGCACGTCGGAGGTCAGGTACGCCGCGCCGGCCAGTGCCCGGAAGAAGCTGAGCACCAGCACCCGGACCGCGTGCGACGCGTCCCCCTCCAGGTACGACATGTAGCGTTCCCGCAGGTAGATGCCGTGCTCGCTCATCACCGACGGCGTCTCGTGCCGCCACTTGGCGGTCATCGCGACGAGCGTGGAGAGCCCGTTCATCGAGCAGTGCACGATGTCGGTCTCGACGACCGGCGCGCTCAGCGGGCGCAGCATGTGCTCGATCAGCCAGGTGGCCTGCAGCGCGTCGGCCAGCGCCGGCGCCGGGGCGGTCTCCGCGACGCGCAGGTCCCGCCACGCGTCGAGCATCATGCCGAGCGCCTCGTTCGACATCAGCGCCGCGCCGAGGTCACCGCCGGTGGTGGCGTACTCGTAGAACCCGCGCAGCGCCAGCAGGAACAGGCCGCGGTGGGCCGCGCCCTGCTCCGGCGAGGTGGTCTCCAGCGGGGTCACCAGGGCGCGCAGGAACACCTCGTACGCGTCGGTGAACGCGGCGCCGGGCCGGATGCCCCGCCGGGGGCGGTGGTCGTCGGGACCACCGCCCCACAGCGGGATGGACTGCACCCGGTCGAGGTTCTCCGGCACTCCGAAGACCGGCTCCTCGCTGCCGTCCACGGTCAGTGCCACGACCTGCCAGCGGTAGTCCGGCATGCCCCGGATGAGCTGCTCACACCAGATGCTGACGCCACCCATGGCGAACGGGTACGTCCCCTCCGACACCAGTGCGATGCGCACGCGCCGCCCCCGTCCTCGCGCGTCCGCCGATCAGGCCCGCGGCGTCGCGGGCAGCGTCACCGGGGTGTTCGCCGTCAGCGTCACCGCCGTCGTGCGATCACTGCCGTACGTCGTCGTAGTCGTCGCCTGAACGCCGCCGACCTGGACCGTGCCGGCCAGCGGTGAGGTGATCGTCACCGTCCCGGCGACCCGGTCGTAGACGGCGTCGGCGCCACCGGCGAGCTGCGCGAAGTGCGCGGTGCGCACGGCGGTGTACGCCCCGATCTCCGACCAGTGCCAGTTGAGCAGCGGCACCGAGTAGTACGACGCGTACTTGCCGACGACGCTCGACACCCAGTCGTTGACCAGGGTCTGGCCACTGCCGTAGTCGTGCACGTTGGCGATGTGGAATGTGTGCGTGTTCAGGCCGCCCGCCGCCACGTGCTGCAGCCCGACCTGGGCCTCGTAGTCGACGATCTGCGCGTACGTGCGGTCGGTCGGCCAGTACGGGAACTTGCCGTTCGGCCCGTAGAAGGAGTTGTAGAACGCGGTCTCCTCCTCCGGCGTCGTGACGAAGTAGGCGATGTTCGTCGGCCAGTCCGGCACGATCGACAGGCTCGGCTCGAGCGGGTGCACGATGCCGGCGTTCAGGTGCGGCGGCTGGTGGCTGGCGAACGACATGTTGCCGTGCAGGTACTTCACGCCGAGATCCTTGGCCGCCTGCAGCAGGTTCGGGTTCGAGCCCGCCAGGCCGTGGTCGACCGGCACGCCGGTGTCATCGTCCGGGTCGACGGTGTAGACGCCCAGCCCGGAGTACTCCGGGGTCTTCAGGACGTCGTCCGGCGCCGACAGGCCGATCGCCGCGCCCGCGTTGCGGTTGTCGAGAATTTCGGCGTACGTCGTGGCGTAGTCGGTCTGGTTCAGCTCGGGGTGATTGAGCGTGTGGTTGAGCCAGCGGAAGTCGCCGGCCAGGCACTTCGTCGTCGCGGTCAGCTGGTCGATCCCGCCGTCCGGGCTGCACGTGTTCCCGGCGAACGGGTCGATGTCCGCGCCGTTGAACGCCAGGTTGTACGTGAAGCCGGCCGCCTGCGGCTGCGCGGCGCGCAACGCGGCCTGCTGGGCGTCCAGGTTCACCATCTCGTGCGCGGACACCTGGAAGCCGGGGTCGTACTCGACGTGCCCGTCCGGGTAGTAGTGGTCCGCGGTGTTGAACCAGTCGTCGACGTCGACGTTGAGGTGATGCCGCTGCTCGCCGAGGAACAGACCCTTCGTCGTCCACCGCAGCAAGCCGTAGACCAGCAGGTCGGACTGGAGCAGGTACTGGTTCGAGGTGAACGTGAGCGCGATCCGCTCCCGGCCGTCGGCAGAGGTGCTCCGCACGCCGAGCACGTCACTGCCGCTGGTGGCGAGCGCGTCCGCGGAGCAGCCCGCGGCGATCGTGGTGCGGTAGACGTAGGACTGCGTCACCGGGATCGTGACGTCCGCCTTCAGGTAGTCGAAGACCCCGGCGCCGGCCGTGGTCAGGTTGACGTTCAGCGGGGTGTCGCCGACCGAGGTCTCCCCCGCCGAGCGCAGGCAGTAGTCCTCCGGCCAGCTCCCGTAACTGGTGTAGAGCGCCGCCTGACGGACACCGAAGTTCCGCTCGTACGCCCAGAGCAGGTTCCACTCGGCGCTGTCCAGCCCGTTGAGGTAGGAGCCGCCGGAGGCGTACAGGAGCATGCTGTTGGTCAGCAGGATGGCGTTGTACTTGCCGGTCCCGTCGGCGCGCACCAGCGTGTCCGTGGTGACCGTGGTGTCGGCGGAGTAGAGCACGTCGTAGGCCGCGCCCACCCGGTCGAGCGTCGTCTTCCAGGTGGGAACACCGAAGTCGTCCGCGTTCGTCGCCACCACCAGCGCCCGCAGAGCCACCCGATCGTTGCCCGCGACGGCCGCGGCGGCGGCGCCCGCACGGACGGCCACCTTCCCGGATCGCTGTGGCAGGGGCGCCGGGCGGGTCGCCCGCGGCCGCGCCACGTCGCCGAAGCCGGGCACGTGG
>KL571443.1:12396-13748 GCA_000715855.1 Actinoplanes liguriensis
TGTATAAGAGACAGGCTGAGCACCGGCCGGTGCGGGCAGGCCGACCATCAGCAGGCCGGCGCAGAGCGCGGCGAGCAGGGTACGCACCCGCCGGCGGCGCGTGAGAAGGGCAGGGTTCATCGGGCAACCTCCAGGACGAGGCAGACGAGTGAGCGGCGCCCGGAGAGGGCAGGAGAGGGCCGGCTCAGACGTCCGGAGGGACGGGCCGACGGCGAGTCTAAGCAAGATTTAAGGGCCGTTTAGCCGGTAATGGACTGCATTTTGTTTGCCGCCGTGAACCGTTGACGCCACCTGTCGCCCGGTGCTAGCGATCCTCTTAGGACATCGTCAGGCCTCGATTGTTAACACTCGCGTGATCGCCGACTCGCGAACCGACCTGCCGTTTCCGTACTCGATCCGTCACGCACCGCCACCGGTCCTGCGACAAGTGGTCGCGACGCTCACCGAGGCGAAATTTTGTCCACTTTAAGCGGTCTATAGGTCAGTAACGGACTACTCGCGAGCTTCCTCGAAAAGCGAACAAAAGATCCTTAGGGCACCCTTAACAAGACCGAATGTGAACCCACGCCGAAAACCCCTACCAACCCAGCAAAAGGCCCACGATCTCCACCCACCAGCCCGATTGACCAACTGGCGGCATTGATGTATGGCAATGGCTCGAAAGTAGATCTCGGGCGCGCGAATCAGATCTGGCCGAGATCGATCTCGACGGAGAAGGGCGCGCTCAGCTTCACGACGCCGGTGAAGATCTCGCTGTCGCGGTAGCGGCTCTTCGCCGGGTCGAGGAGATACGTGTAGACGAGCGGGGCACCGGTGGCCGCCTGCTCGACACGCCAGTAGAACTGGATACCGGCCCTCGCATACTGATCGGCCTTGACGATCCGGTCGGTCGTCTCCGACCCCGGCGAGACCACCTCGACCACGAGAAGCACGTGCTCAGGCCGTGTCGGGGCGACGTCGATGGTGTCCGCCCGGTACACCGTCACGTCCGGGCGGCGGTTGTTCAAAGGCACGTCCTGCAGCCGGACGTCGAAGTCGGTGTCAGCGTTCCAGTCCGGCCCCGCGGCGGCGTCCAAGGCGTTCGCCAGGAGCCGGGCCAGGCGGTTGTGCCGCTTGGAGGCGCTCGGACTCACCAGGACCATCCCATCCACGATCTCGATGCCCGCGCACTGCTCGTCAGTCCATGACTCGTACTGCTCGGCCGTGACCTGCTGATGCATCCAGGCCGGCGCGACCATCTCGACAGTCATACACACCTCCTGGAACGTGGTCGCTTACCGGATTCAAGATACCGTGGCCCCGGCCGGATCCGGCCGCCGACACCGGATGCTCAGGCTGTCTCTTATACACAT
>KL571443.1:13945-18960 GCA_000715855.1 Actinoplanes liguriensis
TGCCTTGCCAGCCCGCTCAGAGATGTGTATAAGAGACAGCGATACGACGGGGCGTGGACGCCCAGGCTGAGGTCGAGACCCGTGACGATGCGTCGTCGCTGGTCCAGCAAGCGCAGGCACACCTCGACATGGCCAGGTACACCCCGGCGATGGAGCTCGCCGTCCGCGCCGAGGCCCTGGCCGTCGCCCCCGGCGTCCGCGCGCACGCCCTCGCCGTCATCGCCGCCTGTCACCACCGGATGGACCGGTACGCGCAGAGCATCGAGGTGGGCCTGCAGGCCGTCCGGTTGTGGCACGAGATCGGGGACCTGGCCGGCGAGTCGTCGGCCCGCTCCACCATCGCCCGCGTCCTGATCCTCACCGGCGACCTGACCGAATCGCTCGACGAGGGCCTGATCGCCCTGGAGCTGGCGGAGCTGAGCGGCGAGCTGCGGCCCCGGCAGCTGGCGCTGACCGCGATCGGCATCGTTCACCTCTGCCTGCGCCAGTACGAGCAGTCGATGGAGTACTGCGAGCGGGCCGCCGAGACCGCCCGGCTGCTCGGCGACGTCGCGGTCCACGGCAGCCTGATCGACACCATCGCGTGCGTCCTGATGGGCCAGGCCTACGCCGCCCGGGAGGAGGGGAACGAGCGGGCCGCCCTCGCCTACGGCGAGCTGGCGATCGAGCGCGCCCGCGAGGCGATGGAGATCGGGCGTCAGGCCGGCCACCGCTACTTCCAGGCGAACGCGCTGGGGAACCTGGCCGAGACGCTCGCCTTCGTCGGCCGCCCGGAGGAGGCGCTGGCGGTGATGGGGACGTTCCAGCTCGATCCGGCGCTCGACGCGGTCTCGACCGTGACGCACCACCTGGACACCCGCGGGTGCATCCACCTGGCGCTGAAGGACTACGACCAGGCGGCCCGCCTCTTCGCCGAGGCCCTGGAGCTGTCGGCGGGCAACAACGCGGCGATGAGCTACTGCGAGCACCTCTCCGAGGCGCACGAGAAGAACGGCGACTATCGCGCCGCCCTGGAGTACCACAAGCGCTTCCACACGCTGTTCACCCTGGTCGCCTCCGAGGCGGCACAGCGCAGCGCCGGCATCGCCGCGATCCGCCTGGAGACCTCCCGCGCCCAGGACTTCGCCATGCGCGAGCGGGCCCGCGCGGAGGATCTCTACCACTCGAACCTGGAGCTGACCCGGCACGCCGAGACCCTGTTGCAGCAGAGTCTGGAGGACCCGCTGACCGGCCTGGCCAACCGGCGGCTCCTGGACCGGCTGCTGGCGACGGAGGGGTCGCGCTACTCGATCGCGCTGCTCGACGTGGATCACTTCAAGCGGGTCAACGACGGCTGGTCGCACCGGATCGGCGACGAGGTCCTGCGTCAGCTGGGCGCGCTGCTCCTGCGGGCCGGCCGGGCGTCCGACCACGCGGCCCGCTACGGCGGCGAGGAGTTCGCCCTGCTGATGAGCGACGTGGACGACGAGGCGGCCGGGGACGTCGCCGAGCGGCTGCGGGCGATGATCGAGGCGTTCGACTGGACCGCGATCGCGCCGGACCTGCGGGTCACCGTGAGCATCGGCGTCGCCGCGCACCACGAGGCCGGCTCGCCCGCCGGCCTGCTGGAGATCGCGGACCGCCGCCTGTACGAGGCCAAGAACGGCGGCCGCAACCGGGTCGTGTCAGCCAGCGGCCAATCTCAATTGTAAGCTTTCAATAGAGAGCCATACATGTTTCGATCTCATGACAGGCCGGTGACGCCGCCCCCAGCGGCAGGTCCCGGCCTCGCAGTTTCATCCCCTCCGAAAGGAAGCTGCGCCATGAGATCCCTCCGCAATGCCCTGACGGTCTCGGCCGTCGCCGCCCTCGGCCTGGCCCTGCTGTCCGCCCCGGCGTCCGCGGCCACGGTCGTCGTCAGCACCGTGACCGACCTGACCAACGCCATCAAGAACGCCACCGCCGGCACGGTCATCCAGGTCCGCGGCGGCACGTACTACCCGACGGCCACCCTGCAGTCGACGGCGAACGGCACCTCCGGCTCGCCGATCACGCTCACCGCGTACGGCTCGGAGGTCGTCAAGATCAGTGGAACCAGCCTCCCCAGCGGTTCCTGGATCTTCAAGCTGACCGCCGACTACTGGAACGTCTCGAACATCACGTTCCAGAACTCCCCGGACAGCGCCGTGGTCTGCCAGTCGTGCATCGGCACGAACTGGAACAACATCAAGACCATCAACGGTGGCGACTCCGGTTTCACCCTCACCGGCGACGGGACGTCGAACAACACGGTCAAGAACATTGACGCGTACGGCAATTACGATGCCGCCGAGCACGGTGAGAACGCCGACGGCATCGCGATCAAGTTCGGCTCCGGCACCGGCAACCTGGTCACCGGAGCCCGGCTCTACAACAACTCGGACGACGGCATCGACTTCTGGTCCTTCTCGTCGCCGGTGACCGTCGAGCACACCTGGTCGTTCGGCAACGGCAAGAACCGCTGGAGCGACTCGGCGTTCGCCGGGGACGGCAACGGCTACAAGCTCGGCGGTGACGGCGAGACCGTGGCGCACGTCGTGAACAACTCGGCGGCCTGGGACAACGCCGGCAACGGCTTCACCGAGAACTCCAACAAGGGCGCGATCGTCATCAACCGCACCACCGCCTACGCCAACGGCAACTGGGGCTACTACTTCGCGACCAGCTCGGCGAAGCTCGGCAAGAACCTCGCCGTCAGCAACGGCAGCGGCTCGGTCTCGAAGGGCTCGTCGGTCACCTCGGCCGGCAACAACTGGGACAGCGGCATCAGCACCCCGTCGTTCGTCTCGACGGACGCCACCACCTGCTACAACGCGCGCAGCTCCAGCGGCACACTGCCGGCCACCACGTTCCTGACGACCGGAAGCAGCACCATCGGCGCCACAATGAACTGACCTCGCGTCCTCCGCCGGCCGGACCGACCCGGCCCGGCCGGCGGAGGCGGGCGTCACCCACAGCGATCCCCCAGCCTGGCATGGCTTCGCAGCCAACGGCTCTGACGCCGTACGCCAAATCGGGTTTTGAACTGGCCTTTGATCCTCGCCACCGCTCAGAGATATAAGTATTTCGATATCTTGTGCGGGGTGGCGGGTTCCTGGTCTTCTACGGGACGGCCGTGAATCGGCCTCTACCCTAGGAGCCACCTCATGAGATTCCGAACGGTGACGGCAGGACCTGCCCTAGCTGTTTTCGTCGCGACGGCGGTGGCGCTCGGCGCCCTGCCCGCGGCGGCCTCGACCGGCGTGCGATCGACCGGCTCATCCGTGCCGGCGACCGGCGCCGCCCTGCTGGCCGCTCCGCCCTCCGTCGACGTCGCCAACGTCAACGCCCACCTGCAGCAACTGCAGAACTTCGCCACCAGCAACAGCGGCAACCGGGCCACCGGCACGGCGGGGCACACCGCGACGACGACGTACCTGCAGCAGAAGTTGCAGGCGGCCGGGTTCACCGTCACCGTGCAGACCTGCACCACCTGCAGCGGCTCCGCGAAGAACATCATCGCCGACTGGCCGGGCGGCGACACCGGCAACACCTACATGTTCGGCGCCCACTCCGACAGCGTGTCGGCCGGCCCGGGCATCAACGACGACGGCTCCGGAACGGCCAGCCTCCTCGAAGCCGCGCTCCAGATGGCCGCGAACCACCCCACCATGACCAACCACCTCCGGTTCGGCTGGTGGGCCGGCGAGGAGCAGGGGCTGATCGGCTCCAAGTTCTACGTCAACTCGCTGACCACGGCGCAGAAGACCGCGATCAAGGCGTACGGCACGTTCGACATGGTCGCCTCCACGAACGGCGGCTACTTCGTCACCGGCACCGACCCCATCTCCGTGAAGCTGCGCGAATACTTCACCTCGATCAGCGTGCCCACCGAGACGTCGACCGAATGCTGCAGCGACGACGGCTCGTTCCGCAACGCCGGCATCCCGGCGTCGATCAACTCCACCGGGGCCAGCTACACCAAGACCAGCGCCCAGGTGACCAAGTGGGGCGGCACCGCCGGGCAGGCGTACGACTCCTGCTACCACAAGGCCTGCGACTCCTACCCGTCGAACATCAACAGCACGGCCCTGGGCCGCTGGGCCAACGCCGAGGAGTACGCCCTCTGGACCCTCACCACGGGCGCCTCCACGGCCAACGACTTCTCGGTGTCGCTGAGCTCGAGCGCGGGCGCGGTGAACCCGGGCTCCTCCGCCACCGCCACCGTGACCACCGCCACCACCTCCGGTAGCGCGCAGACCGTCGCGCTGACCAGCTCCGGCGCCCCCACCGGTGTCTCGGTGAGCTTCAGCCCGGCGTCCGTCACGTCCGGCAGCTCGTCCACCATGACGATCGCGACGACCACGGCCGCCGCGGCCGGTTCGTACACCATCACGGTGACAGGCACGGGGTCGGCGACGCACACCGCTTCGTACACGCTGACGGTCAACGGCACCGGCGGCGCGTGCGCCGGCCCCGGCCAGAAGCTCGGCAACCCCGGCTTCGAAACCGCGACGACACCGTGGACCGCGACGAGCGGAGTCATCGGCGCCAACACCGGTGACGGGGCGCCCCGCACCGGCACCCGCGACGCGTATCTCGACGGCTACGGGTCGGCACACACCGACACCCTGTCCCAGTCGGTCACCGTGCCCAGCGGCTGTTCCTCCTACACGCTGTCGTTCTACCTGAAGATCGTCACCGCGGAGACCACCACCACGACCCAGTACGACAAGCTGACCGTGAAGGCCGGCAGCACCACCCTGCAGGTATTCTCCAACCTCAACGCCGGGGCTTACACGCTGCGCTCGTACGATCTGGCCGCTTTCGCCGGGCAGACCGTCAGCATCAGCTTCACCGGGGTCGAGGACTCCGGCCTGAAAACCTCGTTCGTCATCGACGACACCGCCCTGACCGTCAGCTGACCCCACCGGTTGATGCCGCAGAGCCCCGCCCTGCGGCATCAACCGGCTCCGAGCACGTGAACGCGGTCCGGCAACTCTCCAGTCGCGGCTCCC
>KL571443.1:19182-19538 GCA_000715855.1 Actinoplanes liguriensis
GCGCTCACCGTTGTTATCGGCCCGCAAAACCACCGCCACCACCAGCCGGCCCGCCGACCGGTGCCGCTACGCAGGAGGGCGCCGCTGCGCAGGAGGGCGGGCTTCACGACGTACCCGAGCAGGGGTTTGGTCTGTGGGTCTCAGGGGCTTTTCAGGGGGGTTTCCGTGGTTGTCGGCAGGCTTTGGGGTGTTTACGCGAAGGCTGGCCGAGTGACAGGACGCGATCATGGAGCAGCATCTGGAGTGGATGCACTGTCTTGCCGACGACGAGTTCTATGACGCGCCGGGTCGGATGCGGGACCAGGGCAGCCGGTTCGAGGTGGCGGATCGGGGGGTGCCGGACGGCTGGCGGCGGG
>KL571443.1:19826-20786 GCA_000715855.1 Actinoplanes liguriensis
CCGCGGCAGGGGTGGAAGATCCACATCTCGGTGACCCTGGACGACGCGGCCGGGAAGCGGGTGGTGCTGCGCGAGGCCCGGCCGTACGCGGGTCTGGACCGTAATCACGAGGACGCGGTCGCCCGCCTGCGCCGCGAGCATCAGACCCTGACCCGGCTGGCCGGGCTCGACTGTGTCCCGGCCGTCCACGACTACCGGATCGTGCGGGGTCACCATTTCCTCGTCGAGGAGTACGTCGAGGGCCCGACCCTGCTGAGCGCCGTGCGGAACCGCGGGCCGGCGCTGCTCCACGGCGGCCCGGGCGAGACGGCCGGGGCCGGCCCGGCGGAGTTCCCGGACTGGGTGATCGGCGCGCTCGACCGGGTCGCCGCGGCGCCGGCGGTGGTCCACGCCCGCGGGATCCGGTTCGGCGACCTGCCTCCGTCCCATGTGCTGCTCGGTCCGGGCGGCCGGGTCGTGCTGATCGACTTCGAGTTCGCCGCCGAGCTCGGCGACGATCGGCCGCCCGGGCTCGGCGCGCCCGGCTTCGCCGACCCGGAGGGGCTGACCGGCGCGGCGATCGACGAGTTCGCCCTGGACTGTCTGCGGGTGTTCCCGTTCCTGATGCTGACGCCGCTGCTGGAACGGGCGAAGGCCAAGGCCGGGACGCTCGTCGAGGAGGCCACCGGCCCGGGGATGCCGCCGGAGTTCGGTGCCGCGCTGCTGCGCCGGTACGCCGTGCCGGAGGGCCTGGACGAGGCCGCGCGCCGGTTCGCCGGGGACGACCCGTGCTGGCCCCGCATCCGGGACTCGATCGTCGCCGGGATCCACGCCGCTGCCACCCCGGAGTGCGGCGACCGGCTGTTCCCGGGCAGTCCGGCGCAGCTGGGGAGCGGGGGCTTCGATCTCTCGTACGGCTCGGCCGGCGTCCTGTTCGCCCTGCACCGGGTGGGTGCGCCGATCCCCGCGGAGTACGTCCGG
>KL571444.1:0-1505 GCA_000715855.1 Actinoplanes liguriensis
GTGTATAAGAGACAGGTCGTGCGCGGCGGCGAAACGGACCGCCGCCTGGACGTCGGCGGTGCCGGCAGCACCGACGACCACCGCCGGGCGGTGCGCCACGGTGAGGTTGTAGGTGGGAATCTCCGCAGCGTAGCCCTCGTCCCCGGGCACGAGGACAGGGCCGGTGACGACCGCGCGCAGGGCAGCGACAGCGGAGGCGGAGACTACGCCGGAAGAGGGGAATGCGCTCACGAGGAACGGCCTCTCTGGAGGTGCCGGTAACACGCCCATGGAGCGCCCTCGACATCGACGAAGGTTTGGCGAAAGTTGGACGCCCAGGTCACAGTGGTGCCGGCGGTCCGGTGACGGGGGAAGTGGGATGACGATGATGCGGGTCTCGGTGCTCGGGCCGGTGCGCGCCTGGAAGGACGACGAGGAGCTCGACCTCGGCACGCCGCAGCAACGCGCCGTGTTCGCCGCCCTGCTGCTCCGGGAGGGCCGTCAGGCGACCCTGGAATCGCTGGTCGACGCGGTCTGGGACGACGATCCGCCGCGGACCGCCACGCTGACCGTGCGCACGTACGTCTCCCGCTTGCGGCAGGTCTTCGGCGCCGACGTGATCGTCACCGTCAACGGCGGCTACCTGCTCCGGCCGGGCTCCGGGTCGCTGGACCTCACGGATTTCGCGGCGGCGGTGGTCCGGGCCCGCGCGGCGCGCGCGGTCAATGACAACACCGCGGCCGTACGGGCGTTTCGCGAGGCCGAGAGCCAATGGAACGGTCCCGCGCTGGCCGGCGTCCCCGGGGCGTACGCCGCCGCGCAGCGCCTCCGGCTCGACCGGGAGCGGCGTACGGCGATCGCCGAGCGACTGGCTCTCGACGTCCAGACGGACCGGGTCGCCACCGCCGTCACCGAGCTGAGCGCCCTGGTCGAGGAGCACCCGCTGGACGAGGGCCTGAGCGGGTTGTTCATGCTCGGCCTGTCCCGGACCGGCCGGCAGGCCCAGGCGATCGCCGAGTACCAGCGGATCCGGGAACTGCTCGCGGACGAGCTGGGCCTCGACCCGGGAGCCGCCCTGCGCGAGACTCACCAGCGGATCCTGGTCGGCGAGCCGGCCCCCGCCGCCGCCGTTCCCGCCGGAGTGCCGGAGCAGCTGCCGCCGGGCATCCGGGACTTCGTCGGCCGGTCGGACCTGATCCGGCAGCTCACCGCGCTGCTCACCGCCAAGGGCCTGAGCGCGCCGGTCGCCGGCCTCGTCGGGCTCGGCGGCATCGGGACCAGCACCCTCGCGATTCACCTCGCCCACCGGATCCGCGACGAGTTCCCGGACGGCCGGCTCTACGCCGACCTGCGCGCCGTCGACCGCGGGGCGGCGCTGACCGGCTTCCTGCGCGCGTCCGGCGTGCCGGCCACCGACATCCCGGACGACCTGAGCGAGCGGGGCGCGCTCTGGCGAACCGTCTCGTGCGGCCGCCGCCTGCTCGTCGTGCTCGACCACGCGCAGACCCCGGAGCAGTTGCGGCTGG
>KL571444.1:1752-2663 GCA_000715855.1 Actinoplanes liguriensis
GCTGCGGATGGAGATGCGCCAGCCCGTCGCGGTGCACGAGGACTGCCTCCGGGTCGAGGCGCCCTTCGACCGCGACCTGGCGGCCCTGCGCGCGGCCGACCCGCACGCCGCCGACGCGTTCGGGCTGGTCGCCCTCGCCGCCGACGACGAGATCCCGCTCGACGCCGCGGCCCGGCTGCTCGACCTGCCCGAGCCCGAGGCCGAGCGCCTGATGGAGTCGCTGGTGGACGCGCACCTGGTCGAACCGGCCGGCTACCAGCGCTACCACTACCGCGAGATCGTCCGGTGGTTCGCCCGCCGCACGGCCATCGCGGCGCACTCCCCGGCGTACCGCGAGGCGGTCCTGGCCCGTCTCACGTCCCGGCCCCGCCGCGCCCTGCGCGCCGTGTGACGGGGCTACCGTCACATACATGAGCTTCGACAGCGCGGCGCGGGCGTTCCTGCGTGACCACGGCACCGAGGCGATCGAGCATCCGGGCGGCACGCTCTACGCCCACCTGTGCCGGGTGGAGCAGCGCCTCGCGGACGCCGGCGCCGCCCCACACGTGCAACTCGCCGGCCTCACCCACGCGACGTACAGCACCGACGGTTTCGATCTGGCCCTGATCCCGTGGACCGACCGGCGGCCGCTCCAGGCCGTCATCGGCCCGGAGGCCGAGGAGCTCGTCTACCTGTACGGCGGTTGCGACCGCGACCGTACGTGGCCCGACCTGGCCACCACCGCCACCGTGCACGACCGGTTCACCGGACAGGAACGGCTCCTCGACCCCCGGGACCTCGGGCCGTTCGTGGACCTGAGCATCGTCAACGAGCTGGACGTCATCGAGCAGAACCCGGCCCTGCTCGCCGAGCACGGCGACTGGTTCCGCGACCTGTTCGCCCGATGGGCGCCGGTGACCTCCCCCGCCGTG
>KL571444.1:2934-3556 GCA_000715855.1 Actinoplanes liguriensis
CCCCCGCCGTGACGGAGGAGGTCCGGCGCACGCTCAGCTCAGGCGCTGCTCGGCGTACGCCGTGATGGCGTCCCGGTAGTACTGCGCCAGGCCCGGGTCCTGGGCGTCGTAACGGGCGCGGTACTGCGGGTCGGTCACGTACATCTCCCCCAGACCCGCGTAGCTCACCCGGTCCGGACTCCAGTGCCGGGCCACCGCCCGATGGTGCTCGGCGATGACGTCCAGCGTCTCACCGGACTCCGGGGCCGCCCCGGAACGCAGTAACTGGAGGACCCGGGCGTCGAGGCGCTCGCCCTCCTGCTGGGCGTCAAGATAGTCCTGCTGGGTCCACTCCCTGGTCCGCTCCTTCGCGGTGGCGAAGTGCTCCCGCACGCCGTCGCCGTAGCGAGCGGCCAGCGCCTCCTCCGCCTCGGCCCGGCGCTCACCGAAACCGTCGAACATCTCCGTCGCACTCATGGCGGTGCCTTCCTGCAGGTGCTCGATGGTGCGTGCGACGGTGGCGGCCAGGCGTGCCAGTCGCCGCTGCTCGCCGCGCAGCCACTCCTGGTGACCCTGCAGGGCCTCGACGCGGTCGCGCTGCCCGGCGAGGACCTCCGCGATCGTCTCCAGGCCCAGACCGAGC
>KL571444.1:3762-5832 GCA_000715855.1 Actinoplanes liguriensis
GATGTGTATAAGAGACAGTAGTAGCGGTACCCGTTGGTCCCGACGTGCGCCGGGGCCAGCAGGCCGATCGCGTCGTAGTGCCGCAGCGTGCGCGAGGTGACCCCGGCCATCTGCGCCACCTCGGTGATCGACCAGGCCACTGGCGCCGTCCCTTCCGCACGTCCATCAGCCGGAACCGCTCCGGCCTGCTCCCCAGGCTGGGCGTTGACGCAACGGCAAAGTCAACACCAGGGTGCCGCACTCGCCGGCCGGCGCCTGGTGAATATCGGCTGCGCCCGTGGGCGAGCTCGTCGTAGCTTCTGCCGATGAATCACGGCCGGTATCGATGGCGGACCTGGTTGCGGCGGCGTCTGCCCTGGTTCCTGATCGACCGGGGTGTGGCGGACAAGGGCAAGGCCGACTGCGGACGCCACGAGTGGTACAACTCGGACAACGTGGTGGAGCACTGTTACCACTGCTCCGCCGGCGTGCGACCGTACGACCCGGATCGTCAATGAGCCTCGGAAGCGAGCGGCACCGCCGGCTCGGCCAGGGCGTCACTGACTGCCGCGCGCAACTCCGCGTCGGTGGCGCCGAGTTGACGCGCCGCGAGAACGTAGTCCTGCGCGCGGCGCGCGAGGGCTTCGGCACGCGCTCCCGGCGAGAGCGTCGTCGTGGCCGCCACCCGGGTGCCCGCCGCTCGTCGCGTGATGACCAGGCCGGACGCCTCCAGCTCCTGGTAGGCCCGCGCCACTGTCCCGTTGGCCACGCCCAGGTCCGCGGCCAGTTGCCGTACCGGCGGCAATCTACTGCCCGCGGCGAGCAGGCCATGCCTGATCAGGTCCGTGATCTGGTGGCGAACCTGCTCGTAGGGCGGCACCGCCGAGCCCGGGTCCAGGCGGATGGCCGGTTCGGCGCTCACGGGTACGCGGCCTCGGCCACGCGGTCACTGCCGCTGCCCGGCCACGCGTAGTAGGCGATCGCCGCCAATCCCAGGCCGGCGGACAGGCTCAGCACCACTCCCCACACCGGTGAGCCGCCGCCGCGCCAGTCCATCTGCGCGTCCGCGTACCAGAACGTGGCGCCGGTGAAGATCGTGGCGGTCAGCGCGGCGTAAGCGTGCACCAGGTGGTTCACCGTGGTGCGGCGCCACGTCTCGTCCGCCTGCGGGCTGCGCACCACCGTCCACACCGCCAGCAGCGCCAGAACGGCGGTCACCCCCAGCGTCGCCCAGCTGGCCACGAGCGTCACGGGGGCCGCCGTCCCGTAGTACCGCACCTGGTGATCGGGGTGATCCGGGGTGCGGAACCACCACGACATGCCGGCGAGCCCCACCGTCAGGGCGAGACTGACCACGACCGGCGCCACCGGCAGGTAGTCCCGGATCCGGCGGGGTCGCAGAGTCGCGGCCCGGCGTTCCGCCGAAGGCCGCCGGGAGACCGCCTGACCGGCGAGCACGCCGATGCTCAGGCACAGCGCGAGAACGACCGGCGCGAAGTCGAACAGATAGGTCCGCGTCAGCGCGAAGCCGAGCCCGGCACCGAGCCCGAGACCCAGCACCCGGCATCGTCCGGCGACATCCATGAGCACTCCTTGTATCGGATAGGCGATACAAGAAGAGCAGCCGCCGGGCGCTTGTGTCAACAGGGAGGTACAAGACCGCCCAGGAAGGTCGCGACCCGCTCGGCCACGGCCGGCGCCGTTTTCCCCTCCGGGCCGAAGTGGTTGAGGCCGGGGATGGTCTCGAGCGTGGCGCCGCCGAGGGTGCGGTTCAACGCGTCGGTCTGCGTCCGGATTCCGGGCGAGGTCCGGCTGCCGCGAAGAATCAGTACCGGAACGGCGACGGCCGCGTAGTCGGCGAGCCGTCCGAGGCGGGCCGCGATCTGCTCGTGTTCGGCCAGGTTGGACCCGAGCAGCGGCCGCATCCGCTGCCAGGCCGCACCGCGGAACCCGACGCTCATCGCAAGGCGCAGATACCAGTGCGGCATCCTGGTGATGACGGCCGGCGCCCCACCGGAGCCGCGGACGAAGTGCGCGAACGCCCCGTACTCGTCCCCGGCGGCGAGCCGCTGACGGTACGACTCCATCCAC
>KL571444.1:6122-6953 GCA_000715855.1 Actinoplanes liguriensis
GGTCGAACACCTCGGAGCGCCGCGCGGTCTCCAGAACCGCGAGCCCTCCGTAGCTGTGCCCGAACGCCAGCCGCGCGCCGGTCCGCGCCTGGACGGCGAGCAGGTCGTCGGCCTCCCGTTCCAGCGAGTAGCCCGGCCCCTGCGGGCCGCTGGCGCCGCGTCCCCGCCGGTCGACGAGGTGCACCGTGTGCGAGCCGGCCAGCGCGCGGGCCAGTGGGAGATAGTCCTCGGCGGTCCGCAACGCACCTCCGGCGACGATGACGCCGGGGCCGTCCCCCATCGTCCGGTAGGCGATCGGCGTGCCGTCGGCGGAGACCACCGGGCTCATCTCGCTCCCTCCTGTTCCCTGCGGTCGAGGGTGCTCAGCAGTCGTTCGGTGTGCTCGGCATACTCCGCATAGGGCACGCCGCTCCGCTCGACGAAATCCGCGAGCCGGTCCTCGAAGTCCTGCCGGACCGTGGTCACGAGCTGCCTGCCCCGGTCGGTGAGGCTCAGCCGGCGACGGTTGCCACCGGCGGGGTCGGGCTCGACGATGAGCAGCCCGTCGGCGGCCAGGACGGCGGTCATCCGGCTGACGGAAGGCTCCGTCACCCCGAGCTGGTCGGCGAGCGCGCGTTGCGTCGACGCGCCCAGCTCACCGACGAAAACCAGGGCAAGGAAGCGTGGGTACGAGATGTCGTGCTCGGCCCGCAGCAGCCGATCGCCCATCCGGTCCAGCCTTGCCGTGAGCACGTGCAGCGCAAAACTCAGGTTCCGAGCCATGCCAGCAACTTAGCATGTTAAGTTAGCTCTGCAAGTCACGAAGCCGCCGATTCCCGGGATACGGCAGGG
>KL571444.1:7164-8679 GCA_000715855.1 Actinoplanes liguriensis
GACCTGCGGCGCACCGTTCCCGGAGCCCGGCACGCTCGCCGACCGGCTTACCCCGGCAGTTTGAAACTGCAACCCGTGAAGTGGCACTTGCCACGAGTTAGCTTGACACCACCCGGTTGCCAGACCAAGATCTGCGTCTGGCAACTTGCTACTCAGATATCTGCCATCCGGCGGTTTGACAGATAGCGATTTGACGTAGGCTGACTCTGAGCAATGTGGCTTGACGGAGGTGAATCATGCCCGGCCGTACCAGCCCGGTGTTGTTGCGCCGCAAACTCGGGATCCTCCTGCGTCAGTACCGTGAAGACCTCGATCTCACCGCGGCGGAGGTCTCCCATGAGACCGACATCAGCACGACGATTATCAGCCGTCTCGAAACCGGCTCCCGCGCCCCAGGAATGCTGTATGTCCGCGAGTTGTGCCGCCATTACGGCCTCGACAAGGACACCACCGATCGCCTGATTCGCATTGCGCGGGCCAGCCAGGAGAACGGCTGGTGGGAAAAGTTCGACCTGAAGGGCATGACGTCCTCGTACATCGAGTTCGAGGCCGGCGCCTCGGCCATCAAGAATTACGAGAACGCGTACATTCCCGGCCTTCTGCAAACCCCGGAATACGCGGCCACCGTCGTGGGCGTGCCGTTGGATCTGGACTCTTCGGACAATTTGATCGCCAAGACCGCCAACGCACGGCGCGAGCGGCAGCAGATCCTCACCGGCGACGATCCACTCGACTTCCACGCCATTATCAGTGAATCGGTTCTCTACTACGAACCGGGCGGAACCGCGGTTCTCGTCGAACAACTGCGTCATCTCGTCCAGCAAGCGTCGCTGAACAATGTCACCATCCAGGTCCTTCCCAACCAGGTTAAGTCAGGTTTGGGACTCATCGGGCCGTTCGCTGTCCTAAGCTTCGACGACGAGGTGTTGACGGACCTCGCCTACTCCGAAGGCCCCATGGGCTCGGTGTCCCGATCTGAGCAGGATTACGTCGAGCGCTGTAAATCGATCTTTGCGGCGCTCGCTGACCAGGCTGCTGACCAGCAGAGGTCGATACGGATCATCAAAGAACGCATCAGATTTCTTGAGAAAAGAGAGGATTGATGAATTAAACGATGAGGGCGCTAGGGTTCGGAAAACTACGACGACGCCGCGACAACAAATGGGGGGCGCTCGACTGGAGAATTGCCACCAAAAGTGGCGGCGGAAATTGCATCGAAGTAGCAAAGTTCAACGACTCCATCGCGTTTCGTAATTCGAGGCGGCCCGACGGGGAAGTCATTGTCTACACCCGCGACGAGTTCGACGCGTTCCTCGACGGCGCCAAGCGTGGCGAATTCGACGACATGCTCGGATGAATCGCCACCCGTAATACGAAGACACGAAGGAAGCCGGCTGCCGGCGAGCACGCCCGTCTTGCCAACGAGCTTCGCCAGAACGCGGACGCCTGAAAAAGGCTCAGCCCGCGGGCAGCCGGCACCCCCTTTTTTTTTAACGGCAGGAAGCGCGTGAACAG
>KL571444.1:8854-9481 GCA_000715855.1 Actinoplanes liguriensis
GGCAGGAAGCGCGTGAACAGCCCGCGCGGCCAGACGACGACAGCCCGGTCGAGCCACTCCCGGGCGACGCTGACGAACCTGCCGGTGAACCCCGGGCCCGCGGCTTTGCGTACCTGACGCCACTCTCCCCCAGCGCTCCGGCCTGACTCCGGCGGCCGCCCGTCGCTCCGAGGAGTCGCGTGTCAACCAGAGCTATGGCAATACGCACTGCGCAAAAACTGGCCTGGCAACCGCTCCGTTGGCAATTGCCACGCCGGGTACATGCATGGACACTGATGGTCGAGGGGGCTGCGATCGGGCGTGGGACGCGGTCCCCTCCACCACAGCGGCGAGAGGAGGAGTCACCAGGAGAGAGACATCGAGGCCCGGATGTGGCCGAAAGGGGAGGGCATCGCGCGGCGGCAACCGCTGATGCCCTCCACGACCCACCCCCCGACGGACGCCACCACCGAAAGGCAAGCCATGGACAGAATAGAGTCCGGGACTCCCCGAGCCCACCGACGAACAGCCGGAACCTCGGGACCGGCCCGCACGCCCGCCCGCGCCCACCCGGTGAACCACCACCTGTTCCACAGCGAGCCGACGCCCGAGAGCCTCGACTGGAGGTCTGTCTCTTATACACATCTC
>KL571444.1:9706-10835 GCA_000715855.1 Actinoplanes liguriensis
ATGTGTATAAGAGACAGGAACAGCGGAGTCCCGCGCGGCGGGCGCGGGTCGTCTTCTATCGGACGCCGGCCATCCGGGTGACCGGCACGGCCATCGAGACCCCCGGCCGCATCTTCGTGCTTCGCGAGATCCGGTCCATCCGCCGGGTCGAGACGTTCACCCACGCCGCGCGCAAGGTCGCCCTGATCTGCTCGGCCGCCGAGCTCGTTCTCGCCACCGTGGCGGCGGTCCGCTACGGCGCCGCCGCCCTGGTCGGTGGTGGACTCACCGCCGCCGTCACCATGGCGGTCGCGGTCCTGATCGACGGCCGGAACAATCCACGCAGGATGGAGCTCCACTGCACGTACCGCGGTGAGCAGGTGATGTTGTACTCGTCGAGCGAGCAGCGCACCTTCGAAGCGGTCCGGCGGGCGGTCCTGAGGGCGGCCGAGAGCATCTCGCCGGACGACGTCTAGGGCCTACCGCAACGCGGCGCGGACGCTCCGGACGAGCTCGGCCGCCTCGTCGCCCACCCGCCCGTCACCCATCAGATCCTGAATGATGTCCCGGAAGACCGGGGTCCTGTTCGTGGTGAGGACGGAAGCCCCCGCCACAGCCTCGACGAACAGCACGTCATCGCGTTCCGGCGCGGTGAACTCGAGAAGCTCGAAGGTGCCCCGGACCCCGGCGTGAGCCAAACCCAGCGGCAACACACCGATGGTGTACGTCTCGGTGTCGGCGGCCAGGCCCAGGAGATGGTCGAGCTGCCGGCGCAGACAGTCCGGACCGCCGACCGGGCGCCGCAGCACCGACTCGTCGATCAGCGCGACGATCCGCGGCGGATCAGCGCCGCCGAGTCGATCGCGGAACGCGCGCTGGCGGTCCATGCGCAGCTTCACCAGCGACGACACGTCGGGGTCGTCCGGGCTCCGGCGAAGCGACAACGCCGTCACGGCGCGTGCGTACTCCTCCGTCTGCAGCAGACCCGGCACGAAGAGCAGCTGCCAGATGTTGATGACCGCCGCCTGGTGCTCGTAGGCCACGAAGCGCTGGAAGGCCGTCTCCAGCTGGTGCCGGGCATACCACTGTCGCGCCCGGGACGCGGGCGACAGCTCTTGCAGGGAGGCCTCGGCCTGTCTCTTATACACAT
>KL571444.1:11096-11864 GCA_000715855.1 Actinoplanes liguriensis
ATGTGTATAAGAGACAGGGCCACCCGTGATAGGCGGCGACCGTTGCCACGTCCAACTCGCTGGCCTCGCGGAGCTCTTTCAGCCTGGCCATCAGCTGCGCGGGCGTGGAGGTTGCGCCGACCACCGGGGATCCCGGGTCAGCAGATGGATCGTGAGGGCCTGGCCCGGCTAAGTTCACTTTGCTCTCCTCCGAGTCACCCGAAGAAGCAGTCAGTGCTTGTTGATCAGTGCTGGTTGAGCAGACGGATACACCGGAGTATATCTCAGGATCATGCCTGCCTCACCGATCGCGATCCCGGGACAGGTACTACAGCTGCGCCTTGCCCGGCCTCGATGACGATCAATCCGCCGGTGCCGGGGTCCGGATCGCGGGCCGGACTTCATCGCCGGGTCCGTAATCGGGATGACAGCCCTCGCCGGGCTCCCTAGGTTTGCGATCATGACTGTCGAATCCCAGAACCTCGTGTGGCGCCCGATGGCCGTGTCCGACGGTGCGGCGATGGCCGACCTCCTGAACGCGATCGACGCGGAGGACCACGTCTGGGGGCAGTACACCGTGCAGGACGCGACCGAGGAGCTGGACTCACCGGTCGACGACCTCCCGACGTCCACTCTGGCGGTNNNNATGTGTATAAGAGACAGGGACGAAGCTCATGCGGCACGGGCTGGCGACCGCCCAGGCGCTGCACGCACGGCATCACCCCACGCTCCGGCTGGTCGTCGAATCCGTCTACGGCGAGCATGTTGACGGGGCCGTCGCCCTGTACC
>KL571444.1:12128-15234 GCA_000715855.1 Actinoplanes liguriensis
GCCCTGTACCGTGCGGCAGGCATGACGGCGACGAAGTGGAGCCGGCACATGAGGCATCCGCTCGGCACCGCCGTTCCGGACGCGCCCATTCCCGACGGCCTGCGGATCGAGGGCTACACGGCTGAGACCGACGAGGAGTTCCGCACGGTTCGCAACGAGGCCGCCCAGGACTTGGGCAGGTCGCCGCTCAGCGCCGAGGAGTGGAAGGTCTGGGCGGTGAACGCGAACTTCCGGCCCGAGTTGAGCTTTCTGCTCCGTGACGCCGGGACCGGGACGGCGGCCGGGGTCGTCCTGGTCGTCTCGTGGGAGGCGGAGACGGCGGCGACCGGCGTCCGTGACGCGTACTTCCGGGTCATCGCCACGCGGCCCGCGTACGAGGAGCGCGGCGTGGCCGAAGCCCTGATCTCACACACGCTTCGGGCCGCGCGGGACCAGGGCTACGGACGGGCCAGCCTCAGGAGCGACGCCGACAGTTCGAGCAAGGAGTTCGGACTCTACGAGAGTGCCGGGTTCGTCACCCAGGACACCCAGGTCCACTATTGCATCGAACTCTGACGTACTCGGCTGCAGGACAGGGCGCCGCGACGCTCCGGGTCGGGGCGGACCCGGTCTGCGGGGCGACCCGGCCGGAGACGGCGCGGGACTGCGCCACCACGGGGGCGGCTGACGTCACGGGCCGATGAGGTGGCCGAGCTCGGCTGAGCGCCGGGTCGTGGACTCGCGGACCACCAGCTCCGGGGAGAAGACGATGTCCTGGGCGGTGCGGTCGGGGTTGTTCATCTCGTCGAGCACCAGCCGGACCGCGGCCCGGCCGATCTCGGCGGCCGGCTGGTGGACGCTGGTCAGCTCCACGGCGCTGGCGGCGCTGGCCAGGTCGGTGTCGTCGAAGCCGACGACCGCCAGGTCCTCCGGCACGCGCAGGCCGTGCTGGGTGACGGTCTGGATCAGGCCGGTGGCGATCAGGTCGTTGGCGCAGAAGACCGCGGTCGGCCGGGCGTCGCCGGGCAGGGCGAGCAGGCGGACACCGGCGTCGAGGCCGTCGGCGATGCCGTCGCTGTCGGTGCCGATCCAGGTCAGCAGCACGCCGGCGGCGCCGGTGGCGTGGCCGGCGCCCTGGTAGCGCTCGTCGTGACGCCAGCCGACGAAGGCCAGGTGCCGGTGGCCGTTGTCGAGCAGGTGGTGCGCGGCGATCTCGCCACCGAGCACGTCGTCGCTGCGGACCGCGCTGCGGCGGCGGCTGGGCACCTCGCGGGCCAGGACGACGACCGGGGTGCCGCGTTCCTCGATGACGGCGAGCAGCGGGTGCTCGACGTCGTTCGGGGTGATGATCAGGCCGTCGAGGCGGCGCTCGGCGAGGCGTTGCAGCAGCCGGTCCTCGCGTTCGTGCCGGTCCAGCCCGGTGTTGAAGAGGGCGACGTCGGCGCCGGCCTCGCCCGCGGCCTGCTCGGCGCCGGCGGCGACCTCGGCGAAGAACGGGTTGCCGAAGTCGAGCACGACCAGCCCGATCGTGCGGGTGCGGCCGACCCGCAGCGCACGGGCGGCGGCGTTGGGCACGTAGCCGACCTGCTGCATGGCCTGCCGGACGCGCTGCTGGGTCTCGGCGTTGACCAGGTGCGGGCGGTTCAGGGTGTTGCTGACGGTGCCGTCGGAGACCCCGGCCACCCGGGCCACGTCCCGGATCGTTGCACGCGCCACTGCCATCCCCACGTCGAAAGAAAGGTGGTGCTCCCGCCGAAAGACTACGGGAGCGCCACCGGTGTGCTCAGAACCGTTCCGGTGCCGGAAGTGGCTGAATCGGATCATCCTCGGCCGCGCGGAACGGCACGGTGAAGGCGTGACTGCCCGCGGCGACGGTGACCGGCTCGGCGCCGGGCAGGTCGACGACGGCGTCGCAGCCGGGCGGGACCGTCACGTCGACGTGCAGGACAGCGCCTTCGCGGCGCCAGGCGACGGCCACCGGCCCGTACGGCGAAAGGTGTCTCGCCGAGGCATGGGTGAGTCCGCCACCGGGGCGCGGCGCGACGGTGACCGACCGGTATCCGGGGGCGGCCGGGGCGAGCCCGGCGACGACCCGGTGCAGCCAGTCGGCGACCGCGCCGAGCGCGTAGTGGTTGAACGACGTCATCTCGCCGGGGTTGATCGAGCCGTCCGGCAGCATCGAGTCCCAGCGTTCCCAGATCGTCGTCGCGCCCATCGACACCGAGTAGAGCCAGGAGGGGCATTCCTTCGACAACAGCAGCCGGTACGCCTCCTCGAGGTGCCCGGTGCCGGAGAGCGCGTCGAGCACCAGGGGCGTGCCGGCGAACCCGGTGCCGATCCGGAACTCGGCGTCGCGGACCAGCTGCGCCAGCCGGTTCCCGGCGTGCTCGCGCTGTTCCTGGGGCAGAAGATCAAAACACAGTGCCAGCGCGTACGCGGTCTGGGTGTCGGAGACGCAGCGACCGTTGGCGGTCACGAACTCGCGCCGGAAACCCCCGGTCACCTGCTCGGCGAGCTGACCGAACACAAGAGCATCGTCGTCCTTGCCGACCAGCGTCGCCTGCCGGGCGAGCAGCCGCGCGGAGTAGGCGAGGTACGCGGTGGCCACCAGGTACGGGTCGGTGCGCGCCTGCTGCGGCCGGTCCGGCGGGGCGGCCGGGTCGAGCCAGTCCCCCAGTTGCAGCCCGCTCGCGATCACGCCGCGGTCGTCGAGCAGCCGGCGACAGCCCTCGACCCAGGCGCGGGCGGTGTCGTATCCGCTGGTCACCGGCCCGAGGTCGGCGGAGCGGTCGTAGAGCACCAGCGGCACGACGGTGGTGACGTCGCCCCAGACCGCGCAGTGGAACTGCGGGAAGCTGGTGGGGATGTGCGGCACGTAGAGCGGGACCAGCCCGTCGTCGCCGGTCTCGGCGTTCACGTCGCCGAGCCAGTCGCCGATGCTGGCCGTCGCGTCGTAGAGGAACGCCGCGGTGGGCGCGAAGACCTGCAGGTCGCCGGTCCAGCCGAGCCGCTCGTCGCGTTGCGGGCAGTCGGTGGGCACCGAGACGAAGTTGCCGCGCATGCTCCACCGCACGTTCTCGTGCAGGCGTTGCAGCAGTGGGTCGGAGCAGGTGAACGTGCCGGTCTC
>KL571444.1:15411-17725 GCA_000715855.1 Actinoplanes liguriensis
GCCGGGCCAGCCGGTGATCTCGGCGTACCGGAAACCGTGGTAAGTGAACCGGGGTTCCCAGGTCGAGGCGCCGTTACCGTCCAGGACGTAGACGTCGTGGGCGGCGGCGGTGCGGATCGGCCGGGTGCACAGGCGTCCGTTCTCGATCACCTCGGCGTGCCGGATGCCGATCTCGGTGCCGGCCGGGCCGTCGACGGTGATGCGCAGCCGGCCGGCGAGGTTCTGGCCGAAGTCGAGCAGGTGGGTGTCGTCGCCGACGCGGGTCACGGTGACCGGGGCGAGCGTCTCGACGCGGCGCGCCGGCGGGCCGGCCGGGGAGATCAGTTCGCCGGTCCGCTGCTCACGCACCACGACCGGACGCCAGTCCACCGGGAGCACCCGGGCGTCGTGGCGCTCGCCGTCGTAGATGCTGGAGCTCAGGATCTGCCCGTGGGCCCAGGTCCAGGTCCCGTCGGTGACGATCCGCTCGACGCTGCCGTCGGCGTAGTGCAGTTCGAGCTGGGCGAGCAGCGCGGTGTCGCGCCCGTAACGCTCGCCGACCCGGTTCCAGCCGTACTCGCCGCGCCACCAGCCGTCGGCGAGCCAGCCGGTGATCGTGTTCGCGCCCGGAACCAGTAATCCGGTGACGTCGTAGGTCTGGTAGTAAAGGCGCTGGTGGTAGCTGGTCCAGCCGGGTGCCAGGACGTCGTCGCCGGCCGAACCGCCGTTCACTTCCAGCTCGTGGACGCCGCACGCGCTCGCGTAGATCCGGGCGTGCCGCAGGCCCTCGCGCACCGTGAAGTCGCGTCGCAGCAGCACCGGGCGGCGGTCGCCGTCGCTGTCGTCGGTCGCGCCGACGAACCGCGCCTGCCACTCCCCCGCGTCCAGCAGGCCCGCCTCGGCCCGGGTGGTCTCGCTCCACGCGGTCGGCTCGGCGTCGCCCTCGCCCCAGACGCGGACCCGGACGTCGGCCTGCTCGCGCGAGGTCAGCGCCGCGCCGGGCCAGGGGACCAGGACACTGTCCGCCGCGTCGATCCGGCCGCTGGTCCAGGCGCCGATGCCGATCTCGTACGCGGTCTGGCGCCACCCCGGCCGGTCCGTCTCGACCTGCCAGGACAGGCGCGGGGTGCGCTCACCGATGCCCAGCGCACGGGCGTGATGCTCGATGCGGGGTGCGCTCACGTGCGTACGCGCAATCGTGTTTTGATCTTGGGGGTTCACGGTTCTTCTAGCCCTTCACCGCGCCGGCCGCGAGGCCACGCATGACACGCTGGTTGAGGAAGATGTAGATGGCCAGGATCAGCAGCACGTTGATGCAGATCGCGGCGAAGGTCGGGCCGTAGTCGACGACGCCGAACTGCCCGGTGAAGTTGAGCAGGCCGACCTGCACGGTGCGCAGGCTGTCGTCGGTGGTGAACGTCAGGGCGATGAGCAGGTCGTTCCAGAGGAAGAAGAACTGCACCAGGGCGATCGTCAGCACCGAGTTGCGCATCATCGGGAAGCCGATCGAGACGAACGAGCGGATGATGCTCGCGCCGTCCATGGTCGAGGCCTCGAAGATCTCCCGCGGGATGGCCCGGAAGTAGGTGGCCATCATGAACACGGTCAGCGGCAGGCCGGTGGCGGTGTACGTGATGATCAGCGGCCACAGCGTGCCGGTCAGGTGCAGGTTGAAGTAGACCGTGAACAGCGGCAGCAGGATCATCTGCCCGGGGATCATGATCCCGGCCAGGAACAGCAGCAACGTCGTCTGCCGGCCCTTCCAGACCAGGATCTCCAGGGCGAACCCGGCGGCGGTGCCGAGCACCACGATGATCGCCAGCGAGGGCAGCACGGTCAGCAGCGAGTTCTGCAGGTAGGTCGCGACCGACGACCAGGCCTGCGAGTAGTTGGCGAAGTTGGTGAAACTTTCCGGCAGCGCGGTGGTCGGCCGGTTGAGGAACTCGTCCTGGGTCTTGAACGAGCCCAGGAACAGCCAGACCAGCGGATACACCACGACGATCAGCAGCAGTCCGACACAGAGGTAGCCGGGGATCTTCTTCAGCGACATCGGGATCACCCCTGGACCAGGTCGCGGCGGGTCGCGCGGAAGATGAAGACGGTGACCAGCAGGCACAGGATCGTCAGCGTCAACGCGATCGTCGACCCGTAGCCGTAGTCGCCGTATGCGAACGAGGTCTGGTACATGTACAGCGTCAGCGGGGTGGTGGCGCTGCCCGGGCCACCGCCGGTCAGCGCGTAGATCGAGTCGAACGCCTTGAGCGTGCCGTTGATGCTGAACACCAGCGAGGAGACCAGCACCGGCAACGACAGCGGCACGATGATGCTGCGGATC
>KL571444.1:17941-19526 GCA_000715855.1 Actinoplanes liguriensis
GGCGTAGAGCAGGACCGCGTAGAAGCCCATCGACCGCCAGATGTCCATCAGCGCGACCACCACGAACGCGTGGCCCGGGGTGGAGAACCAGTCGACGCCGGTGCCGCCGAGCGCCTCGATCAGCGCGTTGACCGGCCCGGTCTGCGGGGCGTACTCGAAGAACTTCTGGAACAGCAGGGCGACCGCGACGGTGGGGAGAATGACCGGGAAGAAGACCAGCGTCCGTACGAGTCCGCCGGCGCGACGCAGGAAGAACACGTAGAGCAGCGCGAGCACGTAGCCCATCAGCACCTGCCCGACGGTGATCACCAGCGCGTACTTGACGGTGAACCACAGCGAGCTCGGCAGCGCGGGGTCGTCGAACAGTTTGCTGAAGTTCGCCGTCCCGGCCCAGGTGAAGCCGGAGATGACGCTGCCGGTGAAGAACGTGTAGCCCAGCGACCACAGCATCGGCACCAGCATGATCAGGGAGTAGACCAGCAGCGCCGGTCCGAGCAGGATGGCGACCGATTTGCGATCGCCGAGCACGCTGTGCACGGTTGTTCCTTCCGTAAAAGGAGCCGGCAGGCCGCCGGCTCCTTTCCCATCAGCCGAGGTTCGTGGAGACCGTCTGCATGAACTTCTCGCCGGTCAGCTGGCCGCCGCCGAGCAGGCCGCCGTTGCTCTGGCTGACCGTGGTCGCCTTCGCCGAGAAATAGCCCTCGAACCACAGGACGCTGGACTGCACGCCGGCGATCTCGGTCTGGATCTGCTTGGTCAGCGCCGGGACCTCGACACTCGCGTCCGTCTTGAAGCCGGTGATCTGCGACGAGTCGCGCAGTGCGACCGTGCCGTAGTTCGCGACGATGCACTTGACCCACGCCTGGGTCTTCGGGTCCTTCTCGTAGGCCTTCTTGCTGATCGCGACGGCGGTGCCGACGTTGGCCGGCATCTGGTCGGCGGTGCCCACCCCACCGGCGACGGCCGGGAACTTCATGAAGCCGATGTTGTCCGCGCCGACCTTGTCCTTGGTGGCGTCGTTGAAGTCCGACAGCGCCCAGGAGCCCATGTAGATGAAGGCGGCCTTGCCGGTCAGGAACGTGTTGAGCGCGGTGTTGTAGTCGATCGAGGTGGGCGACTTGCCGAAGTAGCCGGCCTTGCCGAGGTTCGCGATCGCGTCGGCGGCCGCCACGTACTGCGGGTCGGTGAGCTTGGCCGAGCCGTCAGCGACCTTCTTCAGCGCGTCCGGGCCCTGGCTGCGCAGCAGGTAGTTGCCGACCCAGCGGGTGACGCCCCAGCCGTCGCCGCCCTTGCCGGCCTGCGAGATCGGCTGAACGCCGGCGGCCTGCAGCTTCGCGAACGCGGCGACCAGGTCCTCCCAGGTGGCGGGCACGGTGATGCCGTTGTCCTGGAGGAGCTTCTTGTTGTACCAGATGCCCTCGATGTTGAGCTCGGTCGGCAGGACGAGCTGCTTGCCGTCGTACAGACTCTTGATCACCGAGCTGGCGGCCGGCTGCACGCCCTCGGAGACGCTCGTCGCGTCGAGCACCGAGCCGTTGTCGGAGAGCTGCTTGGTCAGCGACGGGGCGTTGGCCGCGGTGAACAG
>KL571444.1:19750-22643 GCA_000715855.1 Actinoplanes liguriensis
CGCCGCGTTCTCGGTGGCGCACTCCTTCTGGCTCAGCGTGGTCAGCGTCTTGGCGATGGTGGTGTTCTCGTTGATCGCCAGGAACGAGAAGTTCTTGGCCGAGGTGTCTCCGGACGACGAGTCGCCGTTGCCGCCGCAGGCCGCGGTGGTGAGCACGAGTGCGGCGGCGGCGCCGAACGCCACCAGGCTCTTGGGCCGGAACAGGGATGCCACAGGGTCCTCCTGGAGGAGTGCGGGGAGTTGTTTTTTGAAGCGTCTAAAGACTCGCCACGGCAGCGCCGCGCGTCAAGAAGCTCACACCAGGTTTTCCTGTTTATCCACTCGCAACAGGCACTTTACCTGCGGAGACGCCCGTAATAACGATTCAATAACCAGGAAACACCCTGGACGTACGGGCAAGCCGGTCCACCGATTCGGTTGAAGCGTCTCGCGCGTACCCTCTGCCCATGGCAAGGATCGAGGATGTCGCGGCGCGCGCCGGAGTCTCCGTCGGAACCGTCAGCAACGTGCTCAACCGGCCGCACGCGGTGACGCCGAAGACCCGCGCCCGGGTCGAGGCCGCGATCGCCGAGCTCGGCTACCTGCCGAACGAGGCCGCTCGCGCCCTGGTCGCGGGGCAGAGCCGCACCCTCGGGCTGCTGGTGCCGGACGTGACGAACCCGTTCTTCGCCGACCTGGCCCGCGGCGCCGAGGAGGTCGCCGACCAGCACGACGTCATCGTGATGCTCTACAACAGCGCGGACTCCGCCGAGCGCGAGGCGCGCTATCTCGGCCGCCTGGAGACCCAGCGCGTGCAGGGCATCCTGGTCACCCCGGTCGGGGTCGGCGGCAAGGGGATCGAGGACCTCACCCAGCGCGGCACCCCGGTGGTGCTGCTCGACCGCGGCGCGGGCCGGCGCAGCCTCTGCTCGGTGGTCGTCGACGACCACGTCGGCGGCCAGATCGCCGCGGCCCACCTGGTCGAACGCGGTCACCGGCAGCTGGCGTTCGTCGGCGGCCCGATGGAGATGCCGCAGGTCGCGGACCGTCTGGACGGCGCCCGGACGATCATCGAGGCGGCCGGCGCGGTGCTGGACGTGATCGAGACGCCCGCCCTGAGCGTCGCGGCCGGTCGCGCGGCCGCCGCCCGCATCCCCGCTGCCGCGACCGCCGTTTTCTGCGCGAACGACCTGCTCGCGCTCGGTGTCCTGCAAACGGTGACTCGTGCGGGAAAGTCCGTTCCGCACGACCTGGCGATCGTCGGGTACGACGACATCGAGTTCGCGGCCGCCGCCACGGTGCCGCTCACCTCGGTGCGCCAGCCCCGCCACCAGCTCGGCCGCGTGGCCGCTGAGCTGCTGTTCGAGGAGATCGAGCACGGCGCCCGGCACGGTCACCGGCAGGTCGTCTTCCAGCCCGAACTGGTGGTGCGCGCCTCCAGTGACCGGGATCTCGCTCTTCCATCAGCGCACGTCGTCGTGTAAGCATGTCGCCACCGGTAGCCAGTTAATCAGCTCGAAACGTGCGCACGGCTATTTCGACGCTTCAAATGAATCGTTTAAAATGCCCGTAGGAGGACGAAGTTGTCCAGATCCCTCCCGCGGCGGTATCTCGCTGCCGCCCTGCTGACGACACTCCCGCTCGCGATCGCCTCCCCCGTCCCCGCCTCGGCCGGCGTCCCGGCCGGCTGCGCCTGGATGGACACCCACAAGTCCGCCGACCAGCGCGCCCGGCTGTTGCTCAAGGCCAGCACCCTGGACCAGAAACTGCGCTGGCTCGACGAGCAGGCCGCCAACAACCCGGACCAGACCACGTTCAGCGGCGTGACCTATCCGGTCCAGGTGGCCTGCACGCCGACCGTCGTCTACACCGACGGCCCGGACGGCATCCGCGGCACCACCGGGGTCACCGCCTTCCCCTCCCCCATCGCCCAGGCCGCCACCTGGAACGTCGATCTCGCCGAGCGGAAAGGACGGGACCAGGCCGACGAGGCGTACGGCAAGCGGCGCAACGTCATCCTCGGCCCCGGCGTGGCCAGCGGACGCACCCCGCTCTCCGGGCGCACCCCCGAATACCTCGGCGAGGACTCGCTGCTCAGCGGCACCCTCGCCGCGGCCGGCATCCGCGGCATCCAGGCCGACGGGCGGGTCGGGGCGGTCCTCAAGCACTACGTCGCCAACGAGCAGGAGACCGACCGGACGTCCAGCTCCTCGAACATGGACGAGCGGACCTTCCGGGAGGTCTACAACCTGCCCTTCGAGGTCGCGCTCGGACAGAGCGACCCGGCCGGGGTGATGTGCTCCTACAACCAGATCAACGGCACGTACGCCTGCGAGAACCCGCTGCTCGACGACGTGCTCAAGGGTGACCTCGGCTTCGACGGGTACGTCATGTCGGACTTCTACGCCGTCCACTCGACCGCGCCGTCGCTCGACGCCGGCCTGGACCAGGAGCTGAACCGGCCGATCTACTACACCCCGGCGCTGATCAAGGCGGCGCTGGCGGCCGGGACGGTCACCACCGCGACCATCGACGCGGCCGCCTTCCGGGTCGTGCGCTCCTACATCGCCGCCGGGCTCTTCGACCATCCGCTGCCCGCCGAGGCCGCCGCGGACGTGTCCACCGCCCAGCACAAGGCGACCGCGCAGGCGATCGCCGAGCAGGGATCGGTGCTGCTCAAGAACGAGCGGAACATCCTGCCGCTCAAGCGCGGTTCGATCGCGGTCATCGGCTCCACCGCGTCCAACACCCCGGACTCGTCCGGGATCAGCGCCCACAACGCGTGCGGCATGAGCGGCTTCGGCGGCGGGGTCGCCGTGAGCTGCGACCCGGTCGCGCCGCTCGACGCGATCACGGCACGCGCCGCCCGTACCGGAAGCAAGGTGGTCTTCAACAACGGGGACGACATCGCGGC
>KL571444.1:22884-25728 GCA_000715855.1 Actinoplanes liguriensis
AGCCTGTCCCTGGCCGACAACGGCGACGCCCTGATCAGCGCGGTCGCCAAGGCCAACCCGAACACCGTCGTCGTGCTGGAGACCGGCAGCGCGGTCACCATGCCCTGGATCGACCAGGTCCGCGGCGTGATCGAGGCCTGGTACCCGGGTGAGCAGCAGGGCACCGCGCTGGCCCGCCTGCTCTGGGGCGACGTCAACTTCACCGGCAAGCTGCCGATGACCTTCCCCAAGTCGCTGGCCGACACCCCGGCGAGCACGCCGCAGCAGTACCCGGGGACGGTCCCGGCGGGCTCGACGATCCGGCAGGTCGACTACAGCGAAGGGCTCGCGGTCGGCCACAAGTGGTACGACAGCCGGAACATCGAGCCGCTCTTCCCGTTCGGCTACGGGCTGTCCTACACCCGCTTCACGTCCGACCACCTGAAGGTCACGGCGACCGGCAAACCCGGCGACCGGACCCTCGAGGTGACCTTCCGGGTGCGCAACACCGGATCCCGGGCGGGCGCTGAGGCCAGCCAGGTCTACCTGACCCTGCCGGGCAGCACCGGTGAGCCCGGCAAGCGGCTGGTCGCCTTCACCCGGACCAGCCTGGCGGCGGGTGCCGCACGGACGGTGACGCTCACCGTCAAGGAGAGGTCAGCCGATCACCCGCTGTCGATCTGGAACAGCGGGCGGCAGCGGTGGCAGACCGTCGCCGGCCGGTACACCGTCGGTGTCGGATCGTCGTCGCGGGCGCCGGCCGGCACCCGGACCATCCGCCTCGGGTAGCGGTACCGCGCCGTCGAGGGCCCGGCCCGGTGCGCGTTCATCACGGAGCGCACCGGGCCGGCATCCCCACCGAGGATGGTCCTGACGGCGCCTACCGCTGCAACGTCAGCAGGCCCGGGCGCCAGGGCAGCTGGTCGTAGGCCCCGCCCGCACTCGGGTCCTTGCCCTGGTAGAGCAGCTGCAAGTTGCACGGGTCGACCGTCTTGGTCTGGTCCGGGTTCGCGCGGACCAGATCACCGTGGCTGATGTCGTTGGTCCAGGTGGCCCCGCTGTTGGCCTTGCCCGCGAACGGATTGCTCTCGCTCGCCGCCTGCGGCGTCCACGACCCGCTCAGACTGCTCGCGGTGAACGACCGGAAATACCGGCCCTGACTACCGATCGCCTCGACGATCATCAGGTACTGGTTCTGCCCCTGCACCTTGTACACCTCGACCGCCTCGAACAGGTTGTTCGTGGAGTCGCTCATGATCGTCGTGTACGAGAAGCCGAAACTGCCGGGGAAGTTCCCGATCGGCATGCTCGCCCGGTAGATCTTGCCGTTGTCCCCGGCGAAGAACAGGTACATGTTCTGCTCGTCGCCGATCAGCGTCTGGTCGATCACCCCGGTGCCGGACCCGGTGATGCTCCCGGTGAACAGCGTCTGCGGCGCCGACCAGCCGTTCGCGTTGGTCGGATCGCTGGAGGTCTTGTAGCTGAACGCGGTCGGCCCCCACTGGTAGGCCAGCACCCAGATGTTCTTCGGCGCGAAGTAGAACAGCGTCGGCGCGACAGTGCCCTGGCTCATCCCGTTCTGACTCGCCGAGGCCATGTCGGACCAGTTGGTGAACAGGCCGAAGGTCATTGACCCGTAGCCCGAGCCGGAGACGTTCGAGGCGTAGACCAGGTGCTTGCCGTTGTAGACGACGTTGGTGAAGTCCTTCAGCGACACCCACCCGGACTTCGGCTGGGCCAGCGCGCCGGTCGACGACCAGCGATAGCTCGACGGCAGGGTGCACGTGCCGCCCGACGATGACGACGGCGAGGCCGAGGCCGAGGCTGAAGGCGAGGACGAGGGCGACGACGACGGACTGGAGGGCGTCGTTCCGCCGGTGCAGGCAACCCCGTTGAGAGCGAAACTCGACGGTACGGGGTTGCTGCCGGTCCACGACCCGGTGAAGCCGAACGAGGCCGTCCCGCCGGTCGCGACCGTGCCGTTGTAGCTCACGTTCTTCGCGGTCACCGCCGAGCCGCTCTGCGTCACCGTCGCGTTCCACGCCTGCGTGACGGTCTGGCCGGCACCGTAACTCCAGGTCAGCGTCCAGCTGGACACCGCGTCCCCCAGGTTGGTGATCGCCACGTCGGCGTTGAACCCGCCCTGCCACTGCGAGGACACCGCATAGCTCACCGAGCAACCGGCCGCCGCGGCGTCCGCGGGCATCGCCACCACGGCCGCCGTCGCGGCCAGCAGCGCCACGCCGGCCGGCGCCAGGAACCTTGCTCTGTTCATGATCTCTCCCTTCGCACGAATGTCAGGCGACCCGGACCAGGCGCCAGTTGTTGTCGGCGCTGCCGTTGTCGGACTCCTGGACCACCTGGGTTCCCCACGCGGTCGAGGCGCCCAGCACGGCGAGCACCTTGCCGCTGTTGACGTTGCGCAGGCGGTAGGTGCCGTCGCTGTTGGCGACCAGAATCCAGCGGTGATCGGCGGTGCCGTTGTCGGCCCACTGCAGGACGCGGGCGTTGTCGGTGGTGGCCATGTTCTCGACGCCGAGGACCTTGCCGCTGTTGACGTTGCGCCACCGCACCGCGCTGCCGTCGCTGATCTGGACCCACTGATGGTCGGCGGTGCCGGTGTCACCCCAGACGACGGCCGCCCCACCGTCCGCGGCGGACATGTCCCGTACTCCCAGCACCAGGCCGGAGGCGGCGTTGACGAGCTTGTACACCGCGTCGCTGGAGCCTGCGGTCCCGGTGTTCCAGTAGACGGCGTAGTTGAAGCCCTGCGCGTCGTGGAACGGGCCGAGACCGACGGTCGCGCCGCCGGCCGTCGCGGTGAACGCCAGGCTGCTGCCGCTGGTCCGCGCGATCGACGACACG
>KL571444.1:25969-26599 GCA_000715855.1 Actinoplanes liguriensis
GTGTATAAGAGACAGGTACGTGATGGCCTGGATCGCCGGGTTGTCGGCGGCGGGCTGCATGATCACCCGCATCGGCAGCCGGACGGTCAGCACGTCGCCGGCCGCCCAGACCCGGGTGACGGTGGCGTAGGTTCCCGCGGTGGCGGCGACGTCCTGGACGGTCCCGTTGACCGCCAGCGTCGCGCCGGCGGTCCACCCGGGAATGCGGACCCGGATGCTCCACGACCCGCTCATCGTGCCCGACAGCGTCAGCGTGGTGGTGTCGCCGACCGGGTAGGTCGTGCTCTGCGTGACGGTGATGCCCCGCTCGGCCCAGGTCAGCACGGACGGCGTGAACAGGTTGACGGTCAGCGTGGTCCCGGCGAAGAAGTAGATGGAGTCCATCAACTTCGTGTTCGTCTCCACGCCGGTGCCCTGGCAGCACCAGAAGCTGTTGTAGTCGGTCGACCACGTGCCGCCGCCCCACGCCGGGCCGACGCCGCGCCGCCCACCCGCCCGCAACGGCGTGAAGTAGGTGATGTGCCCGTGGCTGTCGGCCGGGTTCTGCGCGCCGATCAGGTGGTTGAGCAGCGCCCGCTCGTAGAAGTCGAAGTAGGCGGCCCGGCCGGGATCGGTCAGCCACAACTCGCG
>KL571444.1:26876-31862 GCA_000715855.1 Actinoplanes liguriensis
CGCGATAGCGGGTCGTCCCGCTCGCCTTGTACTCCCGGACCGCGCCGACCCACTTGGGCACCTGCGTGTTGGCGTGCAGTCCGTTGAGCTGGTCGCTGCCCGCGGCCAGCGGGGTGAACACCGCGGCATGGTCGAACCGCTGGGCCACGGTGAGCCACCGGCTGTCCCCGGTCTGCAGGCAGACGTCGGCGAGCACCTCGTTCATGCCGCCGAACTCGGTGCCGAGCATCGCCTGCATCTGGGCGGAGCTCAACCGGGCCGTACGGGTGTCGACCCACCCGGCGAGCCGCAGCAGCACGTCGCGGGCCTGCGTGTTGCCGATCAACCGCCAGACGTCGAGCAACCCGGCGAGCGTCTTGTGGACGCAGTAGTAGGGCACGTTGCCGTTGGACAGGGTGCGCGCTTCCAGGGCGGTGAAGTCCGACTCCGGGAAGCCGGACAGGTAGCCGTTCGACGCCTGGCACGCGGCCAGCTCGGCGACCATGTAGTTCGCCTTGTCGCGGCAGACGGTGTCACCGAGCGCGGCCCACGCCTGGGCCCACGCGGTCAGGAAGTGGCCCTGCATGTGCGTCCGGAACGGGAAGCTCGGCGCGTCCCAGCCACCGTTGGCGGCCGCGCCGCCGGTGGACCGGCCGTGGTTGGCCCGGAAGTTGTAGAGCAGCCGGTCGACGTCGACGAATCGCAGGTAGTTCAGGGTGCGGGTCTGGTTGTCCAGCCACCGTCCGGCGGTGAGCCGGACCTGGCCGAGAGCGAACGGATAGGCCGAGACGCCGATGTCGGCGCGAGCTCGGGCCGGGGCGAGGCCGGCCAGGCCGACCGCGACCACGCCGGCGCCCCCGGCCTGCAGCAGCCGGCGGCGGCTGATGTGCGCTGTCATGTCGAACTCCTGGGGGCTCATCAGGGAGTGGTCAGATCGAAGCGGCTGACCGTGACCGCGCCGCCCAGCGCCTGGGTGGCGTAGTTGAAGATGCCGAAGCGGTAGCCCATGAAGAACTGCCAGGCGTTGTTCAGGGTGAACGCCGGGCCGAGCGTGGTGAACGTGCTGCCGTTCGTGCTGTAGGAGAACGTCGCCGTGCGGCCGGAGCCGGGCCGGATGTCGGCGCTGACCCGCAGCCAGATCCGGCCACCGCTCACGCTCGCGCCGGCCGCCTCGGTGCCGGTGCCGGTAGTGGCCCAGCTCGAGTTCATGGTCAGCCCGTTGGTCATCGACACCCGGGTGACGCCGTTGTCCTTGCGCACGCCGATCCAGGCCGAGGAGTCGCGCAGCATCGCCAGCCCGGCCCGGTCGCCGTTGGCCATGGCCGAGTAGTCCAGCTCGATGGTGGCGGTCGACGACGGGCCCTGGATCCGGTGGGTGAGCGTGTTGCGCGCGTTGTACAGGTCATTCGTCACCGTCGCGGCGGACAGTCGCAGCCCGTTGCCGACACTGAACCGGCTGGTGTCCGGATTGTGGTTCCACTCCCAGCGCGGCCCGAGCGTGCTGCCGGTGAACGTGTCCGGCCCGATCATCGGCTGGACGGTCTTCGAGGTGGTGATCGCCGGCTTCGGGTAGGTGCTCCCCCACCGCCCGTCGACGGTGGTCAGGACCGGCCAGTCGTTGCTCCAGGTGATCGGCGCGAGCGTGGGCACCCGGCCGCCGGGGTAGGCGTCGGTGAACGCCATGTACCACCAGTCACCGGCCTGGGTCTGCACGAGGCCGCCCTGATGCGGCACACCGCCCCCGGAGATCGGACCGGGAAGATCAAGAAGGACCTGCTTCTGCTCGTACGGACCCCAGGGGCTGGTCGAGCGCAGCACGTACTGGCCGTTGGCCGGGCGGGTCACCCAGATGTAGTAGTAGTTGCCACGCTTGTACATCCGGGACCCCTCGAGCGTGCCGATGCTCGACGGCGTGGTGTAGACCGTCTGCGAGCGCACCTCGGAGGTCAGGTCGGACGACAGCTGGGCGACGCTGATCGTGGAGTTGCCGTAGGCGACGTACGGGGTGTCGCCGTCGAACAGCATCCCGGCGTCGTAGTAGCACTTGTTGATCCGCGCCTTCTTGGACCAGGTGCCGTCGACCGCGGTCGCGCTGTAGACGTAGGTGCGGTTGAACTCGGTGCAGCCCAGCCAGTAGTAGGTGCTGTTGCTGGGCCGGTAGTTGAAGGCCGAGGCCCAGATGCCTTTGACGTACGCCCGTGCGCCGTTGAGGTCGTAGGCGTTGGAGTCGAAGTCCAGCCGGGGCACGGAGTGCCCGGCGTACTCCCAGTTGACCAGGTCGTAGGAGCGCAGGATCGGCGCGCCGGGCGAGTAGTGCATGGTCGACGCCGAGTAGTAGTAGGCGTCGCCGACCCGGATGATGTCGCCGTCGGCGAAGTCCTGCCACACCACCGGGTTGGTGAACGTGCCGGTGGCCGGGGTGCTGCCGAGCTTCACGAGCTGCCACTGCTGGTTGGTGCCGTTCCAGTCGGCGTACTGCACGATCGCGCCGCCGTCGGCGGTCGACGCGCCCTGCACCTCGAGCGCCTTGCCGCTGTTGCGGTTGATCAGCTGGATGTAGCCGTCGATGTCCTGGACACTGAACTGCTGGTTGGCCGCGTTGGTGTCGCTCCACTGCACGATCGCGCCGCCGTCGGCGGTCGAGGCGCCGGACACGTCGAGGACCTTGCCGGAGAGCTTCGACCTGAGCCGGTAGAAACCGCCGCCGGAGTCGACGAACTGCCACTGCTGCTGGGCCTGGTCGTTGCGCGCCCACTGAACGATCTTGGCGCCGTCGTTGGTGGCCAGATTGTAGAGGTCGAGGGCCTTGCCGCTGTTGCGATTGACCAGGACATAGGAGGCACTGGTGTCGATCGTCGCGGCGGCGGCCGGCACGGCGGTGGTGAGGACCGCGGTCAGGACGGCGATCAGGGCCACGGCGGCGGTGCGCCACAGCCGGTGGGGGAGGTCGGGGCGAGCCCTCATCGTTTCTCCTCGAATCGGGTGCACATGCGGGTCCCGCGCCGGTCGGGGAAACCGGCGACTCCAAATGGGAGCGCTCACATTCGTGAAAAGATATTGCCAGACGATTTCGTCCTGTTCAATTCCTTAACCGCACGACCTGCGCGAACATGGCCGCATAACGGTTCCGCGGAATTATCTCCGTCAATGCGTGACAAAAATGATGCCGGCGGTTCTGTTATGTGCGGCGCGGTGCCGTGGTCGGATCAGCCGGCCAGCGCCGGGCGGACCAGAAAGGATCCGTCGGCGCGGAACGCCGCGGTGCCCTCGAACTGGTCGACCCACAGCTCGTCGCCGCGGTGACGCAGGAACCAGCCGGGATAGTTGGACGACTCCAGGGTGATCGAGCCGGCGACCTGGCCGGGCCCGGGGCAGAACGTGGCGTCCCCGCGGAACAGCTTGCCGCCGTCGGGCGGATTGAGTCGCAACCGCCACGACGCGTGCCGCAGGTAGCCACCGCCGGACGCACGGAACGAGAAACAGTGCGGGTCGTTGAGCCCGGCCACCGCCTCGAAGGTCGCCTGCCGCCGGGCCGTCACCGTGTTGCCCGGGCCGACCGGGGTCAGCATGCCGAAGCTGCCGGCCGTGGTGACGAAGCGTCCGGTCGCGTTGGCCGCCTCCAGCGACACCGGCCCGGCGTGCAGCAGATCGGTTGCCACCGCGCTCGCCGAGGCCGCGCCCGCCGAAGTCGCGCTCGTGGAAGCCGCGCCCGCCGAAGCCGTGCCCGGCCCGGCCGCGGTGGGCGGCGCGACCGAGCGTGGCTCCGGGGTCTGCGCGACCGTGGTCGGCTGCGGGACTGCCGGGCCGGAGAGCGTCACCGCGCCGGCGGTGGCCCCGACCACCAGCGTCGCGGCGGTGACCGCGGTCAGCACCGGATGCGCGGCGGCCACCGCGGTCAGGTGCCCGAGCGCCACGGCCGGCCCGGCGGTGACCGTGGCGCCGGACACCGCCGCGCCGGTGCCCTTGGCCAGCACGGCCGCGGTCACCGTGGCCGGCACCGGGATCAGCGCCAGGCCGGGCAGCAGACGATCGGCCGGCAGCAGGTCGCCGGCCGCCCGGGCACAGATCGGGCAGGCGCGAACGTGCCGGGCCAGCCGCTTGCGCCAGCGCGGACTCGGCGTCCCGGGCCAGCCGGTCACCTCGGTGCTCAGCTGCGGGCACCGGGGCCGGGCGTCGAGGGCGGCCACGATCGCCCGGCCGATCTCGAGCTGCGCGCGCATGCGTTGCACGCGGACACCGGCGTGGACGACCGAGACGCCCAGGGCGGCCGCGAGCTCCGTACGGGACAGCCGCCCGGCCACCTCCAGCCACCACAGCGCCAGCAGCGTCCGGTCGTCCGTGTCCAGCCAGCGGCCGGCCCGCTGCACCTGGCGGCGCTGGGCCGACAGCTCGACGCGCAGATCGGCGACCCCTTCGAACCGCGCGCCGGCGTCGGGCAGGTCCGGAGCGTCCTGCAGCGGCGTGATCCGTGCCGTGTCCCGGTCGGCGCGGTGCCGATGCGTGCTGACCTGCCGCAGGGCGATCGCCATCAGCCACGAGCGGAAGCTCTCCGGCGACCGCAGCGACGGCAACTGCCGCAGGGCACGCACCATGATGTCCTGCGTGACGTCGTCGGCGTCGGGGTGCCCGTCGAGGGCCTGCCGCACGATCGCATAGACCATCGGCAGGTGGGTCGCCACCAGCTCGTCCAGCGCGGCGCGGTCACCGGCCTGGGCCGCCCGCACCAGGCCGGATCCCCTCGTCCGGGTCACTCCCATGTCGTCCTTGTCACCGTCACCACACGCAGGAAACCTCGACTGTGCACCAGTCGCGATCCTGCCCTATCGCATCGACGCACCGGCGAACTGCCACCAGTTGAGATTGAACAAATATCCGCTGCCACCGGTGAATCGCAGGTAGAGGTCACGAGTTCCGGTGGCTCCGCTGATCGGGCAACTGACCGTGGTCCAGGTCTGCCAGCCACCGGTCGCCGGGACCGTGCACGTGCCGGCCAGGGTGCCGGTCGTG
>KL571444.1:32025-35745 GCA_000715855.1 Actinoplanes liguriensis
GCTCAGAGATGTGTATAGAGACAGCAGCTCGATGCGGCCACCCGCGGCGGCGGACGCGACCCGGGCCGAGAACGAGGTGGCCCCGGCCCCGAAGGCGACACCCTTGACCTTGATGTAGTCGCCGTTGTCGACGTACCCGACGTTCATGCCGCCCTCGCTCGCGCGCTCGGTCTCGACGCCGGAGCTCCAGGCGATGGTCTCGGCCTCCTGCCGGACGTACGGATCGAGCGTCCCGTTCTGCGGCGCGCCGCCCGTGGTCATGGTGATCGACGGAATGGTCCCGTCGGCGTTGTAGCTGAACTTCTCCACGGCCACCGAGCGGGTGTAACCGCCACCGCCGGGCAGCGCGCCGTTGTGGTAGAAGAAGTACGAGCCGCCGTTGAAGTCGATGACGCCGGGGTGGTTGGTGAAGCTGCTGCCCTGGGTGGGCATGACGGTGCCGCGGTAGGTCCACGGGCCGGTCGGGCCGGGCGCGGTGGAGTAACCGATGAACTCCGAGCAGCACTTGGCGGCGAAGACGTTGTAGTAGAGGCCGTTGCGCTTGTAGACCCAGGGCCCCTCCTCGTACAGGGTGGGACGGCTGGCATTGCCGGTCCGGGTGCCGAATCCGCCGGTGGTGAGCGGGATCTGGGTGACGGCGCCGGTGTAGCTGATCATGTCGGGGTTCAGGCGTACGTACCAGAGGTTGGGGTTGCCCCAGTAGAGGTAGGCCTGGCCGTCGTCGTCGATGAAGACCGTCGGGTCGATCTCGCCGTTCTCGGCCAGCGGGTGCCCGAGCGCGTCGGTGAACGGACCGGTCGGGCTGGTCGCCACGCCGACGCCGATGGCCATCCGCCCGGTGGCGCGATCGGTGACCGGGACGTACCAGTAGAACTTGCCGTTGCGGGCGACGACCTGACCGGCCCACGCGTTGGCACTGGCCCAGCTGAAGGTGGCCAGGCTCATCGGCGAGCCGTGGTCGGTCCAGTTGACCATGTCGGCCGACGAGTACACCCGCCATTCCTTCATGGTGAAGTACGTCGAGTTGTCCTCGTCGTGACCGGTGTAGAGGTAGACGCGTCCGTTGTAGACCATCGGGGCCGGGTCGGCGGTGTAGATCGTCTGCACGATCGGGTTGTCGGCGTGTGCCGCGCCCGGGAACGCGGCGCTCAGGACCAGCAGGGCCAGGGCACAGACCGTACCGAGCAATGATCTTCTGCTCATCAGACGCGACTCCATCGCTGGTTGGTGGCGGCGCTGCAGGTCCAGAGCAGGACGAGCGTGCCGTTGGCGGTCAGGTTGTGGTCGACGTCCAGGCAGAGCCCGGAGGCGGTGCCGCGGATGGTGCCGTCGGACTGCAGCGTCCACTGCTGGTTGCTCTGGCCGTTGCAGTCCCACAGCTGGACCTTGGCGCCGGCGGTCGCGCCGACCGGCGCGTCCAGGCACTTGCCCAGGGCCTGCAGGGACGACCCGGAGCTGGTCCAGCGCTGGTTGGCGCCGCCGTTGCAGTCCCAGATGACCGGCTGGGTGCCGTTGGCCGTGCTGCTGTCGGGCACGTCGAGGCAGCGCCCCGAGGAGGCGCTGACGATCGTGGTGCTGGTCGGCGGCGTGCTCGTGCCACCGCTGACCCGGTAGACGACCGTGCCGTGGGCGGGGACGCCGGCGCTGATCGTGCCGGTGCTGCTCGACGTGCCGCCGGTCCACGCGTCGACCAGCGTGAACGAGGAGCCGGACTTGCCGATCGCGGCGGCGGTGGTCGACACCGTCGTGGTGGAGCCGCCCTGGTTGAACAGGGCGACCGCGACGTCGCCGTTGGCCAGCCGCTTGGCCAGGACGCGCCGGGTGCCGTCCGACGACACCTGGGTGGCCTGCAGGCCGAGCGAATCCTGGTTGATCGCGATCAGCCGGGCGTTCTTCAGGATGGTCTGGGTGGCCGTGCTCATCGAGCGCAGGTCGTTGCCGGCGATCAGCGGGGAGGCCATCATCGCCCAGAGCGCGAAGTGGCTGCGCTGCTCGGTGTCGGTCATGCCGCCGCGGCCGACCTCCATCATGTCCGGGTCGTTGAAGGCCCCGGGCCGGGCGTAGGCGGCCAGCGGCACGGTGACGTCGACGATGTTCTTGACGCCCATCGGGTAGCCGTTGGTCTGCCCGCTGTCCCACATGTCCTGGATGTCCTCGGTGGTGCGCCACATGTTGGCGACGTCGCCCCAGTTGCGCTGCGGGCCGGTCTTGGCGTGCACGCTGTTGGAGTTGATGCTGTAGACGATCGGACGGCCGGTGGCGGCCAGCGCGTCGCGCATCTTGGCGAACGTGGTGACCTGGTCGTTGATCGTGCCGGTCGGGGAGCACCAGTCGTACTTGAGGTAGTCGACGCCCCAGGCGGCGAACTGCCGGGCGTCCTGCGCCTCGTGGCCCTGGCTTCCGGTGGCGCCGGGATAGCTGTTGAAGTACTGGGCGCAGGTCTTGTCCAGCGGAACCTCATAGATGCCGAACTTCAGGCCCTTGCCGTGCAGGTAGTCGCCGAGCGCCTTCATGCCGCTGGGGAACCTGGTCGGGTCGCCCTGCAGGTTGCCGGCGGAGTCCCGGTTCGGGTTGAACCAGCAGTCGTCGACGACGACGTACTGGTAGCCGAGGTCCCGCATGCCGCTGCTGACGATCGCGTCGGCCATGCCCCGGATCAGACTTTCGCTGATGTTGCAGCCGAACGTGTTCCAGCTGTTCCAGCCCATCGGCGGGGTGCGGGCGACCCCGTTGTCGAGGGCCTGGGCCGCCGAGCCGGGCAGGGCGGCCGTGACCCCGGCCAGCATCAGCAGGCCGGTGGCCAGCATCGTCGTGATTCTCTTCATCATCGCCTCGTCCAGAGCTGGTTGGGAGCGTTGGTGCAGGTCCAGAGCACGACCGCGGCGCCGTTGGCGGTCGCGGCGCCGGAGACGTCCAGGCACAGGCCGGACTGCGCGTTGCGGATCGTGGAGCCGGAGGTGAACGCCCACCGCTGGTTGGCCGCGCCGCTGCAGTCCCAGAGCTGGGCCTTGGCACCGGCGGTGGCGCCGGTGGGTGAGTCCAGGCACTTACCCAGGGCCTGGACGGTCTGGCCGTCGTAGGTCCAGCGCTGGTTGGCGGCACCGCTGCAGTCCCAGATGATCGGCTGGGTGCCGTTGGTGGTGCTGCCGTTCGGGACGTCCAGGCAGCGTCCGGAGGCGGTGCCGACCAGCGCGCCGCCGGTGCCGGTGACCGGGTCACCGATCGATCCGGGCACCGATCGCAGCGCGGTGTACCAGGTGGCGGCCATCTTGTCGTAGCCGCCGGCGGTGGGATGGATGCCGTCGATCAGGTCGGCGGTGGTGAGCGCGGCGTGCATGTCGACGAGATGGAATCGCGCGCCCTTGCCGCTCACGATGGCCGGAAGGGCGGCGTTGAAGGTGCGGGCGGCGGCCTCCTGCCCCGAGTTGGCCAGCGGGATCAGGGTGGCCACGAAGACGTCGGCCGAGGGCGCGGCGGCCTTGACGTGGTCGAGCAGGGTGGACAACCGGCCCGGGGCGCCGGCGACGTTGTAGTTCTGCAGGATGTCGTTGGTGCCGATGTGCAGCAGCACCGTGCGCGGGGTGGTGGTCGCCAGCCAGCCGCTGATGTTGGCGTCGATCTGGTCGATGCGCCATCCGGGATGGCCCTCGTGGTCGTGGTCGCCGAGCCCGGACGGCCCGTTGAACTGCGATCCGACCAGGTCGACCCGGTAGCCGGCGG
>KL571444.1:36014-36499 GCA_000715855.1 Actinoplanes liguriensis
GCCGGTAGCAACAGGCCGGCGGCGGACAGGGCTGTGGCGAGGACGGTTGCGAGCAACCATCGTCTGGTTCCGGGCATGGCGATATGCCTCCCTGACGATCGGCGGAACAGGGGGATGTTCTGTTATCGCTCACACCGATGTGACTGCAGGTCGACCGGGGTTCCGGCGCGATGACGGGTGGGGATGGGAGCGCTAACAGCTTGAATCCGAAGATTGCCAGGATGTTTCCAGACATTCAAGGGGTCTTTTGTTCGAAGTGTGCGCACACCCAGCTGGACGGCGTCACGACTCACCATCCCCCGGTCACATAACACTTTTGGGACGGCAGTTTTGGAACGATCACGGACCGCGCCGGTCCGGCATTTATGAATCGTTATTATCGCGTCGGCCCGATAGTCGCGTCTTGCTTTTCCGGGAAATGCGCTGGCACCATTGACCACCATTGATGGGAACGCTCCCACGAGATCCCCGCTCGGAAAGGTCTC
>KL571444.1:36714-37153 GCA_000715855.1 Actinoplanes liguriensis
GAGCCGATCCCTGCTGCTGGCGACAGCGGCCGCCGCCATCGCCGTCACCGCCGGCGTCGCCCTGGTCGGCACGGCCGAGGCCGCCACCACCCTCGGCGCCTCGGCGGCACAGTCCGGCCGCTACTTCGGCGCCGCGATCGCCGCCGGCCGGCTCGGCGACAGCACCTACACCGGGATCCTGACCCGCGAGTTCAACGCGGTCACCCCGGAGAACGAGATGAAGTGGGACGCCACCGAGCCGTCCCAGGGACGATTCACCTTCACCAACGGCGACCGCATCCTCAACCAGGGCCTGTCCAACGGCTCGAAGGTCCGCGGCCACGCCCTGCTCTGGCACGCCCAGCAGCCGGGCTGGGCCCAGTCGCTGTCCGGCAGCGCGCTGCGCACCGCCGCGATCAACCACGTCACCCAGGTCGCCACCCACTACAAGGGCAAGATC
>KL571444.1:37332-38879 GCA_000715855.1 Actinoplanes liguriensis
TCTACGCCTGGGACGTGGTCAACGAGGCCTTCGCCGACGGTGGCAGCGGCGGCCGGCGCGACTCCAATCTGCAGCGCACCGGCAACGACTGGATCGAAGCGGCGTTCCGGGCCGCCCGGGCGGCCGACCCGTCGGCGAAGCTCTGCTACAACGACTACAACACCGACGGGGTCAACGCGAAGTCGACCGGTGTCTACAACATGGTCCGCGACTTCAAGTCCCGCGGGGTGCCGATCGACTGCGTCGGGTTCCAGTCCCACCTGGGCACCAGCCTGCCCGGCGACTACCAGGCCAACCTGCAGCGCTTCGCCGACCTGGGCGTCGACGTGCAGATCACCGAGCTCGACGTCGCGCAGGGCGGCAACCAGGCCGGGATCTACGCCGGCGTGACCCGCGCCTGCATGGCGGTGTCCCGCTGCACCGGCATCACCGTCTGGGGCATCCGCGACAGCGACTCCTGGCGGACCGGCGAGAACCCGTTGCTGTTCGACAACTCCGGCAACAAGAAGGCCGCGTACACCTCGGTTCTCAACGCCCTCAACGCCGGCGGCAGCACCACCTCGCCCGCGCCGTCGTCATCGTCGCCGTCGCCGTCGACTTCGCCTTCGCTGCCCGGCGGCGCCTGCAGCGCGACGATCTCGCTCAACTCGTGGAACGGCGGCTTCGTCGCCACGGTCCGGGTGACCGCCGGCTCCTCCGGGGTCAACGGCTGGGTGGTCGCCGTGACACTGCCCTCCGGCAGCGCCGTCACCAGCACCTGGAGCGCCGGCGCCAGCGGCACCACCGGCACGGTGACCTTCCGCAACGTCGACTACAACGGCCAGGTCGCGGCCGGCGCGGCGACCGAGTTCGGTTTCCAGGGCACCGGCACCGGGCCCACCGCCACCCCGGCCTGCTCGGCCGCCTGACACGGTTCCCGGCGCCGGTCACGAGGCCGGCGCCGGGGGAAGGAGCTCCCCCGATGCCACGACGACATCTGGCACTACTGACCGCGGCCCTCTCCGCACTGGCGCTGGCCACCGCGACGCTCACCGGAGTCCTCGGCGCGACAGCGGCCCCGGCGGCCGCCGCCACCACGGCCGGCTGCGGCAAGGCCCCGACCCTGAGCAGTGGCACCCGCACGATCCGCAGCGGCGGCCAGAACCGCACCTACGTCCTGCACGTGCCGGACGGCTACGACCGCGACCGCCCGTACCGGCTGATCTTCGCCTTCCACTGGCTCAACGGGACCGCCGACGCCGTCGCCACGGGTGGCTCGGCCGGCGCGACGTGGGCCTACTACGGACAGCAGCAGCTGTCGCAGAACAGCGCGATCCTGGTCGCGCCGCAGGGCATCGACAACGGGTGGGCCAACACCGGCGGCCGGGACCTGACCCTGGTCGACGACCTCACCGCCCTCATCGAGGGTGACCTCTGCGTCGACACCTCCCAGCTGTTCGCCCTCGGCTGGAGTTACGGCGGCGCCATGAGCTACGCCGTCGCGTGCGCCCGCCCGACGGTGTTCCGCGCGGTCGCCGTGCTCTCCGGCGCCAACCTCAGCGGCTGCT
>KL571444.1:39094-39584 GCA_000715855.1 Actinoplanes liguriensis
AACCTCAGCGGCTGCTCCGGAGGCACCCAGCCGGTCGCCTACCTGGGCATCCACGGCACCCATGACAGCGTCCTGGACATCTCCCTCGGGCGATCGCTGCGTGACACGTTCGTACGCGCCAACGGTTGCACCGCGCAGAGCCCGCCGGAGCCGGCCAGGGGCAGCCTCACCCACGTCGTCACCTCGTACTCCGGTTGCCGGGCGGGATACCCGGTGCGGTGGGCCGCCTTCGACGGTGACCACACGCCGGAGCCGGTGGACGGGTCGACCGGCACGGACGGCGCCCGGACCTGGACCGGTGGCGAGATCTGGAGGTTCTTCTCGCAACTGCCCGGTACCGGCTCCTCCCCCAGCCCGTCGGCGTCAGCGTCGGCGTCACCGTCCACGACGCCCAGCGGCCAGCCGGGGGACGGGTGCACCGCGGTCCACCGCGTGGTCAACAGCTGGCAGGACGGTTTCCAGGCCGAGGTCACCGTCACGAACCGGGGAC
>KL571444.1:39820-40210 GCA_000715855.1 Actinoplanes liguriensis
CGGGTGAGCTGGGTCCTGCCGGCCGGGCAGTCGATCAGCCAGGTCTGGAACGGCACGGTGGCCGTCAGCGGGGGCACCGTCACGGTCACCAACGCCGCCTACAACGGGTCGGTCGCGCCCGGGTCCAGCACCACGTTCGGGCTGCTGGCCAGCGGCAGTCCGGCCGCCACGACCGCGTTGACCTGCACTGTCATGTGAACACCGGCGCAGGTGTATCGCGGAGGTAAAGGGACCGCTTACGGCGTCGCGACGATCGCTCGTCTTCTCTGGACAGATCGCTGGACAGGAAGGGAGACGTTGTCGTGAATGTGGGTCTCGATCGGCGGAGTGTGTTCAAGTGGGGTGGGCTGGCGACCACCGGCGTGGTGACGGCCCGGACCGGCGATGCCG
>KL571444.1:40446-41467 GCA_000715855.1 Actinoplanes liguriensis
CTCCGGGGTGGTGCTGCTGTCGTACCGGGGGCGCACCGTGCTGTCGCGCAGCTACGGGATGGCCGATCGGGAGAGAGGAGTCCGCAACCACGAGGGCATCGCGTTCACGCTCAGCTCTGCGGGCAAGCCGTTCAACGCGGTCGCGATCCTGCAACTGGCCCAGCAGGGGAGGCTGAGCCTGACCGACAAGGTCGGTGAGCACCTGCGGGGCTTCGACAGCGACATCGCCGGGAAGGTGACCATCCACCACATGCTCTCCGGGGCGTCCGGCATGAACACTCCCGAGGAGGACATCCAGCGGATCTTCCGCAGTCGCGACGAGGTCCACGAATACCAGGAGCGGTGGGCCCGGCAGTCGGAGCTCGTCGCCACGCCCGGGCTTCCGGACGGGTTCCACGCCGGCGCCGGGACCGCCATCACCGCGCTGATCGTGGAGGCCGTCAGCGGCAAGACGTACTGGGACTATGTCGAGGAGAACATCTTCCGGCGCTCCGGCATGACCGGCTCGGGGTTCTTCACCCGGCCGCAATGGCTGACCGACCCGCGCCTCGCGCACCCGTACATGACGGTCGCCGGGGGGAGGCAGGTCGACGCGGTTCGCCATCTCGACCAGGGCAGCTCGTACGACTACATGCTGCACCGCAACCCGGGGCGGGCGTTCATCGACGCGATCGGGGACGGCGGGTTCGCCACCGCACCGGACCTGGTCCGCTTCCTTCGCGCACTCGGCGACGGCACGCTGCTGGAACGCCCGTGGGCCGACCTGCTCACCGCGCCCAGGGTTCCGCTGGGGCCGGCCGCGTTCGGCACGTACGGGCCGCCGGCCGAGATCTCCGGCGGGCAGTGGGCGATCCAGCGGGCCGGTGGGAACCCCGGCGTCTGCGCCAACTGGAGCAGCTACCCGGACACCGCCTGGATCGGCGTCATCCTCGCCAACCACGACGACGTGCCCCTGGTGGAGATGATCGGGCAGGAGATGCTCGCGGTCACCGGCGCCGCCCCCGCCGGTGGGGGCGGCGGC
>KL571444.1:41738-42218 GCA_000715855.1 Actinoplanes liguriensis
CCCGTCACCCCGGCGCGCTGGACCCGCCGTACCCCATCAGGGGTTTTCCTGCGATTTTCCCCTGCACCCGCGACGGACCTGTCCACGATGGGGCGATGAGCAGGAGCCAGATCCGCCTCGGCCTGGTCTTTCAGGGCGGCGTCTCGCTCGCCGTGTGGATGAGCGGCATGACACACGAGATCGACCTGCTGCGCCGCGCGGGCGCGCCGGACCGGGACGCGTTGCCGGCCGACGCCGGGCCGGCGCTGCGTGGCTGGCGGGAGCTCTGCGACGAGCTCGACCTCGACATCATCATCGACGTGGTGGCCGGAACCAGCGCCGGCGGCATCAACGGCGCGGTGCTGGCCTCGGCGGTCGCGGCCGGCAACCCGCTGCCGTCGCTGAAGGAGCTCTGGGTCGAGGCGGCGCAACTGGCCCGGGGCAGGCTGCTGCGCCGCTCGTCGCGGGGCCCGCTGGTCAGCCTGCTCGACGGCGCGTACT
>KL571444.1:42446-43625 GCA_000715855.1 Actinoplanes liguriensis
GCAACCGGCCCGGCATCCGGTGACGCTGCTGACGACGGCCACGGCGCTGGGCGAGCAGGACACCGTCTGGCACGACAGCTCGGGATGCCGGTTCGCGGTCGCCGACCACCGCCGGGTCTACCGGTTCCGCCACGATCCGGGGGCGGTGACCTTCAACCAGCCGGCGGGGGCGGTGCCGGCGGATCCGTTCGCACTGTTCACCCCGGCCGATCCGGGACAGCTGACCGCCGCGGCGGCGGCCGAGGTGACCCGGGCCGCGCGGGCCACCGCCAGCTTCCCGGGCGCGTTCGAGCCTGTCGCACAGGCCGGGCTGGGCGCGTACCGGGTGCGCGGCGAAGCCGACCTCGGCGGGCCGGGCGACATCGACGACACCATGCTCATCGACGGCGGGGTGCTGGACAACACGCCGTTCGAGCCGCTGCTCGCCGAGATCGGCCGGCGGCCGGTCGAGTCGGACTGGCGGCGCGTCATCGGCTACGTGACAGCGGGTGACGGCCTCGCCCAGGCGACGGTCGCGGCGCCGGACGGGTCGGGCGGCCGCCGGCTCGCGCTCGACTGGTTCCCGGTGCTCACCAGCGCGATGCGGATGGGTTCGGAAGGCTCGTTCCGGAACGGGGTGGACGCGCTGGCCCGCCGCTCGGCCGAAGCGGAACGACAGGTCCGCGGCACCGAGGAGCTGTTCAGCAAGGTGCTGCGGGAGCCCGCCACGGCCCGGGCCGCGGTCGACGCCGTCTATCCGCTCTACCGGCGGAACCGGATCGAGGCCGGGCTGCTCGACGCCCACCAGGTGCGCAGCGGCGAGATGACGGCCCGGCCGCTGTGCGCGCCGTCGCTGAACGACGCCGACCCGGACGAGGCGCCGTACTGGGTGCCGCCCGCCGACTTCGACCGAGCTTGCGACCTCGCGGCCGGCTGGCGGTGGGGCATCATCGTCGCCGACCGGACACTCCGGCTGCTGATCCGCGACCTGCACGTCCGGGCGGGCGGTGGCTCCGCCGTCGACGACGCCCTGCGGTCGCTGAGCCGGGTGCTCACCGCCGTCATCGCCGTCCGGGACCACATCGCCGTCCTCGTCGCCGACGCGCCGGACGACGGCCCGGGCACGCTGCTGAACGCCGTCAACAAGGCGACCGAGACCAGCTCGAGCCCCGCCGTCCTGGCCCTGTCTCTTATACACAT
>KL571444.1:43816-44529 GCA_000715855.1 Actinoplanes liguriensis
GCCATCGGCTATCGCGAGGCCACCGGGGTCGCCGCCGGGCCGGAGGACGTGCTGCGCGCCGCCCTGACCACCGACGTGCTGGCCTCGGCCGCGGGAGGCGACGGGCCGTTCCGCCGGGTCGCCCGGTTCGCCGTCATGCGGATGGGACCGGACGTTCCGTCACCGCTGGTCGAGCAGCAGCGGCCGCTCGGCGCGTGGAAGCTCTACGGCACCCAGCTCGGCCACTTCGGCGCGTTCGCCCGGCCCGAATGGCGGGTCGCCGACTTCGTCTGGGGCCGTCTCGACGGCGCCGCCCATCTGATCGAGGTGCTGGCCCGGCACGGCAGCAAACCGTTGACCGGCGCGACCCGGGACCGGGTGCGCGCGGCACAGGAGGCGGTCCTGGCCGAGGAGCACACCGGCCCGGACGGACTGGCCGCGAACCTGCGTACGGTCGAGGACCTCGACACCCCGACCACCCTCGACCTGATCCGGGCCACGCCGGGCGGCCGGACAATGGCCGAGGACACCGTGACCGACGTGCTGCGCATGCTCACGGTCCGGGGACCCGGCACCCCGCCGGCCCTCTCCCTGGCCGGGGCGTGGACGGCCGCGGTGCTCAGCCGCCGATCACCGCCGGGCCGGCCTCCGGCGGCGTTGTGCAAGCCGGCCCTGCGGTTGATCACGACGTGGTGGCCGCGCCGCCGGTTCTGGAACTCGATCCGCGGCCTGCC
>KL571444.1:44772-46961 GCA_000715855.1 Actinoplanes liguriensis
CAGCCGGGTCCCGCGCCCGCCCGCGCCGCCGGACAGCGGCGCCAGCGACAGGAAACCGTCGGCCAGCGGGCGCAACACGTAGGCCGACGGCCCCCAGAACCACGGGCGGGCCAGATCCAGCAGCTCCGGGTCGACCGACGGCAGCGGCGTCCAGGGCTCCGGGATCCGCGGCTCCCGCTCGGCGACGATCTGGAGCAGGTCGGCGGCCACGGTCGGCACCGGAAAACCCGAGGTCACGTTCGCGAGCACGACCACGCCCAGGGCGTCCTCGGTGCTGACCCACACGGTGGCGACGAACCCGGGCATCGAGCCGGTGTGCCCGGCCAGCACCCGCCCGTCGCGGCGCAGCAGTTGCGTGCCGAGACCGTACCCACTGTCCCAGCTCGCCGCCTCCGGCGGGCCGGCCGGGGCGCGCATCTGCTCGACCGACTCCAGCGACAGGACCCGGTCGTCGCCCCGGAGCAGGAACGTGGCGAACCGGGCCAGGTCGCTCGCCGTCGACCACAGCTGCCCGGCCGGCGCCATCCGGCCGGTGTCCGCGGACGGCTCGGCCAGCAGCACGTCGGCCCACGGGTGGGTGGCCCAGCCCGAAGCGTGCGGCGCGACAGGCAGCGCCGTCGTCCGGGTCATGCCGAGCGGCTCCAGGATCTCCGCGCGCAGGACCTCGTCCCACGCCCTGCCGCGGATCCGCTCCACCAGTGCGCCGAGCAGCGCATACCCCGGATTGGAGTAGTGGTGGCGCTGCCCGGCCGGGTGCACGAACGGGTCGTCGCCGAGCACGTCGGCCAGCTCGGGCCGCAGCGTCCCCGGGGTCCGCTCCCACCACTCCCCGGGCGCCTCGGAGATCAGCCCGGCCGTGTGCGCCAGCAGCTGCGCGATCGTGGCGTCGCCCGCCCGCGTGCCGGGCAGATGCTTGCCGAGCGGGTCGGTGAGCGCCAGCAGCCCCTCGTCACGCAGGCGCAGCACCTGAACCGCGATGAACGTCTTGGTGATCGAGCCGATCCGGTACTGCAGATCCCCGTCGGGCGTCCTGCCGTCGACCGCGCCCCACCCGTCGAGCCACACCGGGTCGCCGTCGCGCACCACGGCGGCGACGACGGACGGCGCCCGCCCCTGCACCTGGCCGGTCGCCAGGCGGTGGATCAGGGCACGTCGCGTTTCGGGCATCAGCTCAGTTGAGATCGGAAGCATGCGGACAAACCTATCGGGTGCGCGATACAGTGCCACCCGGTTCCGGTTGTCGACAGTGGAGGGTGTCGTGGGTGGCGACAGCAGTGCCCCGCGGATCGATCCGTCGGTGTCCCACCCCGCGCGGCGCTACAACTACTGGCTCGGCGGCAAGGACCACTTCGCGGCCGACCGGGAGTCCGGCGACCGGATCGAGGCACAATTCCCGGCGGTACGCCGTGCGGTGCTGGCCAACCGGGCAGTGCTCGGCCGGATGACCCGCTTCCTGGCCGCGGAGGCCGGCATCCGCCAGTTCCTCGACATCGGCACCGGCCTGCCGACCGCGGACAACACGCACGAGGTGGCGCAGCGCGTCGCCCCGCACAGCCGGGTGCTGTACGTGGACAACGATCCGATGGTCCTCGCCCACGCCGCGGCGCTGCTGACGAGCAGCCCGGAGGGCCGGACCGACTACATCGAGGCCGACCTGCGCGACCCGGCGAAGATCCTCGCCAGCCCCCAGCTCCGCGCGACCCTGGACCTGTCCCAGCCGGTCGCCCTGATGTTGATCGCTGTCCTGCACTTCCTCAGCGACCGCGACGAGGAGCTGGCGATCGTCCGGCAGCTCGTGGACGCCCTGCCCTCGGGCAGCTATCTGGCCGTTACCCACGCCACGATGGACTTCCTGCCCGAGCCGCAGCGCCGGGCCGCCGAGCAGCTGCTCGCATCCGGCGTCGCCGACACGTGGCCGAGCACCCGGGAGCAGTTCGGCGCCCTGTTCGACGGCCTGGAGCTGGTCGAGCCCGGGGTCGTCGCGCTGCCCGAGTGGCGGCCCGACGGTGAGGTCGCCGCCTACGATCCCGCCGACATCAACATGTGGGCCGGCCTGGCCCGCAAACCCTGACGGCAGGTGTCAGCTTGTCGTTCAACCAGTTCGGCGGGGCTTGTCACAGTCGGCCGGCTCGGCGGCGGGGCCTGATGAGTGCGCGGACTCAGCCGATGAGCGGACGTCCCGGCCCGGC
>KL571444.1:47232-47780 GCA_000715855.1 Actinoplanes liguriensis
CACGGTGATCATCGGGCGGAAATGCGACCGTGAGTGCCAGCCGGGGTCTCGCGCCGGCGCGACATCCGGATCCGTCGCGATCCGGGCGTCGGCGGGCTCGTCGGCAAGGAGGCGTCAAGCGGCAAGGCTTGCCGGGTTTCGGTGTGACCAGGCGGTGGTCCGGTACAAGCTCAGGCGGCGACCAGGGCCTTGATGCTCACCGTGGCCGCGCCGCGGGCCCACTCCTCGAACGGCAGGGGCCGGATCGACAGCGGGCAGTCCGCGGCCGCCCCGAACGCCTGGCGCTGGAAACCCGCCCGGATGTACGGCTCGAACAGGTCGTACGCGGCAAGCCCTTCCCCGGAGACCACGATCCGCGCCGGGCCGACCAGGTTGGCGACCGCCGCGATGCCGGAGCCGATCGCGTCCCCGGCCCGGGCGAAGACCGCACCCACCCGGGCGTCGCCGCCGCGGGCCAGGGCCACCGCCTGCTCGAACGTCAGCGCGGCCTGCCCGGCGGCCGCCCGGGCCCGGTCGACTATGGCGTCGGCGCCCGCTATCGCCTCGAC
>KL571444.1:47923-48246 GCA_000715855.1 Actinoplanes liguriensis
GTTCAGGTCGACGCCGATGTGCCCGATCTCCCCGGCGACGCCGTGCGAGCCGGAGACGAGGCGCCCGCCGACGACCAGGCCGCAGCCGATGCCCGCGCCGACGGTGACCAGCGCGAACGATTCCGCGCCGACGCCTTCGCCGAACCAGTGTTCGGCGGTGGTCAGCGCTTTCACGTCGTTCTCGACCGTGACGGTGAGGCCGGTGATCTTCTCGGCCCGCTCGCGCAGCGGGACGTCGTGCCAGCGCAGGAACGGCGAGTACCGCACCAGGCCGGTGGTGTGGTCGACGTCGCCGGAGACGGCGAGCCCGAGCCGGCGGGGGC
>KL571444.1:48450-49245 GCA_000715855.1 Actinoplanes liguriensis
CGGCGAGCCCGAGCCGGCGGGTGCGCGCCCGGTACTCCCCGGGGCCGTCGAGCAGCTCGTCGACGAGCTCGCCGAGCTGGGTGAGCACGTGGTCGACGCCCGGCTCGGTCAGCGGGCGGTGGGCCGAGGTGCGGATCTGGGCGCGCAGGTCGCAGACCACGGCGATCAGCTCGTCCCCGGTGATCTTGACGCCGACGAAGAACTCCCGGTCGGCCCGGATGGCGAGGGGGCTGGCGGGGCGTCCGGCGCCGGGGCCGGTGCGCTCGGTCGCGGCGAGCTCTTCGAGGTAGCCCATCTCGATGAGCGGCCGGGCCGCCTTGGTGACGGCGGCGGAGGACAGGTCGAGGCGGCGGGCGAGGGCGACGCGGCTGATCGGGCCCTGGGTCAGCACGGCCGTGAAGACGGCGGTGACCGCGGGCGCGACGGCGTCTACCTCCGGAAACATGGCTGAAATCTAGGCTCAATAATTTCCTTCGTCAAGTATTGATTTCCCTCGAACAACGTACCTACGCTCGCCGCGCACTCCTCGGCCACCCTCCCGGAGGATTCAGATGCCCCATCTTCTGTACGAGGCCGATCAGCGCCTCTGGCTGCTGAGCACCGCCACCACGTCCTACGCCGTCCGGCTCGACGAGCACGACGTCGCCCGCCACGTGCACTGGGGTGCGCCGCTGACGATCGATCAGGCCATCGCCCTGTCCGAGCGTATACCGGCCCCGGGCAGCAGCTTCGACACCATCGGCGGCCCGGAGGAGCTGGCCGTCGAGGGCGGCGCCCGCTTCGGCCCGGCCGGCC
>KL571444.1:49491-50035 GCA_000715855.1 Actinoplanes liguriensis
ACGGTACGCCGGCCACGACACCGACGACGGCCATCTGCGCCTCCACCTCGACGACCGGCACTACCCGCTGCGCCTGACCCTGCACTACCGGCTGCACGACGACAGCGACGTGATCGACCGCTGGACCAGCGTCGAGAACCGCGACGACCGGCGCCCGGTCACCGTGCAGCGCTGCGACAGCGCGTCCTGGACCCTTCCGCAGCGCGCCGACTACCGGGTCAGTCATCTGGTCGGCGGCTGGAACAGCGAGTTCCAGCTGCGCCGCGTGCAGATCCCGGTCGCCGAGACGGTCTTCACCAGCCGGCGCGGGATGACCAGCCACCACGCCAACCCGTGGCTGGCCCTGGACGACGGCACGGCCGGTGAGGAGCACGGCGAGGTGTGGAGCACCGCGCTGGCCTGGAGCGGCAGCTGGCGGATCACCCTGCACCGCGACCCGGTGGGGCGCACGACCTGGACCGGCGGGCCCGGCCACGAGGGGCTCACCTGGTCGCTCGCCCCCGGGCAGACGCTGGAGACGCCGGTCTTCGCCGGGCTCTACACC
>KL571445.1:0-4973 GCA_000715855.1 Actinoplanes liguriensis
AGATGTGTATAAGAGACAGGCCCTGGGTTGTCCGCCGCAACGCCGGTTCCTGCTCGCCGGGGCACCGTTCCAGCCCGGTGAGCTGGACCGAATCCTGATCCCCCCGGCGACCGGCCGGCCGTTCGAGCGGGTCGACGCCACGCTCGGCGCGGAGCCGGCCCTGAGCTCGCTGGAACGCAGCCAGCTCGGCATCATCGCGCATTTCCTGACCGACGTGATCCTCACCAAGGTGGACCGGGCGTCGATGCTCACCTCGATCGAGGCCCGGTCGCCGTTCCTGGACGAGGCCGTCGTGGACTTCTGCGCCGGCCTCCCGGCCGGCCGTAAACTGCGCCGGTTCACCGGCAAACACCCGCTGCGCCGGATCGCGGCGCGGATGCTCCCGGCGGCCACCGCCTACGGCGTGAAGACCGGATTCCGGGCACCGATCGGCACCCTGCTTCTCCGCGAGCTGCGCCCGTTGCTGCTGGAGACGCTCGCTCCGCGCCGGCTGGAGCAGCACGGTCTGTTCCGCCCCGAGACCGTCCAGCGGCTGGTCGGCCAGCACCTCGACGGCCGAGCCGACCACTCCCGCAAGCTCTGGGCGCTGCTCTGCTTCCAGCTCTGGCAGGACGCGGAACCCGCTCCCGCCGGCGATGCCCGGCCCGGCACGCGAACGACCGTTCTGGAGGTACCGTCATGACCGAGCCACGCATTGTCGTCGTGTCGCCGCGTACCTGGGGACAGTTCGGCAATTTCCTGGCCGCCACCCGGCTCGCCGGCGTGCTGCGGGAACGCCTTCCGGACCGGCAGGTCGACCTCTGGGAGGCGGAGCCGCTGCTGCCCTTCATGGGTGAGTACGGTGCCAGGATCGCCGAGATCTCCGTCGGCTCACCGGATGTCCGGACGCGCACGACGCGGTACCTCGCCCTGATGGCGGAGATCGACCAGGCGTACCCGGCCGGTTTCGAGACCGACCCCGGCCACTCGGTCGCCGACCGCCTCGGTGGTTTGCGCGAGGCGCTCGCGGATTCCCGGCCGGAGCTGGTCATCGGCACCAAGGGGTTCGTCGCCCGGCTCTGCCGCGCGGCCCTGAACGGGACCGGCGTCCCCGTGGTCAGCTACGTGACCAACCCGGGCCTGCTGGAGCTGCCGATCCATCGAAGTGCCGCTCTCGACGCGACCCTCGTCCCGTTCACCTGGGCCAAGCAGCGGCTGGTCACCGAGGTGGGCGCGGACCCGGCCTCGGTGCACGTGGTCGGGCCGCTGGTGGCCCGGCACGACCTGGGCTCGTTCGTGAGCGCCGACGCGGACCCCGACGCCCGCCCCGGCTGGCCGACCCCGGCGGCCGGCGAGCCGGACCGGCCACGGATCATCGTGTTCAGCAACCGGGGCGGCGACGACTACGTCCGCGTGCTGAACCACCTGGCCGACCGGCACCCGGACACCGACGTGGTGTTCGTCGGCTACAACGACCAGGCGCTGATCGAGCGGGTCGTCCGGGACGTCGGCCTGACCCGGTGGCGCTTCCACACCAAGCTCACCCAGCGCGAGTACTTCGCCTACATCGAGGGCGCGGCCGCCACCGACCACGCCTTCCTGATCTCCAAGGCCGGGCCGAACACCACACTCGAGGCGGCATCCTTCGGCATCCCCGTCCTGATGCTGGAATCCGGCCTGCCGATGGAGAGCTGGGTCGGCGGCCTGATCGACGAGCACGGTCTCGGCCGGTGCCGGGTCACCGCCGACGAGCTCCTGGCCGACCTCGACCAGTGGCTCGCCGACCGTGAGCTGATCGCGGCCCGTAAGCGCGACTGCCGGGCCTTCGCCGCATCCGTGCTGGACCCCAAGGCAACGGCCGAACGCATCGAGAACGCGATCCGACCCCTTCTGGACCGACGGGCGGTCGCCGCGACACCAGGCACACCGGAGAGGAACCGCCCGTGACCGAGACGACTGCCGACACCCAGGCCGACAACGCGACCCGCCGTGGCATCGACTTCCTGATGAGCCGCCGGGCCGAGGACGGGCGCTGGCGCGACTACGACCTCCTGGGGCCCAGCGACGACTGGATCACCGCGTACGTGGCGAGCGTGCTCGTCCGGCTGAGCGACGACGCCGCCGTCCGGGCCGCGCACGAGGCACTTGACCTGCTGATCCCGGAGCAGCACGACAACGGCGGCTGGAACTACAGCGAGGTCGCCCCGGAAGACGCCGACAGCACTGGCTGGGTGCTGCACCTGGCAGAGCTGCTCGGACGCTCGGCGGAGCCGTGGGCGGTACACGGGCGGGCCTTCCTCAGCAGCCACGTCCACGACGACGGGCTGGTCTCGACGTACGTGCCGGAGCTGGCCAAGGACGCCTTCGGCCGCTATCCGATGGTGCCCAGCTGGGCCGGATGGTGCGGCGGACACGTATGCGTGACCGCGGCCGTCGCCGGGCTGGCCGACCTGCCCGAGCGCGACCGGGTCGTGGCCGGGCTGCTGGACGCCCAGCGCCCGACCGGGGAATGGCCGGCCTACTGGTGGATCGACCCGGAGATGAGCACGGCCCTCGCGGTCGAGTCCCTGCTCTCGGTGCCGGGGACCGAGCCGGCCCGGGCTGCCGCGGCGCGCTGGGCGGCCGGCCGGATCGGCGCGGACGGGGCGGTCACCAACCAGCTGCATCCGGAGGGCTCACCGTTCGCGACCGCCCTGGCGCTGCGCACCGTCGCCGCCGGCGAGCCGGGCATCGCAGACCCTGCGATCCGGGCCGCGACCGGGTGGCTCGAAAGCCAGCAACGGCCGGACGGCTCGTGGACGCCGTCGGCTCGCCTGCGCATGGTGCTGCCCTGGGAGACCGATCCGGACAGCTACGAGGACTGGACGTTCGACGGGGTCGGGCGGCTCTGCCTGGGGACGATCGCCCGGGACACGTTCGGGCTGCACACCACCGCGACCGTCGTACGGGCGCTGCACATCGGCGCGGAGAGGACCGGCGCATGACCAGCGAGACCCGCAGGACCACGAAGACCGGTGAACATCGGCGGGATGTCCTCGCCCACCTGCGGGCGCACCGCGGCCACGTCATCCACGTCGTCGACCCGTTCAAGGTCGAGGTGGCGGAGGCGGTGGAGAAAGCCGGGGCGGTCGCGGAGACGGGCATGCCGGCGCTGCTGCTGGCCAGTACCGACTACGAGGACTTCGAGGCGGTCATGCCGGCCTATGTGGACGCCGTTCGGGAGGTCACCGACATTCCGACCATCCTGCACTTCCCGCCGATTCCCGGCCGGGGCTTCCCGGTGGTCGAGGAGGCGGACAGCGTGATGTTGCCGGCGCTGCTCGGCTCCGACGACCCGTACTACGTGTGGAAAAGCCTGCTGGAGACGTACGCGCTGGGCAACGGGTCGGGATCGGCGCCGCAACCGTTACTCTCCGCGGCCCTGACCTTCGGGCGGGACGACCGCTCATATGTCCGGATGGGCACCCGGCCCATCGGCCAGGACGAGGAGTCCGTCGCCGGTTATGCGGACCGCACCCGGCAATTCGGTTTCGACCTCGCCTATCTCTACTCACGCAACGAGCAGGTGACCGCGCGGACCTGCGAGATCTTCCGGGCCCGGATGGCGCCCGAACAGCTGCTGTTCGTCAGCGGCGGCGTTCGCTCGCCCGAGCAGGTGGACGCCTATCTGCAGGCCGGCGCGGATTACGTGATCTTCGCCGGCGCGCTGGAGACCCCGGACTGGCGAGCGGCTCTCGGCCGGCTCTGCTCGGCCCAGCGGTTGCAACGTCGTGAGCCCATCCTCCTCTGATCGGATCGGCATGCCCAAACAACTCGTGGTCCTGAACAATCCCAAGGCAACCGGTGCGTCGTGCGGCACCGGAGCGAGCCCGGTCGCCGCCGCTCCGGAGCGCAACCGTGCGCCCCGCTGGCGCAAGCGCAAGCTGCGCATCGCGCTCGTCCGCCACCATGACCTCTGTCTCAACACCCGGCAGATCGGTCAGATCCAGCGTCGGGCCGGGGTGCTGCCGCACCTCGGTCTCGGCTATATCCACACCGCGTTGAAGAGCGCGGGCTTCCACAACGTCATCCAGGTGGACACGCCGGCGCTCGGCCTGGACGGCGAGGGGCTGCGCAAGCTTCTCGCCGACTATCAACCGGACCTGGTCGGGATCAGCACCACGACCCCCGGCCTGCCCGGCGCGCTCGAAGCGGCGGCCGCGGCGAAGAGCACCGGCGCGAAGGTCATCCTCGGCGGTCCGCACACCGAGGTATACGCGGCGGAGAACCTGTACCACGACTCGATCGACTACGTGGGCGTCGGCGAGGGCATCACCATCATGGTCGATCTCGCCGAGGCGCTGGAGCAGGGCGAGGACCCGGACGGCGTACGCGGTCTGGTCACCCGGACCTTCGACGGGGGCGCCGCACCGATGATCAACCTGGAGGACGTCGGCTGGCCGGAGCGTGAGGGCCTGCCGATGGACAGCTACTACTCGATCATGGCGCCTCGCCCGTTCGCCACCATGATCTCGAGCCGGGGCTGCCCGTTCAAGTGCAGCTTCTGCTTCAAGCAGGCGGTGGACAAGAAGTCGATGTACCGCAGCCCGGACGACGTCGTCGGAGAGATGACGCTTCTGCAGGAGCGGTACGGCACCCGCGAGATCATGTTCTACGACGACGTCTTCACCCTGCACCGCGGGCGCGTCTACGAGATCTGCGAGCAGATCCGGTCGACCGGTCTCAAGATTCGCTGGGAGGCGCCCACCCGGGTCGACCTCGTTCCGGACAAGCTGCTGGAGGCGATGGCCGGCGCCGGTTGCAAGCGCCTTCGCTTCGGGATCGAGCACGGCGACTCGGAGATCCTGCAGCGGATGAACAAGGAGAGCAACGTCGGCAAGATCGAGAAGGCGGTCACCTCCGCCTTCGAGGCCGGCATCAAGGGGTTCGGATACTTCATCGTCGGCTGGCTCGGCGAGAGCCGGCAACAGTTGCAGGCCACCGTCGACCTCGCC
>KL571445.1:5171-5538 GCA_000715855.1 Actinoplanes liguriensis
TATAAGAGACAGAGCTTCTACACCGCCACCCCGTTGCCCGGCACCCCCCTGCACAAGGAGTGCGTCGACGCCGGCGCGATCCCGGCCGACTACTGGGACCGGTTCGTCCGGGGCGAATTCGACGTACGGCTCAATCACCTGGTGCCGGACGCCGAGGCCCGGGCGCGGTACGCGTACCGGTCGTTCTTCCTACGGCCGCAGATGGCCAAGTCGTTGATCGGCCACGCGATGACGACCGGGCAGTGGCGCAACACCGCGTCCGGCCTGATGAGCCTGGCCAAGTCCAACAACAACACCGACCGTGACTTCTGACCGAGCCGGCCGCAGCGTGCTCCAGCGGGTGGTGGCTCTGTCTCTTATACACATC
>KL571445.1:5784-5963 GCA_000715855.1 Actinoplanes liguriensis
GCGGGTCACCGTGCTCCACGACGGGTCGGCCACGGTGGTGGCGGCGGACGCTCCGGCGCCCGGCCGGCTGGGGACTCTACCGGGCGACGGTCTCGCCGTCCTGCTGCCCACCTATGTCGCCCGGTGCGGTCTCGCCGAACAGGTCGAGGCGGTGCAGCACGTCCTGGACAGGCTCGAGT
>KL571445.1:6216-7451 GCA_000715855.1 Actinoplanes liguriensis
TGTGTATAAGAGACAGAGCCGGTCCCCCGGACCCATCCCGCGCTTGCCCTGACCGTGTGGATCGGCATGCAGTGCGACGGCCCGGACACCGCTGCGGTGGACCGCGTCGCCGCGCTGATGCCGGCCCTGCGGGTTCCCGACGGGGTGACCATCGCCGGGGCCGCGCTGTCCGGCCGGGGCAAGCTCCTGACCACCAACGCGGTGCTCCGGATCACCGCCGGTCTCGGCTATCTCGGCTGGCTGTGGGTCGACGACGACGTCGAGCTGGCACCCGACTGCCTGGAGCGCCTGGTCACCCGCTTCCTGCAGCGCGGCGCCACCGGGGCCGTCGGGGCCTGCGAGACCGCCCTGACCAGCACCACCACCTCGGCGAAGGTGATGGACTCGGTGTCCGGGCACACCGCTCCGCCCGCCGAGTACCCGGCGGCCGGCTGCATGCTGGTCGCCGCCGACGTCCTTGCCGGGGGCATCTCGCCACGCCGCCTCACCGACGACGGCTATGTGTTGTTCGAGCTGCTCTCCCGGGCCACCGACGCGGCCCGGCCGGACTTCGAGGTGGTCCCGGACGCGATCTGCGGGTTCTGCCGCATCGGCCGGGCCGGCGACACTCTCGTACGCCTGCGCCGCTCGATGTACAGCCACGTGGTCTCGATGGCCGACTACCCGTCGCGAACCGCACGCCGCTACTTCGCCCATTACCTGTTCTACGGCCTGTGGCCGCTGGCGCCGTGGGACAACCGGCGGGGCCGGGCCCGCGGCCTGGTCCGTTGGTCGCTCAAAGCGGTCCACTTCATGTGGTTCGGCGCGGTGACCACGTCGCTGGCGGTCCGGGGGCTGACCGGCCGGCCGCTGCGCGGGGTCAGCTGGGGCGCCGACGGGGATTTCCGGACGGCGCTGGCCGCCGAGCAGGGGGCGTCCGATGCCGGCACGTGAGTCCACGGTGATACGCCACCTTCGCCGCCGGATGTCGATCGGTTACGAGCCGGGCAGCACGTGGCGTCGCCCGGTCCGCTACGTACGGGCCGACGGCACGGTCAGTGACACCCACGGCGCCGCCCGCCCGGAGGGGTCCGGCGAAGCGGTACGCATCGCGTTCGTGCTGCCGACCCACCTGGGGCGCTACTCGGCCGCCGAGCACCAGACGTGGCTGCGCGACCTGGTCGAGCAGCTGGACGACGTCGTCCGGGCGCTGCCGGACGCGCTGATCATGGTCCCTGTCTCTTATACACATCTCT
>KL571445.1:7710-9356 GCA_000715855.1 Actinoplanes liguriensis
GGCGTACGTTTCCTCGGGTTGTCGCTGCCCGGGCCGGGCAAGGTGAGCACGCTCAACGCCGGCATCGCGATCGCCGACGACCTGGACCTCACCGCTGTCGGCTGGCTCGACGACGACATCCGGCTCGATCCGCACTGCCTGCGCGAGCTGGTGCTGGACTTCGTCCGGCACGGCAGCCGGGGTGCGGTCGGCGCCACCAAGGTCGCGCACGCGCGGCCGTTCGCCACCTCCCACCTGCTGCACCGGCTGAAGGCGCTGACCAACACGGCCACGAACTACCCGCACGGCTGTTGTCTCCTGGTCGAGCGGGCGGTCGTCACGGGCGGCATCCCCGACCGGTACGTCTGTGACGACGGCTTCGTCTGCTTCCGGCTGCTCGACCCCGAGCAGCCGGATCCGCTGCACCACCTTCGTCTGGTGCCGTCGGCCACCTGCCACTATGAGGTCGCCGGGCCGGCCGGGCAGTCCCGCCGCCGGATCCGGCGGCTGCTTCTCAACCACGCCATCTACCTTGCCGACTGGTCCTACCCGGTGGCGCGGTACTACTTCCGCGACATCCTCTTCTCCGGCATGTGGCCGCTGACCGATTTCGACTCCTCCGGCGGGAAGCGCCGGGGCGCCGCCAAGTCGGCGATCAAGTGGATCTACTTCGGCTGGTTCGCGCGTACCGCCGGCGAGCTCTACCTTCGCGGCGTGCTCCGCCGGCCGCTGCGGGAAGTGCACTGGGCCGAGTACGTCGCGCCCGGCTCCTCCCACCCTTCCGGGCACCACCCCCTGACGGAGGCGTCAGCATGAAAGTTCTTTCCCTGCACTCCCTCGGTCACGACGCCGGCGTCTCCTACTTCGAGGACGGGGTGCTCCGCTATTCGATCGAGGCGGAACGGCTCAGCCGGGTCAAACACGACGGCCGCGTCGACGACGCGTTGCAGCACGTCCTGCGCGAGGCGTCGATCGACCCCGCACAGATCGACCTGATCGCGGTCAGCACCCCGTTCTCGCACCGGCTGCTCGGGCTGGGCGACCTCGACGGCGCGCTGGCCGCCGTCGACTCCGGCGCCCTGCACTATCGGACCACCTCGACGCTGCTCGGCCGCCCGATCGACTGCGTGGTGGTCACCCACGAGGTGTCGCACGCCGCGCTCGCCGCGCACTACGCAGGGCACAGCGAGGGCTGCGTCGTCCTGGTCAACGAGGGTCGCGGGCAGATCACCCGCAGCTCGCTGTTCCGCGTCGAGCAGGGCCGGTTGAACTGGCTGGAGAAGGACCCGCTTCCCTGGTACGGCAACGGGTTCGGCTGGAGCGCGCTGGGTTACCTGTTCGGCTTCGGCAAGAGCCCGAGCGTGGCCGGCAAGGTGATGGCACTGGGCGGGTACGGCCACCCCCGGGCCGACGTGCGTGAGCTGCTGCTCGGGGTCCGCGGGGACGTGATGGCCGATCCGGCCGCGGCCCAGGCGACGTACGACGACCTCAGCGGACGGCCGCAGTTCGCACGGGACTTCCAGACCATGGCCGACGTCATCGCCACCTTCCAGGAGCTGTTCACCGAGCGGGTGTTCGAGCTGCTCGCCCGGCACACCGGCGTACCGGCCGAGGTCGACGTCGCACTCGGCGGCGGGTGCGCGCTGAACATCGTCGCCAACGCCGAG
>KL571446.1:0-1548 GCA_000715855.1 Actinoplanes liguriensis
CGCTCAGCCACTGGGCCGCCGTCTCGCGCAGCGCGTCGTGCAGGTCGGCGGGGATGCGGTGCGGGGTGCGCAGCGCGACCAGCACGCGGCAGGTGCGGGCCAGGTGCGGCAGGGCGGCGATGGTGGCCGGGTCGCAGTGCTGCAGGTCGTCGAGCACGAGCAGGCCGCCGCGCACCCGGGACCGGACGGCCTCGGCGAGCAGGTGCACGTCGTCGCCGGGCAGCCGGGCGCGCACGGCCCGGGACAGGGCCAGGGCGGGCACGCCTGCCAGCATGGCCAGGCCGCCTCCGGCGTGCACGGGGCCGGGCACCGCGGCGGCGATGCGCTGCAGCAGGGTGCTGCGGCCGCAGCCGGGCGGGCCGGTGAGCACGACGAGGGCCGGGCCGTGACGCAGAGTGGAGGATGCGGCCAGGTAAGGCTCGTCCGCCACTAGTGGTCCTCCTTCTCTGGCACGAACACGGGATCCCCCGGGTGGTGTCGGCATCCGTAGTCTGTGCTGCGAACGAAGAACCGAGCCTGCTTCCTGCGCGAGAAAGGTCCCCGTTTCGTGACGCCGACTGCCGCCTTCTGCACATTGTCGCTGACAGTGTGCTCAGCTGACGAGTCGCGGTGACCGGACCGCTCAGCCGTCGGTTGGCTACACTGTGTCACGAGATCGTCACGGATTTCGACTCCGATGCTGGTGGACAGGTACGACAGATCGGCAACCGTCTGCACGAACCGTTACGGGTCGCGATTGCCGGTCGCCTGAAAGCCGGAAAGTCGACACTAGTAAACGCTCTTATCGGCAGGCGTGTCGCCCCGACCGCGGCCGGCGAGTGCACCCGCGTGGTCACCCGATTCCGGTACGGCCCGGCCGACCGCGTCGACGTCGTCACCCGCGATGACCAGCGGCGCAGCCTCCCGCTCGACGACGACGGCATGGTCCCGGCCCGCCTCGGCGTGCCCGCCGCCCGCATCGCCTACGTCGATGTGACACTCACCAATGACCGATTGCGGACACTGACCGTCGTCGACACCCCGGGCCTGTCGTCGACCGACACCGCCTCCAGCGACCGGGCCGCCCGCGTCGTCGGCGACGCCCCGTTCGACGACGACATCGACGCCGACTCCGCCGGGGAGGTCGCCGCCGCCGAAGCCGTCGTCTACGTCTTCACCCAGGCCGTGCGCGCCGACGACCTGCGCGCCCTGGACGCCTTCCACGACGCGTCCGCGCGCCTGGCCACCAGCCCGATCAACGCGCTCGGAGTCCTCGCCAAGATCGACACTCTGACCGGGGGCGCCGACGACCCCTGGCCCGTGGCCGGGCCCCTCGCCGTGCAGCAGGCCGGGCTGCTCGCCCGTACCGTCGGCGAGGTCGTCCCCCTGATCGGGCTGCTCGCCGAGACCGCCGGCGCCGGCCGGCTCACCGGCGCCGACCGCGACGCCCTCGCCCAGCTCGCCGCGCTGCCCGCCGACGAGCTGCACCTGCTGCTCGCCTCCGTCGACCTGTTCCGCACCCTGCCCGCCCCGGCCTCACCGGAACGCCGCGAACGGCTGCTCGGCCGC
>KL571446.1:1740-5130 GCA_000715855.1 Actinoplanes liguriensis
TACGGCATCGGCTTCGCCTGCGCCCAGCTGGCCGCCGACCCGCGCCTGGGCACCGGCGAGCTCGAACGCCGCCTGTTCGCCGCGTCCGGCCTGCCCCGGCTGCAGCAGACCCTGGACCGGTCGTTCGGCTGGCGCGCCGACGCGATCAAAGCCGGCTGGGCGCTGACCCGCCTGGAACGCATCGCCGGGCACACCGCCGACCCGCGCCTGCGCGCAGGCGTCCGCGACGCCCTGGAGGACGTGCTGCGCGACCCCGCCTACCACCGGCTGCGCCTGCTCGACGCCGCCCAGCGCGCCGCGACCGGCGCCGTCGCTCTGCCCGCCGACCGCGAGGCCGAACTGATCCGCCTCGCCACCAGCGAGGACCCCGCATTCATCCTGGACTCCCCCGGCGCCGGGGAACGGGAACTGATCGCCGCCGCCGGCCGCTGGCGCACCTACGCCGTCGACGGCGCCGGCCCCGCCCAGGCCCGCATCGCCCACATCGCGCACCGCGGCTTCCAGCTTCTCGCGCAGGAGGTGCGCAGCCGATGCGCGATCTGACCCCGCTGATGGACGCCGCCGTCCGCGACGCCCTCGCCTACCTGCGCACCACCGACATGGACGCCGCCGCCGACCTGGCCGAGCTGCGCCGCACCCAGCTCACCCGCCCCGGCGTGGTCGTCGTCGGCGAAACCAAACGCGGCAAGAGCTCCCTGGTCAACGCCCTGCTCGGCGTCCCCGGCCTGTCCCCGGTCGACGCGGCCGTCACCACCGCCGCCTACCTGAGCTTCGTGCCCGGCGACACGTTCACCGCCCGCGCGTGGCTGCCCGAGGGCGGCGAACCCGTCGACGTCGACGACCTCACCGACTGGGCCGCCGGGAAACGCCGCGCCCGGCGCATCGAGGTCACCCACCCCGCGCCGCTGCTGCAGTACCTGACCCTGCTCGACACCCCCGGCGCCGGCGGCCTCGACCCGGTGCACGCCACCGTCGCCCTCGACGCCGTCCGCCGCGCCTCGGCACTGCTGTTCGTCGCCGACGCGTCCGCGCCGCTGTCGAAACCGGAGCTGGAGTTCCTCGCCCAGGCCGCCGAACGCGTCGACGCCGTCGTCTTCGCCCTCACCAAGATCGACGCGTTCCCGCAGTGGCGGCGCATCGCCGACGACAACCGCGCCCTGCTGCAGGCCCACGCCCCGCGCTTCGCGGCCGCCCCCTGGTTCCCGGTCTCCGCCCGCCTCGCCGAGCTGGCCCTGGCCGCCGACAGCACCCGGCAGGGCGCCCTCGCCGACGCCTCCAAGATCCCCGGCCTGCAGCACGCCCTGATCGAGCTCGCCGGCCGCGGCCACCAGCTGCAACTGGCCAACGTGCTGCGCGCCGCCCGCGGCGAGCTCGCCCGCCTGGAAGCCAACGCCGACGCGAAACTGCAGGCCGCGACCGCCGACCCGGCCCGGCAGGCCGAGCTGCGCGCCGACCGGGCCGCGGTCGCCGCCCGCAAGCGCAACCAGTCCCGGCAGTGGTCGCTGCTGCTCAACGCCGAGGTCCAGCGCGCCCGCGTCGAGACCATCGGCGCCCTGCGCAGCCGCATCGCCGAGATCCAGCAGGAGCTGTCGGCCCGCATCGAGAAACTGGGCAGCCACCACCTGGGCAAACTGCCCGACGACGTGGACGTGCAGCTGCAGGCCGTCGCCGCCCAGCTCTCCGAACGGCTCGAGGCCACCTTCACCCAGGTCGCCGGCGAGGTCCTGGACTCGGCGTTCGACGACGACGAGCGCGACGCGGTCCTCGGCAAGGTCAACGCGACCCTGCGGCACGCCCTCGCGGCGACCCCGCCGCGCGACGGCTCCGGCGACAACCTGCTGATCGCCCTGTCCGCCGGCGGCATCGCGTTCATGGCCGGGCGCGGCGCAGCCCTGGGGATGTCCGTGCTCGGCGCGGCCGGCGGGCTGCTGATCCCGGTCGCCGGCATCGGGCTGGGCCTGGCCGCCGGCGGCTACGTGCTCTACCGCCGGCGCGTGCACACCGACCGCCAGCACGCCCGCACCTGGCTGCGCGACGTGCTCGGCGAGGCCCGCGCCGCCCTCGCCGACGAGGTCAGCGTCCGCTTCACCGACCTGCAGTACGCACTGTCGGTGGCCCTGGACGACGCCGCCGAACGACGCCTGCGCGACCTGGACGCGCAGATCGCCGAGATCGACGCGGCCGCCGCCGAGGACGCGGCCGGGCGCGCGAAACGACGCACCGCGGCACAGCAGGAGCTGGACACGGTCCGGGTCCGGGTACGACAGGCCGACGAGGCCCTGTTGCGGGCACGCGCCCTGACCCCGGCGCCGATCGACGACGAGAGGCAGAGATGAGCGACCACTGGGGTGGCTTCGACCACCACGACGACGACGGCCTGCCGGATTTCTCCGACATCCACGAGTTGCCGGACAGTCACGAGCTGCCGGACCTCCCGGATCATGTGGACCACGAGCCGGACCCGCACACCGACCTCGACCACCACGACGACGGTGACATCTCGGATCTGCCCGAGGTGCACGACCCGCTGCCCGTCGCCGACGACTTCCCCCCGGCCCTGGAAGTCGGCGACCTGCCCGAACCGGTCGACGGCTTCCCCTGGGTCGACGCCTCCACCCTCGGCGCCGCCGACACCTACACCGCCCCCGCCGACCCGATCGACCCGCACGACCTCGCCGCCTACGCCGGCGTCGAGGTCCCCGACGGCGCCGACCCGTGGACCGTCCTGTCCGCCTCCGACGACCCCGCCGTCGCCGCCCTGGCCCGCTGGTGGACACCCGGTGAACAGTGACGCACGTCTCGCCTGAACGGCGCCCGGATGGCATCATGTGCGCGCACCGACCGACACCCTGGAGCGCACACGATGGCCGTCACCGGCACACCGACCCCCGTCCCCGCCGGTAAACGGGAACGCCGCGGCTGGTACTTCTACGACTGGGCCAACTCGGCGTTCCAGACCACCGTCATCACCGTCTTCCTCGGCCCGTTCCTGACCAGCGTCACCGAACAGGCCGCCGGCTGCGAGCTCGGCGCCGACGAATGCGACGGCGTCGTGCACCCCCTCGGCATCACCGTCGCCGCCGGCAGCTACTTCCCCTACCTGGTGTCGCTGTCGGTGTTCCTCACCGTCTTCGTCCTGCCGGTCATGGGCGCCATCACCGACCGCGCCCCCCGCAAGAAGCCGCTGCTCGCCGGCGCCGCATTCATCGGCGCCGCCGCCCCCATCGCCATGGGCTTCGTCACCGGCCAGCGCTACCTGCTCGGCGGCGCCCTGTTCCTGATCGCCAACATCGCCTTCGGCGCCGCGATCGTCGTCTACAACTCGTTCCTGCCGCAACTGGCCGAACCCGACCAGCGCGACCGCGTCTCCAGCCGCGGCTGGGCCATCGG
>KL571446.1:5311-5781 GCA_000715855.1 Actinoplanes liguriensis
TGTGTATAAGAGACAGACCTGCTCCTGGCCCTCAACCTGGTCGCCGTCACCCTGCTCAGCGAAGAGGGCAACCCGCAACGCACCCTCGACGTCGCCCGCTGGTCGATCGTCTCCGCCGGCCTCTGGTGGGCCGCGTTCACCCTCGTACCGCTGCTCTGGTTGAAAGATCGCCCCGGCGCCGAGAGCACCGAACAACGCGGCAACGTGCTCACCGACGGCTTCAAACAACTCGGCCACACGATCAAGCACATGCGCGCCTACCCGCTGACCCTCGCGTTCCTCGGCGCCTACCTGATCTACAACGACGGCATCCAGACCGTCATCACCCTGGCCAGCCAGTTCGGCACCGAAGAGCTCAAACTCGAACAGTCCACCCTGATCATCACGATCCTGATCGTGCAGTTCCTCGCCTTCGGCGGCGCCCTGCTGCTCGGCGCCCTCGCCACCCGCCTCGGCGCCCGCAACACCAT
>KL571446.1:6034-6741 GCA_000715855.1 Actinoplanes liguriensis
TTCATGATCCTCGGCGCCGGCATCGGCCTGGTCCTCGGCGGCAGCCAAGCCCTGTCCCGCAGCCTGTTCTCCCAGCTCATCCCCGAAGGCCGCGAAGGCGAGTACTACGGCTTCTACGAGATCAGCGACAAGGGCACCAGCTGGCTCGGCCCCCTGCTGTTCGGCCTGATCTTCCAGCTCACCAACAGCTACCGCCTCGGCATCGTCTCGCTCGTCGTGTTCTTCCTCATCGGCGGCATCCTGCTCGCCTTCGTCCCGATCCGGCGGGCCATCGTCGCCGCCGGCAACACCCCGCCGAAACTGGTCTGATGAACATCACCATCGACCCGGACTCGCCGACCCCACCCTACGAACAGGTCCGCCTGAGCATCGCCGCCCTCGCCGCCGACGGCACCCTGGCCGCCGGCACCAAACTGCCACCGGTCCGCCAGCTCGCCACCGACCTCGGCCTGGCCGCCAACACCGTCGCCCGCGCCTACAAAGAACTCGAACAGGCCGGCCTCGTCGAAACCCGCGGCCGCCTCGGCACCGTCATCACCGCCCGCGCCACCGGCACCTCCCGCCGCGCCCAGAACGCCGCCGCCACCTACGCCGAAACCACCCGCGCCCTCGGCATCCCACCCGAGACCGCCCTCGCCCTGGTCAAAGCCGCCCTCGAAACCTGAAAGACCACATTCTTCATTGCCTGTCTCCGCTCGGGTACAGAC
>KL571446.1:6888-11851 GCA_000715855.1 Actinoplanes liguriensis
AAGGGCGACCTCCGCGGGTGGGCACGCTCAGAGCACGAACCCCATCGAGGCCCGCGACCTCCCGCCTTTCCGGCGACGCGTCAGGGCCACTGGTCGTTCTCACGATCCAGGTCGGGGATCGGCCCGAGAATCACCCATCCGGGGGTCAGCGACCGGCTGCTGCGGAACCCCCGTTCCTCAGCCCACGCCGCCGGGTCCGTGTCGTCGGGCGCGTGCATGATCGTGTAGCGCGGCGGATCCTGGTTGAAGAACTTGAAGAACGTGCGCCCGGCGTCCTTCGACTGGTACAAGATCTTGTCGGCGGCCGGCAGCGCCAGATAGATCGCTTTGTCCTGTGCGGTGACGGGCTCGCAGACGCTGCCGACGCAGATCGACGCCCAGGTCCAGGAGATGCGCGTGGCCCGCGGGTGAGCGGCCACCAGCTCCCGCATCCGGGCGTCGGCCTGGGCGAAGGCCGCCTGCGAGCCATCGAACTCCGACTCCAGCCGGTCGAACCGCTTCTTGTCGAACCCACTGCCGAAGTGCAGCCCCAGAGCACCGAGGACGGCGACCCGCCAAGCCACCACGAGCGCCGCCACGACGATGAGCGTGACGAGCACGATCCGGACCGGCGAGCGTCGTCCCCGGGGCTCCACAGCGTCAGGTCCCGGTGAGTCAGAACGAGCCGCTGATGGGGACCTCGACGTCCGCCACCGCGATCGCCGGGGGGTACTTCCCGTTGAACCGGTCATAGTGCTGGAGGGTAAACCAGTCGATGAAACCGTAATTCGTGATCTCGTCGTCGGGGTCGAGCCCGAAATGGTCGTACGAGTGGAAGAGCAGCGTCCCCGAGAAGGTGTTTCCGGTGATCACATAGTTCTTCAGTTCGATCGTGTGCCCGTGGAACTGGTGAATGGCGATGGACAGGGCCCGCTGGTCGGCGTTGGTGACGGAGAAGTCGTAGACCGGATACTTCAGTTCGCTGTCATTGAACAGCCGGTACAGCAGGTTCAGGTTGAGGTCGTCCTGGAGCTGGAACTGCGCGACGCCGCCCAGGTTGTCCGTGATCGACTGGACGATGATCCCCTTCGCGATGTCGATGTAGCTCTGCTCCTGAGGCGAGGCCGCGACCGCCCGCGACAGCGCGGTGCCGGAGCCGACCTGGAGGTACTTGGCGGGGTCGTAGTTGTCGTTCACGCCGACCTCGCCCGCGCTCTGCCCGTTGCGGCCGTAGCGGAAGGCGTTGCGCAGGTCGTCCACCGCTTGCTGGTTGTCGGCGGACGCGCCGAGCTTGCCGATGTTCATGATGTCGTTGAACTCGCCCCACATGAGGAACTCGGGCGTGATCCGGGCGACCCAGAAGTCCCAGTCCAGATCGGTCAGCTCGCCGTAGGTGTAGTCGTTGAACGTCAGGTCGTCCGCCACCTGCGGGCTCGGCGGAACCTGGAAGTGGTCAGGGTCGGGCTCCTTGCGCCGGCCCTCCCGGTTCTGGGACTGGTGGATCAGCATGTTCACCGGGTCCGGGGTTTGGGGCTCGTCGTCGCCACCGTCGTCGGTGCCGTCGTCGTCGGAGTCCCGCAGCAGCGGATTCGAGGTCAGCTTGGCGTAGACCTGCTCCGGGGATCCGGGCAGCTCGGCCGTGACGATCCGGACCTCGGCGCCGTCGGCGAGCGAGTCGCCGTCGGTGTCCGCGTTGTTCGGGTCCAGCCCACGCAGCGCTACCCCGTTGCCCTGCCGGAGCCGCCCGGCCCGGCTCTCGTTCTCGTAGTAGTCGCTGATCCCGTCACCGTCGGTGTCCACCGTGCCAGTACGGGACGCCTCATCCCAGACCGCGTCGAAAACACGGCTGTCGAGGACGACGTACTTGCCGGCGGTCGCTGTCGTGGCCGTGATCGTGGCGCCGTCGATCCGCTGGTCGGCGACCTTCACCAGCAGCTGTGACGTGTCGTCGTAGCGGTAGACGGCGGGCCTGACGTCCGCTCCCGTCCGTGCGGGGTCGACCTTGAAGGTCGTCGTCGCCCGGGCGAACCGGCCGTCGACCGAGAGCTCGTAGCCGTTGCCGAGGTGACCCGGGGTGGACGCGGGGAACTGCCGCTGGTCGGCCGGGAGCTCGGTGATCCGGAAGGTCGGCACCTGGCGGGCGCCGAGACCCTTGATCGTGGCCGAGACCGTGGTGGCGCCACCGTCGGCGGACCTCGTCACGTCGAACGCGGCCTGCGCAACACGGGGATCCGATCCGATCCGCGCCTCCTGGCCGTCGTTCACGCCGTCGCCGTCGGTGTCGGGCTTGAGCGGGCTCGTGCGCCGGGCCAACTCCTGCCCGTCGGCCAGCCCGTCGCTGTCGGTGTCCGACCCGGTGAGCGCGGTCCGCAACCGGGCCTCACGCTGGTTCGTCACCTTGTCGCCGTCGGTGTCCTCACTGCCGTCCCGGACGCCGTCACCGTCGCTGTCCGCCTTCGACGGGCTGGTGCCGGTGCCCAGCTCGAGGAAGTCGGAGAGACCGTCACGGTCGGTGTCCGGACTCAGCGGGTCGAGCTTCGCGCGCTGTTCCATGTCGTCCGGCAGACCGTCGCCGTCGGAGTCCTTCGCCGGCTGCGCCCCGCCCCTCGCGAAGGTCGCCCACCTGGGCGTGTACGCGGCTGTCCGGCCGTCCTGCGCGCGGAACCAGAGGGTCGAGGTCGTACCCGCCTCGATCAGCTTGTCCGACGGGTCGTTCTGGATCGTCGCGCGCAGGCCCAGCGGGGCGTCCAGCTTTGCCGCCGCGGCCGCCGTGATCAGGTCCGGCGACTCGAACGACAGCGACCAGCCGTCGATGTCGTCGCTGGAGACGTTCTTGATCTGCACCTGTGCGATGTAGGAGCCCGCCGGCACGGTGTCGCGCAACGCCCGCGGCACCGAGCTCCACTGCGGATCACCCGCCGCGAGCCGCTGGTAGGACACGTCGACCGTGGCGTCCCGGTAGATCGTCTCCCCGGGGGCCGCGCCGGCGTCCGGGCTCGCGACGGCGGGCGCCGCGGTGGCGACCAGGAGCACCGAGGTGCCGATCGAAAGGCCGAGCCGATGGAGGTACTGAGAATTCCCCACACTTTCCTCCCCGTGCTTGAAATGTGGTCGCGCCCGGAGCGCCGAATGGGCGCGACCGACTCAAGGTAGGGCGGCCGCGATGCCCGATGCGACCCCATCGCATTGACGGCAATCAAAGCTTGACCCCGCATGATGGATCACGTATAGCAGGCCATCCATCAGTGGTTATGAATGAATCGTGGGCGGGCGCCCGGCCGCACGGCGAGGCATTTGGTGATGCGCGTCACACGCAAAACCAGTCTGGCGCATGCGAATTCTGCCAACGGATCAAAGGTCCGACGCTTCAATGGGCATCGATGTCGGCAAGCCGGCTGAGCGCCTCGGACCCGGCCATGAGCAGCCGGACCCGAGGCAATCGGAGCTACCTGAGCTTCCGGAAGAACGTCCGGACATCACCGGCCAGCAACCCGGGCGCCTCCATGGCAAGGAAGTGCCCGCCCTCGCCCAACTCGGTCCAGTGCACGACGTGGTGATCACGCTCGGCCCACCGCCGGACCGTGGTGTCGAGAGCGGACACCAGAACACCGGTCGGCACGCTCCCGCGCAGGCCCGCAGGCCCGTCCTCAGCCGCCGGCCCCACCGACATCTCCTCGTAGTAGACCTGCGCCGCCGACACGGCAGTGCCGGTCAGCCAGTAGATCGACACATCGGTGAGAATCCGATCCCGATCGATGCTGCCCTCCGGCAACCCCTCCTCCGGATAGGTGTGCTCCTTGAACGTCTCCACGATCCAGGCGAGCTGCCCCACCGGCGAATCGGTCAGGCCGTACCCGACGGTCTGCGGCCGCTTGCTGTTGCACCGGAAATAGCCGTCGTTGGCGTTCAGCATCCGCCGCAGGCGCCGCTGATCGGCCTCGCTGAGCCCGTCCATCTCGCCCGGAACGGTGACCAGGGCGGCGACGTGCACACCGATGACCCGCTCCGGGTCCTGCCGTCCCACCCGCGCGCCGATCCACGCACCCCAGTCGTAGCCGTGCACGCCGTACCGGTCATATCCGAGCCGGTCCATCAGCGACGCGAAGATCCGAGCCATCCGGGCCGCGTTCATCCCCGGCCCGGCCAGCGGCGTGGAGAACCCGAACCCCGGCAGCGAAGGAATCACCAGGTGAAACGCGTCGGCGGGGTCACCACCGTGACGACGCGGATCGGTCAGCGGCCCGATCACGTCGAGGAAGTCCACCACCGAGCCGGGCCACCCGTGCAGCAGGAGCAGCGGCGTGGCGGCAGGCTCCGGCGACCGCACGTGCATCAAGTGCAGGTTCTGCCCGTCGATCGTGGTCAGGTGCTGCGGATACCGGTTGACGGCCGCCTCGTGGACCCGCCAGTCGTAACCGTCCCGCCAGTACTCGGCGACCTCCCGCAGATACCCCACGGGAACGCCACGGCTCCAGCCCACCCCGGGAAGCTCCTCCGGCCACCGGGTGCCGGCCAAGCGGGATTTCAGGTCGTCGAGCTGCGACTGCGGAATGTCGATACGGAAAGGCCTGTTCGTCATGCGGCCACGGTAGGAACCGGTCAGGCCACTTCCCGGCCTAATTACCGGACGCCCGCGAAACCGGCAAAGCCGAAACCAAAAGGTTTGCCCTGTCGGCGAAGCCGGCCTTTGTGTCTTCAGGTGCGGCTTGCCGCACTACCTCTAGGGCATCCTAGGATGGCTTCTCAAACCCGGACGAGATCCTGACCATCGTGCCCTGTTCGACCTGGTCGGCAAGCAGCTCTCACCGCGCATCCGCGACCTCGGGAAGATCACCCTGTACCGGGGGGAAGGACCCAAGCGGCCGGCTTGCCAAGTGGTCCGCTGTCCCGCCGGCGCACTCGTGTTCCGGCGGGGCGACTTGGTGCCGCGTCAACCGCAGTCACGCTGGGCGTGTGGCTGCGGTTGACGCGCTGCTCACCGCCT
>KL571446.1:12070-15781 GCA_000715855.1 Actinoplanes liguriensis
GCCCGCCTGCCGGCGTACGCGCAGACGCCAACGCCAACGGGATGCGGCCTGACGGTCACCAGCCCACAGGGCCGTTCACGTCGAAGAAGCTGCCAGTGGGGCCGTCCGCCGCGAGCGTGGCTGCGCGTACGACGACTTTGGCGCCTTCTGCTGGGGGCTGCGCTGCGGGGTCGGGGTTCATGTCGGTGGCGTTGGCGCCTGGGCACACCGAGTTGACCTTGATCGGTGTGTTTTCGAGTTCGACGGCCAGCCATCCGGTGAGCGCGTTGAGGAGGGTCTTCGACGCGGGGTAGGCGAAGAACGGGAGCTGCCCGAAAGGACTGTCCGGAGACACGACCGTTGTGATCGATGCCAGGGTGGTGCTCACGTTCACGATGCGGCCGGCCTGCGCTTGCCGTACCAGCGGCAGGAACGCTTGGGTGACGCGCAGCGCTCCGTAGAAGTTGACGTTCAGTGAGCGCTGCAGCGTCTCCAGGCGCACCGTACTGGGACGGCCTTCTCCCTCCGGGAATCCCGCTCCGGCGTTGTTGACCAGCACGTCCAGGGCGCCGGTCTCGTCGCCGATGCGGGCGGCAGCGGCCCGGACGCTTTCTGTGTCGGTCACGTCGAGGCTGACCAGCCGCACGTCTCCGTCAACGGCGAGTTCCTTGACGGCGGCTTCGCCGCGCTCCTGGTCGCGACTTGCCAACCAGACGGTGAAACCCTGCCGGGCGAGCTGACGTGCAGTCTCGAATCCGATGCCCTTGTTGGCGCCTGTGACGAGCGCCGTCTGCTTCGTAGTGGTCATGAACCTGATGCTGCAAGACCATAACGGTACTATCCATAACGTGAAGTCCGAGTTTCTATATAGATCGTCCAGGGAGTCCTCGCCGCTGACATCCAGCGATCCGATCGCTGACGCCATCGGACTGCTACGCCCCCGCGCCGTGGTGGAGCCTGGTCTGCACGCTGCGGGAGCATGGGCGCTGCGGTTCGATCCGTTCCCGCACGTGAAACTCGGCATCGTCGTGCGTGCAAGGGCACGAGCCTGTGCTGCTGCGAGAAGGCGACTTCTATCTGCTGGGCAACCCGCCGCCGTACGTGCTGGCCAGCGCACTCGGTGAGGAGCCGCGCGCCGCGACGGCGTTGTGGGACAACGCCACGAACGGCGCTGTGCACATCGGGCCCGAGGCCGAGGAGGACACCTACCTCTGTGGTGGGCACTTCTCGTTCGACGACACAAATGCCTCCATGTTGATCGATGTGCTGCCGCCGCTGGTGCACGTCCATGCCGCGGATCCTCGAGGCAAGCTGCTGGCACACCTGAGCCAACTACTGGTCACCGAAGTCGAGACCACCGCCGTCGGCGGCTCCCTGGTCCTGGACCATCTCGCCCAGATCTTGTTCGTCCACATGCTCCGCGCTCACGCAGACCACGCCGACCAGCCGACCGGCTGGCTGGCAGTACTCAACAACGACGGCATCGGAGCCGCACTGCGCGCCATGCATGCCGACGTGGGCCACCGTTGGACACTCAAAGAACTCGCCGCCATCAGCCGCATGTCACGCTCGGCGTTCGCCGCATCCTTCAAGAGCCAGGTCGGAACTCCTCCGCTGGAGTACCTGATCGAGTGGCGAATGAGCCTCGCCCGCGATGCCCTGCGCCGCGGCACACGATCAATCTCCGAACTCGCGTTCGCGACCGGCTACGAATCCGAGAGCGCGTTCAGCACCGCGTTCCGGCGCGTGGTCGGCTCCTCGCCCAAACAGTTCCGCAACACCCGCACATCGACCGACCCGAGCCAGCAACGGCCCTTGAGGAGCATCCGAACGGAAACCGGCGCCAAGGATGATCTTGAAGTGTGAGGTGGTCCGTGAGAAAGTGCAGAGGAACGCGATCCCCCAACCCGTGACGCCGACGATGTCGAGCGCCACCCGGTGTCCGCACTGTCACCGGCGCGCCGCCGGCGAGCTTCCGGCAAGCCGCGCCCTTGAGGTGACCGGCCGGATCAACTGCTCAGCGTTGTTCTTGGTCGGGAAACCACGGCCGGGCCCTCAGAGGCCCCAGTCCAGCTGCGCATCCGGCACACCCATCGACCGGCCGTACGCAATCGCCTCACCCCGGCCCACAACATCTCCCACCGCATACCGGAAGATCCGCCCCGCATACACCACGACGTGATCCCCGCCGGAGCGGAAATCCGCATACCACCCGCCGTCGGCCAGCAACGCCGCGCTCAACGCCGCCGCCAGCTCCTCCGAGCGCTCCGCCGGCGCGGCCACGTCCAGCAACGTCCACACCCCCGGCTGCCCCGGACCCGGCGCCGACACGGCCACCCGTGACACCCGCGTCAACTCCAGCCCCGCCACCGCCAGCGCGGCGCCGGGACGAAGACTCTCCGCGACGATCCGTCCCTTCACCATGCTGCCGATCCTGCCACCGGGATACGACAGAAACCGGCTCAGACCCGCGGCCGCACCCGGCTCATGTCCGCGGGGCGCGTCGTGTCGACGTACCGCGGAATCTGCATTTCCCCAGCCCGCAGCGGCGCCAGCGCCGCGTCGATCCCCTCCATGATCAGCCTGGTCGCGCGCATCGCCTGCGCACCGGGCGTCCCCGTCACCGCGGAGAGGTCCACCGGCTCACCGAAACCCACGGTCACCACCGGCCGGCGCACCAGCGCCCGCAGCAACGCCCGCCCGATGTTCGTCGGCGCCTCGTAGGGCAGCACCGCGTGCGCACCCCACTGCGCCACCGGCAGCACCGGCGCGCCGGTCAGCGCCGCCATCCGCGCCACCCCGGTCTTGCCGCGTTCCGGCCACATCCACGGGTCCAGCCCGATCCGCCCCTCCGGGTAGACCAGCACCATCGCCCCGTCCTTCAACGCCTGCGCGGCCGCCGGCAGAGCATCCGCGACCTGCGCCTTGCCCCGGTCGACCCGGATGTGCTCGCACTTGCGCATCGCCGCACCCAGCACCGGCGCATCGAACACCCCACCGGTGATCATGATGCGCGGCGCGATGCCCGCCTTGTGACAGGCCGCCACCATCACCAGCGGATCGAACGGGCTGACATGGTTCGCCGCCAGGATCACCGGCCCGCTGCGCAACGCGGCAGGCACTGTCCCGCGCACCCGCAACCGGCACAGCGGGGCGATCAGCACACGGGACAGGGCGAGCAGGAACCGCCACAACAGCGGCGGTCGCCAAGTAGTCGACGTCTCCATAGGCGGGCCATGATGACATGCCCGGCGCACCGGCATCTATCGGCCGGTCAGCGCATCCAGGTCACGCTCGGCGAACAACCGGTGCTCCCACTCCTCGTTCAGGATCGAACCCAGACACCGCCGGACCGGATAGGCCCGCGCCGGCGGATAGCCCGGCGCCTCCACCGGAGTCGTCACACCCTCAAGATCAAAATCAGACAGCACCCGCCGTACGACGTCAGCCCGCTCCCGCCGCACCACCAGCACCTCGTCCAGCGACGGCCGCAGCGACCGGTCCCCCGGAAGCACGCCCGGCATCTCCGGCATCTCGTCGTGCGGCAGCCCCAGCGGTGAATACGGCGAAGGATCACCCAGCACCGCCCGCGACACCCACGCATCCGTCGCGAAGATCAGATGCCGCAACGTCTCGATGAACGAATACTCCCCGTCCACCCGCTCGTGCAGCAGCTCCGGCGGCAGCTGCCGGGCCCGCTCGACCGTCCCCGCCCACAGACGCTCCAGGACC
>KL571446.1:15853-17860 GCA_000715855.1 Actinoplanes liguriensis
GCTCCAGGACCGCGTACGCCTCCCGGAATCCCTCCTCGTCGGCCGGCTTCATCTTCGCCCGCTCCGGATACCGCCGATTCAGCTCCGCCTCCACCAGCGGCTCCACGTCCACCCCGTTGATCCGCAGACCCCGGATGTCCCCGTCGATCTCCGCGTTCACCAGATACGCGCCCCGGAACCGCGCCCCCTCGAAGTAGCCGTTACGAAACCACGCACCCGAGAAATCCTGATTGATGAATTCGGTCACGGTGCCATCCTGACCGCGGTGCTACGGTTTGTCACGACACCGCGACGCGGCTGTCCCGGACGAGTTGCGCGTCGTACCCGGCCACGACAAGACGACCGCCTTGAAAGAGGTGTGTCCGTCATGGCATGGATCGTGCTCGTCATCTCCGGCCTGCTGGAAACCGTCTGGGCCATCGCCCTCGACCGCAGCGCCGGCTTCACCAAGCCCCTGCCCACCACCGTCTTCGCCGTGGCGCTGCTGCTCAGCATGCTCGGCCTCGGCTACTCGCTGCGCACCATCCCGGTCGGCACCGGCTACGCCGTCTGGGTCGGCATCGGCGCGGTCGGCACCGCCGTCATCGGCATGACCCTCCTCGGCGAGAGCACCTCCCTCCCCCGAATCCTCTGCCTCCTGCTGGTCGTCGCCGGCGTGGCCGGCCTGAAATACGTCCACTGACCTGGCCCGCAGAGGGCGGCCCTCGATCCCGGAATCACCTTTGATCTGGTACCTCACTATCAGGTCGTGCACCTCGTCATCGAGCCCGTCCACGGCGGGCCGTCTCCGGTCAACCCATCGCCCGTCTCGAGCACCCCCCGTGCCGTCCGCCACGACCGCGGGCGTAGGCACGCCGTCCTCCGTCCCGATGCCCGTCGATGTGGTCGACGATCCCGGCGCTGACGGCGTAGAGATCGCAGGGCTCGTCTTCGCCATCCTTGCGTTCGTCGTGGGTGCCTTGGCGAGCGCGTTCTCGATCGTCCTCGCTCAGCGGGCCGTCCGGATCGGCGAAAAGGCCAACGCCGCCGCGATCAAAGCCGCCGAGGAGGCCGAGCGAGCGAACCAGGAGGCGAGCAAAGCGCGGGCCGCCGTGGCGATCGAGCGGCGCCGTGCCTTCGAACTCGAACTCCTGCGCGACCTGCTCGTGATGCTCGACGCCGACTCGAATTTCGTGCGTGGCCTCGTCACGGTCGAGGGGGCCGGCCTGGATAGCGTCACCGGCCGCATGGCACTCCTCGGCGACCGCGAACTGCCACGCTGGAAAGCAGCACTGCTCGCCCCCACACACCGATCATTCGCGGCGATCTTCGACCTGCCCTACGAGCAAGCCTTCGTCATGGAGGAAGAAGCGGACGACATGCGCCCACGCCTGCAAGTGTCGCCCAGCCTGATCACGGCAGTTCGGCGGGCATTCCACGAAGACGTTCTCGCCGCGATCGAATGCCGGATGGACGCCCGCGACGACTGATGGCGAACAGCCGCACCGGGCTCGGTGTGCGCAGGGCAACGACCCTCGGTTACGGGACTGCTCCGCAGCTGGCACCTGGCGGCGAGAGATAGCCCAACACGATTCCACCGGCGGCCAGCGGTGAGCCGGGCCACTCCCCGAGCGGCGGCAAATGGACCCACTGCAAGCGCTGGACTGCCTGGCTGTGATCAGGCCACCGACCGCAGCAAGCGCTCGACGAGCTCCTCGCCCTGCGGCCACGGCCCGAACCCGGTCGCCGAGTCCAGATGCCCGACCGCCCCCGCATCCACCAGCTCGGCGCCCCACTCACGCGCGAACCGCTCCTGCTCCCCGAAGACCGCATGCGGATCGTTCCGGCTGGCCACCAGGATCGACGGGAACGGCAGCGCCCGTCGCGGGACCTCCTCGACGTACGGCGGCGTCACCAGCAACGCCCCGACCACCCGCGCCGAGTTGTCCACACCGGCGGTCCGTCCACAGGCCCCCGGCATGATCTTGTCGTTTCCCGTCACACTGACCAGCGGGACTTCCCCCAGGG
>KL571446.1:18138-18790 GCA_000715855.1 Actinoplanes liguriensis
ATCCCGCGCCCACAAGCGAGACCAGTGATCCGCCTTGGCCACACCCCGGCCGGGAACAAGCAGCACCCGTGTCATATCGACCATTCTCATCGAAACAGCCCGGCAAGCCACGAGCACTTCAATCCGGCGAGTCCCGCAGAGCCGGCCCCGGACCGGCGAACAACGGCACCCGCCGAGGCCGCCTCCACCCACGCCGAGCCGCGGCAAGACTCAGCCACCGATTCGGCACCCCGCATGGCCGCCGCCGACCGGACCAGGGCCAAAACCAAAGGTCTTTTTGTTATGTCGGCGAAGCCGGCCTTTATCGGTTCGGTGCGGCTTGCCGCACTGCCTCTAAGGCATCCTAGGATTCTAGGAAAGGAGCCTCGGGCCATCGCGCTCTTCAGATAGGCGCTGATCTCGGCAGAGCCGGTGGCGCGCAGGCCGATGTGCCCGTCGGTACGGATCAGGATCCACTCACCGGGCGCGGCACGGAAGGCGCTCTGCGCGAGCCCTTCCCGATCAAGAACATCACTGCCTATTCGCGTACGCCGAAAGCCCCTCGACCTTGATCTCCCGAGCGTCACCGCCGAAGCGATAGAGGGTCCACTCCCCGCCGCGCTGCAGCTCGAAGAGCCGAACCGGGCGCCCGTCCGGCCACCGACACGGCGCG
>KL571446.1:19045-19372 GCA_000715855.1 Actinoplanes liguriensis
CCCGGGATGTGGCCCCTCCCCCGTCCACAGCGGCGCCAGCGGCCCGCCCCGATACGTCGCCGGCGCCGATCACCCACCACGCCCGCAGCGTCCCGTTGACCGTCACACCGTCGTCGTCGGCGCTGGGTTCTGTGACGGCGTGACGCCCTCGACCTCGACGCCGTGACCGGCCGGCATCGACCGCAGCACCTGCTCGGTGCGCCACCGCGGGATCAAGGCCGCGCCCCGCAAGGCGATCGCGGGCACGGCGCTGGGCCTGTTCCTGGAGCGCGGCTACGACGCGGTCGGCATCCGCGAGGTGGCCGAGGCCGCCGATGTGGCGGGGGC
>KL571446.1:19560-20158 GCA_000715855.1 Actinoplanes liguriensis
CCGCCGATGTGGCGGTGACCACGGTGTTCTCGCACTTCGCGTCGAAGGAGGCGCTCGTCTTCGACCGCGATCAGGAGCTGCTGGCGCGCTGGCCCGTTTCGTGTGAACGCCTATCCCCCGGCGCGCGGCTCAGCCGAGCCGGCCGCCGCGGTCGACGCCGTGTTCGACCTGCTGACCAGCGGCTTCTCGAACGCGAGCTGATTGTAGGGAGAGTCGCTGTAGTTCGCGATCTCCGTGTAGCCGGCGCCGCGGTAGAGCGCGATCGCCTCCCCGAGCGCCCCGTGCGTGCCCAGCCGCATGACGGTGACCCCGTTCGCGGCGGCGTCCGACTCCAGGGCGGTCAGCAGGCGCCTGCCGAGCCCGAGCCCCCGCGCGGGCGGCGCGATCCACAGGTGCCGCAGCTCGGCGGTCTCGCCGGTCAGCCGGGTCCACAGTCCACAGCCGGCCGCCCGGCCGTCCTCGCGCGCCAGCAGCATCGTCCCGTCCATGTCCCCGGGATCGGTCAGCGTAGCGGCGTCATACCCCTCGGGGAACCGTTCGCCCAGCTCAGCGGCGTAGCGCAGCAGGCACTCCCGCGTCTGTCTCTTATACACATCTC
>KL571446.1:20356-21095 GCA_000715855.1 Actinoplanes liguriensis
GGACGAGATCCGCCCGCTGCGCCCCGGTGAGCCCGCCGAGCGAGTCCGCGATCGCCCGGCGGGAACGCTCGTCCAGCTCCGCGCGCTCGCGCCGGCCGGCCGCGGTCAGCCCGGCGATCCGGGCACGGCCGTCCGACGGGTCCGCCCGCACTTCGACCAGGCCCTCCTCCTGCAGGCCGCGCAGCAGCCGGGTCAGGTAACCGGCGTCCAGGCCGAGCCGCGTGCGCAGGTCCCGCAGGTCGGCGCGCTCACCGATCTCGAAGAGCAGCCGCGCCGCGCCGAGCGCCCGCTCCTGCCCCAGGTAGCGGTCGGTCAGCACGCCCAGGTGCTGCGTGTAGAACCGGTTGAAGGCACGGATCCGCTCGATCTGCTCGACGTCCACAGGGCCAAGATACTTGACCCAGGTCAAAAGAATTTGCGCGTACGGGTTTCTGCCAGCTCGGCGAGCAGGGCACGGGCCGGCTTCGCGCCGAGCGGGCGGGGTGCGGGCTCGCGGGGGCCGGTGAGCTCGTCCGGCCCGACCGACCCCGGGGTCACGGCGAGCCAGTCGGCGCGGTGCAGGACGGCGACGTGGCAGACGGCCGCCGCGTCCGGGTCGTGACCCTCGTCGGGCGGCGATGCCCGTACGCGCAAATCCTGGTCGTTGATCCAATCGAGGCCGAGCACCTGGCGGCCCGCGGAACTCGCGAACACCGAGACCGCCGCGGCTTTCCCGAGATCCTGTCTCTTATACACATCT
>KL571446.1:21281-22738 GCA_000715855.1 Actinoplanes liguriensis
GTCGTAGACGGCCACCGCGGCGGGACGGCCGGCGACCGCCACAAGGCCGCCGTGCACCACGGCCAGCTCCGGCGAGGCGAGCGGATCGAACATGTCCGCGATCATCGCAGTAAACGGGGCTTGAATCCGACCCTGCGTCAGGTCCTAGCGTTCAGGACGTACCTCGGAAGGAGGTTCTCGGTGGACCAGACCCAGCGCGAGTGGCGCGTCGGCGAACTGGCACGGGCGACGCGCGTGACGGTTCGGGCGCTGCACCACTACGACCGGCTCGGCCTGCTCGTGCCGTCGGCCCGCACCGCGGGCGGGCACCGGTGCTACACCGGGGACGACGTGCGCCGACTGCACGTGATCCTGGCGTTGCGCGGGTTCGGGCTGAGCCTGTCGGAGATCCGCGACACGCTCGACGAGGCGTCCGGCGACCCGACGGGGTTGCTGCGGCGGCAGCTCGCCGAGACCGAGGAGCGGATCCGGCGCGGGATGAGTCTGCGGGCCCGCCTGTCCGGGGTGCTCGACGCGCTCGACCGTCTGGACGAGCCGTCGACGTCGGAATTCCTGCGATTGATCGAGGAGATGACCATCATGTCCCAGCCACTCACCCCCGAACAGCTCGCCGAGATGCAGCGCAAGCGGCAGGAGTTCGCCGCGTCGCTGACCCCGGAGGAACTGGCCGAGATGAGCCGCCGCCGCTCGGAGGCCGCGGCGGCGCTGACGCCGGAGCAGGCCGAGGCCATGCGGGCGGAGCGCGCCCGCTGGATGCCGCAGGCCGGGTAACACCTGTCCGGCTGTCCGGAGGCGCCCCGGGCAGCACCGGCCTTGCCGACGATATTGACGTATGACAAGATGACGTGCATGCAGTTGCGGCATGACATGGGCGACGGCTGCGTGAGCGGCAGCACCCTGGCCGAGCGCGGGTGGACGGCGGCGGCCGTCCGGCGCTTCCTCGGCGAGCCCGACCGGACGGTCCCGAACCCGGTGTTCCGGTCCGCCGCGCCGATCCGGCTGTTCAACCTGGAACGGGTCGTCGCGGCCGAGCAGACCGAGCAGTGGCAGCGCTGGCGGGAGCGGTCCGTGCAACGGTCCGCCCGCGGCAGGGCTGTCGCCGACGCCAGACGGGCCACCCTGCTGGCCGAGATCGCGGCGCTCGACATCCGGGTGCCGACCCTACCCTCGGCGACACTGGCCGCGCGGTCGGTCGCCCACCGCAACGGGCTCGGTCATTGCCCCGACCCGGCCACCGTGGAGGACACCGACGAGGCGACGCTGCGCCGCTGGATGGTCAACTACCTGCGGCACGAGACCACCGTCCACGACGCGACGCTCGACCGGCTGTATGCCCGGGTCGGGCGGGCCGAGGCCACCATCGCCATCCGCAACACGGTGTACGCGGTGATCGCCGCCACCTACCCCGACCTGGCCGACGAGACCCGCCGCCAGGTCGCCCGCCGATCAGGTCACGA
>KL571446.1:23002-23272 GCA_000715855.1 Actinoplanes liguriensis
GCAGAGTGGGTAACCGCGGCGTTTGTCGTGGCTGAGGCGGGCTTGGTGTTGGCGTCGTTGTCGCCGGCGTGACCACCACCAGAGGTGTTTGGTCTGGTGGCTCTCCGATACCGAAAGCCAGCGAACGCCGACGGCCTGACCGCGACGAGAGCCGGCCGCTGACCGCCACGCAGTTCACCAGCCGGACGCGCCGTTGCCCGGCGCCGGGTGTGGGGCCTCCAGAGCTTGCGGCATGCCCAGATCGGTGTAGAGCGCCACGGCGCACTCGGC
>KL571446.1:23534-25484 GCA_000715855.1 Actinoplanes liguriensis
GGCTCGGGCCTGCTGCTCCCGATCACCGGTGTCGGTCGCGATGGTGAGGGCGGCGTCGTGTCGGGCGACGGTTTCGGCAAGACGGCCGGCGCTGTACGCAGCTTCACCGAGACCGTTGAATGCCCACACTTCGCCGTTGCGGTAACCGATCTCGCGAAAGCCGGCCAGTGCCTGTTCGTGTTGTTCTGCGGCCTGCTCGGGTTGGCCGAGACTGGTGTGCAGGATTCCCAGGCTGTCCAGCGACCAGAATTCGCCGGCGCGGTCACCGGTTTGCCGGCACAGGGTCAGGGCCTCCTCGAGGTGTTCGCCCGCCGGCCGGTGACGGCCCAGGCGGACCTCAGCGATGCCCAGGTTGATCAGGGTGCGGGCCGCGCCGAACCGGTCGCCGATCTGCCGGCACAGGGCCAGCGCCCGGTCGTGATGGTCGGCTGCGGCCTGATAGCGACCCAGCCGCTCTTCAGCGACGCCGAGGCTGTCGAGGGCGCGGGCTTCGCCCGATCGGTCACCGGCCCGCCGGTACAGGTGCAGAGCCTGCTCGAGATGGCCGATGGCCGACCGGTAGTGGCCGAGCCGCGCATCCACGACGGCCAGGTTGTTCAGTGCGCGCGCCTGGCCGGCCTGATCACCGGCCAGCCGGAACAGGCCCAGAGCAAGGGTAAGGTTGTCGGTCGCCGACCCGAGCCGGCCCAGCCGCAACAGGGCCAGGCCGAGACTGGTCAGCGCGGTGGCCTCACCGATCGAGTCGTTGGCCTTCCGGGCGGCGCGATGCGCGTGCCGGTGAGTGGTGACCGCGTCGGCGTAGTGCCCGCTGTCGAGGTAGCGGAACAGGATGACGGACAGCCGGACCGTGTAGGTCGGCCAGCCGTGGACGGCCGTGTGCCCGGCGACGGCGACCAGTGCGGGGCGTTCCGTGTCCAGCCACGTGCGAGCGGCGCCCGGGTGGGCCAGGTCCGGGGCGGGGTGACGGGGTGTGAGCGGGCCGGACCGCCAGTGCCGGTCGGCCGGGTACAGGGTGCCCATGGCCGCGGCCGCGGTGGCCAGGTAGTAGTCGAACAGGCGGGTCAGCGCGGCGCGCCGCTCCGGCGGTGGGTCGTCGTCATCGGCCCGGCCGACGGCGTACTCGCGGACGAGGTCGTGCAGGGTGTACCGGCCCGGACCGGCGGTCTGCAGCAGATGGTCACGGACCAGGGCGCGGATGTCGACCCGGAGGGTGCGCTGGTCGGTGCCGGTCAGGGCCCCCGCGGCGTACGCGTCGAAGTCCGGGCCCGGATGCAACGCCACCCGGCGCAGCAGCTGTCGCAGGCGGGCAGGCAACTGCTGGTAGGACAGATCCAGGGCGAGTTGTACGCCGGAGTCGAGCTGCCGCTGTTGATGACGTTCGTCGAGCCGGTCGGCGTGGTCGGTGAGTGTCCAGCCGGTCCGGCCGCGAATGTGCGCGGCGACCAGGCTGAGAGCGAGGGGCAGGTGGCCGCAGCGGGTGGCGATGCGGGCAAGCGCTCCGGGATCCGCGCCGTCGGCGACCTGCTGGACGGCCCGGACGAGGAACCGCCGGGCCTCGGCCGGGGCGAACAAACCCACCGCCAGGTGGGTCGCCCCCTCCAACTCGGTCAGGCTGCGCCGGCTGGTGACCAGCGCCGGGCAGCCCGGGACATCCGGTAGGAGCGGACGGACCTGGTCGGCATCGACGGCATTGTCGAGCACGACGAGCGTACGGGTCCCGGCCAGCAGCGTCCGGTAGACGGCGACGCGAGCCCGCAGGTCGTGCGGGATCTGCTGGCCCGGAAGCGCGAGCAACCGCAGGAACCCGTCCAGGACGGCGCCCGGATCAGCCGGCGGCTGGGCCGGGTCCGGATGGAACCCGCGCAGGTTGACGAACAACACACGGTCGACCGCTTTCTCGCCGACCAGCAGGTGACCGGCACGAACGGCCAGCTGGGTCTTGCCGACGCC
>KL571446.1:25685-27535 GCA_000715855.1 Actinoplanes liguriensis
GGGTCTTGCCGACGCCGGCCATCCCGCCGATCGCCGAGACCACCACCGCCTTGCCGTCGCCGACGCCCGGGCGCAGGGCCTGCCGCAGCGACTCCAGTTCGGCGGTCCGGCCGGTGAAGTCGGGCAGGCAAGGCGGCAGGCTGTTCTGGACCCGCACCTGCCCGGCCGCCTCCGACCGCCCGCCGATCACCCGCAACGCCTGGCGCCACTGCGCCTGGTATCCGACGTCCGGGTGCAACGCCGCCGCCACCGCCACGATCAGCTCGGGATTGAGCCGCCGCCGGCCGGAACGGAAACAGCTCATCACCGTCGTCTTACCCGCGAGGTCACCCGTCGGCCGCCCGGCCGCCCGCCAAGCCGCGTTGACCCGGCCGGTGATCCATTCGTACGACGGATCGCCCGCCCACACCTTCAGCAGCCGCAGCGTCGCGGCAAGGTCGTCCAGGCAGCGAGCCTGTCCTGGATCCGGCAGTCCCCCGAACGCGCCGGCCGGCTGACCCGATGATCGCACGCGCACTCCTCACGGTCTCGATCCGTCCACTGTCGACCGTCGGACGACCGGCCGCTGTCGGCCGCGGGACACTTCGCGCGCCTTGCCCCCGTTGTCCCCGCCACGCCCGGACCGCCGGTCCGCGGTCCGATTCGGTCCGACTCCGTGCTCGCCGTCACCCGGCGCCGGACAGTGAAGGGCGCACCGGAACAGCCCCGGCAACCCCGCCGGCGGCTTCCCGCTGCCGCCGGAGAGAAGGAGACTCAGCGCAATGACATCAACCAAGACCGGATCGGCCGCCCTCCGTGTCCTCGCGGGCGTCGCGGGTGTGACGCTCGGTGTCGGCACCCTGGCCACTCCCGCCTTCGCCGCCGGCGAGACTGGATACCAGATCCTGGTGAACGACCACGCCGACAAGTGCATCGACGTGGCCGGGCACTCACGGGTCGCCGGTGGCGTCCTGCACGAGTGGGACTGTGCGCACGACAGCAACAACCACAACCAGCATTGGACGGTGAACAACACCGGCGGGTCCGCACCGTTCCGGGCCGAGGAGAGTGGCCTCTGCATGAACGACAACGGGCTGCGCGCCCAGCTCACCCAGGAGGTCTGCGACGGACGGCTCACCGAGCAGTGGCACTGGGCGGCCGACACTGCGGCCGGACGGTTGTTCATCGAATCGGCCGCCGGCACGTGCATCGCGTTGATCCCCAACACCAGCGCGAACGGCACCGCGATCGCCACCGACCTGTGCAGCAACACCAGTGCCAAGCATTGGCACGGTGAGAACACTCCCTGAATCCGGCGAAAGGGGTGCCGACACCCCCCACTAGAGGCGAGGCCGATATCACCGACGTGGATCACTGGATCCCGTCGGTGATATCGGCTGATGCCGCATCGGCGCATCGAGCTCACGAACAGAGCCACCACAACCCGTTCGACCGCTAACGCAAGATTGCATACAGTGGCGGCATGAGTGGCTGGGTGTCGGTGTACTCCTCGGATGATGGCGGCCGTTTCTCCCTGGCCGGTTGACTGGCCGACCGCGGCATCGACTGGGATCCCTTCGGGGAGGGCGAGGTCCGCGGCGGCGTGATGTGCGGCCGCGACGACGAGACCGGCCGCTGGTGGTGCAGGCATTACCTGGACATCGACGCGGGCGCCCTGTGGCGGCTCGGCCTGCATCCCGATCAGCCGCTGTCCCGGATCGTCAGCCGCCCGCTGGCGCCTTCACATGTCAAGAAAATCCTGGCGGAACGGCTGGCACTCCAGGCATGGCAGTAGCCCTCCCGCCCGCCGCGGTGTTGATCGACCCGCCGGCCCGACGGCACCACCTCCACATCTGTCTCTTATACACATC
>KL571446.1:27662-28399 GCA_000715855.1 Actinoplanes liguriensis
CGACGGCACCACCTCCACATCGGCCAGATGCCCCCTGGGCACGGCCACTCGCCGCCGAGGCCGGGACCACCTGATCCCATCGGAATGATGGCAGAGCGGACGGGCCACCCGGACGGGACGCGGTGATCGGTGGGGACACGAGCGGGGCCAGGCGGTGGGCCGTCGGCCCGAAGAGCGGTGACACCTTCGCGGCGAAACTCTGTTCTCGCGGACGACGTCACTCCGGTACCGTCCCGGCATGGTCAGCCTGCCGCATATCACCGAGCGGAAGAACAGGGCGAGCGCCCCCGAGAGCGGCCGGAACCGCATGCCGGCCCGGGGTGTGTCGCTCGACGAGCAGGGCTGTTCGCTGCCGCAGCGGGTGCGCGCGGTCGCCGAGCACGGCTACGGCGACGGCGAGGTCGGCCCGGTCGAACGCGTCGCCCCGGGACACCCGCGGCCGCCCGGGTCACGGCCGTGAACCGCAGGAGAGCGGCGGCAGCCCGGCCGGTGGAACGCAAGCCCTATCGAGGGCCCGGCTGGAAGAAGCATCCGGCGCTGGGGGTGGACGTCGGTGGGGTGATCGTCAGGCTTGCCGGCCGGGACGAGGACACCTCGTTCTTCGGCAGCCGACCGCTGGAGACACCGGCGGTCGAGGGCGTCTTCGAGGCCTTGGAAGCGCTGACCGCCGGGACGTTCGGCGGGCGGGTGCATCTGGTGTCCAAGGCCGGGCCGAAGGTCGCCGCCAACACCCGGGA
>KL571446.1:28567-29532 GCA_000715855.1 Actinoplanes liguriensis
ACCCGGGACTGGCTGGTCCATCGGGACTTCTTCGCGCGGACCGGGATCGCCGCCGGGAACGTGCATTTCGTCCGGGAGCGGCGGGACAAGGCGCCGGTCTGCGAGCGGCTCGGGATCACACACTTCGTCGACGATCACCTGGACGTGCTGGCGTACCTGACGTCGGTCCAGCACCGCCACCTGTTCCTGGGAGGGCGGGACGAGCCGCCGGGGTCGGACGTCCCGGAGTGGGCGACGGTCACCCACGACTGGGCCGAGCTGGCCGCGATCCTGGCCAGAAACGCGTAGCGCCCGGGCATCACGCCCGGGCGCCAGACAAAGCGAGTGAATCAGGCGAGGTTGAGCTCGACCTCGACGTTGCCGCGGGTCGCGTTCGAGTAGGGGCACAGCTGGTGCGCGGCCTCGAGGATCTCCTTGGCCTGCGCCTCCGGCAGGCCGGGCAGCTCGGCCTCGATCGTCACGTTCAGCCCGAAGCCGCCGGTGGGGAGCTGGCCGATGCCGACGTCGACGGTGATCGCGGTGTCGGTGAGGGTCACCTTCTGCGTGCTGGCGACCCGCTTGAGGGCGCTGTGGAAGCAGGCAGCGTAGCCCGCCGCGAAGAGCTGCTCGGGGTTGGTCAGCGCGCCGCCGGGGCCGCCCATCTCCTTCGGGATCGCCAGGTCGAAGTCGAGGACGCCGTCGCTGGAGCGGACGTGGCCGTTGCGGCCGTCACCGGTCGCGGTTGCGGAGGCGGTGTAGATCGCGGTCATGCGGATGTCACCTTTCGAGGGAATTGCCGGAGGGACGGTTCGCTCGGATGAGCAGGCTTTGCAGTTGCGTGAGCTCGTCCACGGTCAGGTTGACCGAGCAGAGCAGCGCCTGGGTCAGGTCGCCGATCTGGTCGCGCAGCCGCTGACCGATCTCGGTCAGGCTGACCAGGACGGTGCGTTCGTCGTCGGCGCCCCGGGCGCTGTCTCTTATACACA
>KL571446.1:29732-30438 GCA_000715855.1 Actinoplanes liguriensis
GGGTGCCGCTGTCGAGCCGCAGGGTGCGACCGAGACCACGGACAGTAGTGGGCCCGTCGTGCCAGAGGACCCGCAGAACCAGATATTGCGGGTACGTGAGGCCGTGCGGATCGAGCAGCGGACGGTACACCGAGGTCATCGCCCGACTGGCCGCATAGAGCTGAAAGCAGATCATCTCGTCCAGTGCCGTGCTCTCCCGCATGCCCAGAACAGTAGTGCGCGATTTAGTTGTGCACAACCGATTGGTGGCGCACGCCACTACGACGTGTGATCATCGCGGGATGTCGGCGATCCGATTCGTGAAGCTTCCCGCGGCCGCCCTGTCTGCCCTCATCCACGGCGATCTGGACGCCGCGAGCCGGGCCGCCGGAACTCCGCTGAGCCCGTTCCTGGTCGAGGAGAGCTGGCTGTGGGAGATCCGCCTCGCCGACATTCAGCGCGACCCGGCGGCCGCCGACTGGATCGCCCGCGCCGCGGTCAGCGACCCGGAAGGGATCGTCATCGGTCACGGAGGCTTCCACGGGCCGCCGGACAGGAACGGTGTCGTCGAGGTCGCCTACTCCGTCGACCCGGCCCATCGCCGCCGGGGTCACGCCAAGGCGATGCTGCGCGCCCTGCTGGAACGCGCCGACGCCGACCCGCGCGTGACCGCCGTGCGCGCCAGCATCCGCCCCGACAACATCGGCTCTGTCTCTTATACACATCT
>KL571446.1:30637-34426 GCA_000715855.1 Actinoplanes liguriensis
GCTCCCGCGCGACGATCAAGGGCTTCGGCTTCCGCAAGATCGGCGAGCAGTGGGATCGGGAAGAGGGTCTCGAAGACGTCTACCTGCGACCCAAGAAGATCTGAACCCTTATGGGGTACGCCGTGAGCCGCCCGGCGGCCCGGCACCGCGCCGGCCTCGCGACACCGGCGGACGGGGCGGTCCCCACGACGTACCCGCAAATGGGGTGCATCCGCAGTGACCCGCAGCGGAGCCGGCGGCGGTCAGCGGTCCAGGCGAACGACCAGCGGGCGGTGATCAGAAACGGGCGGGTTCGGGGTGCGGACCTGCACGACGCGGCCCAGTGCGGACTGCCCGCGGGGATCGGCCAGGACGTGATCGAGCTGCGTCTTCGGCGACGGGCTCGGGAACGTCGCGGCGCGCGCGAGCGGACGCCAGCCGGTGAACGCGCGCACCGGGCCGGACGGCATGTTGAGATCACCGAGCAGGATGCGGGGCGCCGGCAGCGCGCGCATCGCCCGGACCGCGTGCCGCAGCTGGCGCACGTTCCAGCCGGGGACGAAGGACAGGTGGGTCGTGCCGACGCTGAGCAGCCCGTGCGGGGTCTCCAGGACCGCGGCGAGCAGCACCCGCGGCTCGTCCTTGAGCAGCAGCAGCCCGTCCCCGGTGAGCACCGGCGACCGGATCGGCGCCGCCGGCAGCTGGGTGATCTGCCAGCGCTGCACCGGGAAGCGGCTGACCAGGGCGATCCCGTACTGCGGGTGGGCGATGTCGGCGTCGGCGTGCCAGGGTTGCCAGGTCTGCCCCGGCGTGCCGACCACGGCGGCGGCGAAGCGGTGCGCGGGTGCTCCCAGCGCCTCCGCGCACAGCACTGTCAGGTCGAGGCCGCCCGAGCGTGGCTGCGCGCGGTCGACCTCCTGCAGCCCGAGCACGTCGGCATCGAGGTCGGCGACGGCATCCCGGACCCGATCGGCGTGAACCGTGCCGTCGGACAGCGATCTGCCGTGCAACAGGTTGAACGTGGCCAGACGCACACGCCGACCCTAGCCGGGCCGTGCTGCCCGGGCTCCGGAGGGCCCGGACAGCGCGACGACCGGTCAGGACCAGTAGGTGAGGATCCACCGCTGCTCGGGCTGCATGTTGCAGTTCCACTGGATCACGGCCGCGCCCTGGGTCGTGCTGGCGTTGCCGATCGCCAGGCACAGCTTGCTGGCGATGTTCTGGATCTCCCAGGTCTGGCCGTCGGCCGACTGGATCAGATGCCACTGCTGCTCGGGATGGTCGGTCGCGCTCGGGTAGTAGGTCCACTGGATGGCCTTCGCGCCCAGCGTCGTGCTGCCGTTGCCGATGGCCAGCGACTTCCAGGGGTTCGTGCCGGCGTTGCGCCAGTTGCTGGACGTGCCCGACGGCACCTTCGTCCAGGCCTGCTCGACATTCGGCAGGCCGTTGGACTGATAGCGCTCGCCCCACTGGATGACCGGGGCACCGTTGGCGTCGCTCGAGTTGCTCACCGCCATGACCTGGCCCGAGTGGGCGTTCTTGAACTGGTACCAGACCGTGGTGGCGGCGAGGGTGCTGGTGCCGGCCGCCTCCGTGCGCGCGTCGGCGGCGGTGTAGACGTGCGGAATGTAGCGCACGGGTGCCGCCGGTTCGGCGTGTGCCGCGGTGGCGGTGGCGGCAACCGCGGTGGTGGCGGTGGCGATGACCGCGGAGGCCAGTCGCGCCGTCCGGATGTAGCTGCTTCGCACGAACGTCTCCTCTTGGCGGAGGGTGCCGGCATGCCCCATTGGCGATTCGCGCTGATCACGGCACCCGCGGCACAAGGTAGATCGAAGAAGGACTATCGCGCTACCCCGGTACGACCTCTTCCCACGGCTGTCCCGCCGCCGCCACCGGTCGAGTGGAAACGGCGTTGACCTGCTATAACACGTGATCCGCTAGGGTGGGCCGATGTTCACCAAGGCCCTCTGCTGCTCGATAGTCGTTTTCATAGCCGTCGCGATGCTCGGCATGTGGTTGCAGAGGTTGCGCGGCCGCAAGTGATCGTCACGCTCCTCGTGGCGGCCGCCGCGGCCGGGTGGGTCGACGCGGTCGTCGGCGGGGGTGGCCTGCTGCTGCTGCCCGCCCTGCTCGTCGCCGCCCCGCAACTGTCCCTGCCCACGGCGCTGGGCACGAACAAGCTCGCCGCGATCTGCGGCACCAGCACGGCGGCGTACACCTACGCGCGCCGGACCAAGATCGACTGGGGGGTGGCGGGGCCGTCGGCCGCCCTGGCGCTGCTCTGCGCCGGATGCGGGGCGCTGCTCGCGGGGTCGATCCCGGCTACGGCGTACCGGCCGGCCGTGCTCGTCGTCCTGATCGGCGTGGCCGTCTTCGTGACCGTGCGACCCGCGATGGGCCTGGCCGAGCACATGGAGAAGCGCACGGCGCTGCGGCGTGGGCTGGCCGTCGCGGTCGCCGGTGGGGTGATCGCGCTCTACGACGGGCTGATCGGCCCCGGCACCGGCACGTTCCTGGTGCTCGCGTTCACCACCATCGTCGGCTCCGACTTCGTGCACGGCTCGGCGATGGCGAAACTGGTCAACACCGGCACCAACCTGGGCGCGCTGATCGTCTTCGCGGCGACCGGGCACGTGCACTGGGGGCTCGGCGCCGGCATGGCGGTCTGCAACATCGCCGGGGCGGTCGTCGGCGCCCGGATGGCGCTGCGCAAGGGCTCCGGCTTCGTCCGGATCGTGCTGCTGGTCGTGGTGCTGGCCCTGATCGTCAAGCTCGGCGCCGATCAGATAAGAATGCAGTGATGAGCGACGAGTCGCAGATCCTGATCGCCGAGATCGAAGAGCAGGAACGCCGCCTGGTCTTCCCGAAGTTCGACGAGGCCGACGCGTGGGCGCTGGGGTGCCTGCTGGTCAACCTGGCCACCCAGCGCGGGCTGCCGGTGGCCCTCGACATCCGCCGCGGCGAGCAGCAACTCTTCCACGCCGGCCTGCCCGGCTCCACCGCCGACAACGACGCCTGGATCGCCCGCAAGGTCCGGGTCGTCTACCGCTACGCCAGCTCCTCCTACCTGGTCGGGCGGCAACTGGCCGCCAAGGGCCGCGAGCTCGACGCCGGGATGGGCGTCGACCCGGCGCTGTTCGCGGCGCACGGCGGCGCGTTCCCGGTCCGGGTGCCCGGCGTCGGCGTGGTCGGCGTCGTCACCGTCTCCGGGCTGCCGCAGGCCGAGGACCACGCCCTGGTCGTCGAGGCGATCGAGACGTTCCTCGAGGAGTGACTCTGCCGTCAGCAGATCCGTTTGGGGCCGGGCCCGGCCGTCGGGCAGGCTCGGCCCATGCGGATTCTGATCCTCGGGGGCAGCGGGTTCGTCGGCCGGGTCCTCGCTGAGACGGCGGTGTCGGCCGGTCACGACGTGACCGTTTTCAATCGCGGCCTGCGCGACCCGGTGCCGGGCGCCACGGTGCTGCTCGGCGACCGGCTCGCCGACGACGGGCTCGCCGCCCTGGCCACCGGCGTGTGGGACGCGGTGGTCGACACCTGGTCGGCGCAGGCCTTGGCGGTGCGCGCGACCGCGGAGCTGCTCAAGGGGCGTGCCGGGCATCTGACGTACGTGTCGAGCCGCTCCGTCTACCGGTGGCTGGCCACCGAGGAGGTCACCGAGGACGCGCCGCTGGCCGACCTCGACGATCCCGGTTACGCCGGTGACAAGCTGCGCGGCGAGCGGGCGGCCGAGGCGTTCGGCGGGCCGGTGCTGCTGGCCCGGGCCGGGCTGATCCTCGGCCCGCACGAGGACGTCGGCCGGCTGCCGTGGTG
>KL571446.1:34679-34940 GCA_000715855.1 Actinoplanes liguriensis
GGCTGCCGTGGTGGCTGAACCGGCTGCGCCGGGGCGGGCCGACCCTGGCGCCCGGCCCGCGGGATCTGGATCTGCAATACATCGACGTGCGCGATCTCGCCGATTTCATCCTGGCCGGCGTCGGGACGGCCGGGCCGTTCAACGTGGTCAGCCCGTCCGGGCACACCACGACGGGCGGGCTGCTGGAGGCCGCCGCCGAGGTGACCGGCGGGCGCGCCGAGCTGCGCTGGATCGCGCCGGAGACGATCCTCGCGGCCGGCG
>KL571446.1:35180-36554 GCA_000715855.1 Actinoplanes liguriensis
CCGGGGTGACGTGAGCAAGGCCCTGGCCGCCGGGCTGCGGTGCCGGCCGGTCGAGGAGACCGTGGCCGACACCTGGGCGTGGCTGTCCGGGCTGGACGGCCCGGCCCCGCAGCGCACCGACCGGCCGGCGGTCGGCCTGAATCCGGAGGTGGAGGCGAAGCTGCTCCGGAGCGCGCAGACCGGCGCCTAGGAGACGGCCTGCGGCCACGTGCCGTGGTAACCGAACGGCCCGTGGTCGCTCTGCACCTCCAGCAGGTCCCGCACGTCGCCGACGACCGTGGCGAACTTCGCGGGCAGCCCGATCAACTCCTTGATGCAGACATCCATCAGGGCGTTGATCGTCTTGGCGAGGCTGGCGATCGCGTCCGGCAGCGTGACCGTCCCGATCGTCTCCACGACAACCTGGATCATCATCGTCGACGCCTCGGCCAGGCTCTGCATGACCCGGACGGCGTACTCGACGTTGTACTGACCGATCTTGTACAGCCACTGGCTGACCGCGACCGCGTTGGCCGCCACCTTCTGCAGCGCGGCGACCTGGATGTCGTGCCGCAGCTTGTACTGGTCGGCCGCCTCGCCGGTCCAGTAGGCGAAGTTGGGGTTCCACGACACCCCGAGCTCGGCGGGCATCTCCGAGACCGGCGCCCGGACCGTCACCAGGTAGTCCACGCTGGCCAGGAAGAGCGACAGGACCGGTGTCGCGTACCGCAGCACGTTCTCGGCGATCGCCAGGCCCCGGTCCAGGGCGTCCTTCAGCGCGTCCATGCTCCTGCGGAACGCGGCCTCGTCGAGGCCGATCAGACCGGCCAGCCGGGAATGCCGCGCCGCGTCGGCAAGGCGGGCATACTGCGCCGCGCACTCCTTGTCGGCCTTGTCCAGCAGGTCGATGGCCCGCTCGAACGCCTGCCTGGCGCTCTCGATCACGGACTCGTCGAAGGACGGGGGCGGGGCCATGTCAGTCCTCCGTCTTGTGGGTGCCGTAGATGGCCGTCAGGTCGAGGCCGTTCATCCTGTCGGTCCGGTCCACCAGATCCGCGGCCCGGTCGAGGGCGTCACCGAGCTCGGAGAACTCCCGGCCCGCCGCGGTCAGCAGCTCCCGTTGCCAGGCGGCGAACTGCTGGTAGATCGGGAACTGGGCGTCGGTCGAGATGAGGTCCGGGAAGAAGAACGCCGCGGGCTCCAGGTCGAGCCGCCGCAGGCCACCCACCACCGTGGCCATGCGCAGGAACAGTTCCCGCCACTTCCCGGCCTCGTCGTGCATGGCCTTGATCGCCATCGTGAACTCTTCGGTGTGCGCCATGTCGCTTCTCCTGCCTCAGATCGTGCGGGCCCGGTCCAGGGCGGCGCGGGCGTCCTCGGCGACCAGCCCGGGAT
>KL571447.1:0-4955 GCA_000715855.1 Actinoplanes liguriensis
GGCGGCTCTGCCGGACTGGGCGAAGCCGCTCGCTGGTCACAGGCCTTCGGTCGCAAAGGCCGCGTTCACACCATCACCGGCGGACACTGATCCGCAATGCTGGCGCCAATCGCTACAAAACGTATGGCTCGTCACGCGCCGTAGCTGGAGTTCGCCCTCGCGGACGCGCACTTCAGCCGAGAAGTCGACGTTTCGGGCAGGAGGTCTCACCGCTCGCGGGAGGTGGCGAGGGCCGCCTCGATGAGTGCGATGTCCTCCATGTCTTTCCGCCTTCTCGGCATGCCAGGCACCCACACCGGCATCATCCTCTTGATCTCGATCTGAGCGGCGGGGCTGATAATCCGGCACCGGACGTCACCGATCCGCCCGAAGGGCCAGTCCAACATCCTGTCCGGCCATCGTTGGCCGGCCCATGGCCCGCCGGCCACGATGACGTGCCCGAACTGGTCCTGATCGATGAGTGCAAAGCTGAGATCGAGCTCGCCGCGCACGAAGTCGAGTTGCCGATCGTGCGGCGGCTCCGGAAGAAGTTCGTAGCCCTCGTTCCTCAGCGCGGCAGCAAGCCGATCTCCATCGCGAGACCAGGCGAACCAGTCCACATCCCGGTGCGGCCGAGTGACCCGCCCGAGGAAGAAGTCCATCGCCCACCCGCCACGAAGCCACGCGTCCATGCCAAGAGCGGCGACGGCTGCGATCGCCTCGAGTTGCCTTGCGGTGATTGGCGATTCCACTCGAGGATCATTTCGCCGATCGGCCGCAGAGGCATCCGAATTTGCCGCGTTCCGCGCTCGATGAGCGTCCCGGCGTCCGGGCGTCGGCCGGACATGTTCGTGCAGATGAGCGGATGCCGCATCGGCAGCGGCAAACTGGCTCGCTGTGCAGGCCGGGGTGGTTGAAGATGTTCAAGGCCCTGCCCTAGCCGTTTTCTCCTCACCCCGGGAGCGCGGCCGAGGAAACTCAGGAGAGGGAGGCGGCCCGTTCGAGCCGGGCCAGGGTGGGCTTTGCCAGCCATCGAAGTCTGCGGCGCTGGTGAGTGCGCTCATCTGCCGCGAGTTTTGCGTGATATGCCTGCACAAGAACTTCCGGAGCGGCTGCTGCCCAAGTTGAGGGCTGTCAAGCTGAAACCGTGACGGGGGTGGAGCGTTCAAGAGACGCCGAACAGGGGCTGGACAGACATCCCCTGTTGGTCATGACCGCCTGGTATGCGGTCATCCCGCTCGCCTACGTAATGTTCGCCCTGCTCCAACCGGTTCGAGATCCCCATAGCGGATGCGAGGGTATCGGTTGGGGCTGCACGCCATCGCCCCGAGGGGCGGCCTGGTTGGTCGGAGCCGCCGTCGGAGTTCCGGGTGCGGTGATCGGCTATATGCTCTCGTTCGCGATATATGCAGTCCTCAAGGCTTCCGATCGTGTTAGGCGTCCTGCTGTGAGGGCGACCGTCGCAGCTCTCGCCGGCCTGATTGCTGGGATACTTATCGCAATAGGTGGAGTTTACGCAGTGATTCTCCTTGCGGGCGCGTCATAGCGCCAGCTGACAGGACGGACCAGGGGCCGAAAGCGGCGCCCGTCCAGGCTCCACTTTCGGCTCTCGCACGGGAAGGGTGATCGGCGGCCGGTGTGGGCCGGTGCCCTGCGAAATCAGGTAGCGCCGCGGGGTGGTCGGTGCTTGGGTCGCGACGTGACAACGATCGAGCGAAGGTCCGACCCGTCCGCCACGGGCCGGATCCTGCGCGCTCTGCCATCCTGGTTCGGTATCGAAGAGGCAATCCTCGGCTACGTCGACGACGCCTCCGTCATGTCCGGTTACCTGGCGGTCGAGGGCTCCGAGACGGTCGGTGTCGCCCTGGTCCACCGGCACTTTCCCGAGTCCGCGGAGCTGCACCTGATTGCGGTGCATCCGGATGCACGCGGCTCCGGCGTCGGTTCGCGGCTGGTCGCGGCCATCGAGGATGATCTTCGGTCCGACGGGGTTCGGATTCTCCAGGTCAAGACCACGGGGGAATCGTTTGAGCACGAGGGGTATGCGCAGACGCGAGCGTTCTATCGTTCCCGCGGGTTCGTGCCGGTGGAGGAGATCCGAGGGCTCGTCTGGGAAGGTCCGACGCTCCTGCTGGTGAAGGCTCTCGGGCAGCCGGTCGCCGGACGGCGGAACCAGTGATCGGGCGGGGGCGCTTCACGGCGTACCGAATAGTTGGCTCTCTCTGATAGGACGGAGTGCAACCGCCCTCACGGAGGAGGAGTCCATGCCGGATCCGGTGTCGGTACAACTGCCCAGCGGACAGGTCATCCAGGTCGCCGTCCACGACAGCGACCTGTTGAAACCGTCCGGCCCGCGCGACGTCGGCCTCGGTGACGCCGCCGTCCAGATCATGCAGTTGCCGGACTTCGTGGAGACGGTCGACGGCGTGCTCGACATGGTCCGGACGGCGGTGTCGCGTGCCCGTCCGGACACTGTCGCGGTCGAGTTCGGCGTGGAGATCAACGTGAAGACCGGCAAGCTCGTCAGCGTCCTCACCGAGGCCGGCGGAAAGTGTCACCTCAAACTCACCGCCACCTGGGGGAAAGATTCAGCGACCGCGGAGGACGACGCCGCCTAGGGTCAGAGCCGGTCGAACGGTTCGGCATACCGGAAGAGGCCGGCCTGTCCCTCGTACCGGCTGAGGGTCCTGACCTGGAAGTTGTCACCCCAGGCGGCGTCCGGCGCGGTGATCCCGGCCGGCCGCGCCGGAACGAAGCCGAACCGGCCGTAGTAGGCAGGGTTGCCGAGCAGCGCGACCAGGGGCTCGCCGAGCGCGTCGGCCGCGCCGAGAACAGCGTGCATCAGGGCGGTGCCGACGCCGGTTCGCTGACGGCGGGGGAGAACGCTCAGCGGCCCCAGACCCAGGGCCGGCCGGTCCCCGACGTGTGCCCGGGTCGCGACGACGTGGCCGACGACCCGGTCGTCCTCGATCGCGACCAGCGACAACTCCGGGATCCAGCCGGCGTCGTCGCGCAGCCACGAGACGAGCGTCGCCTCGCCGGGATCACCACCGGGCTCCACCGGTGGTGCGCTGTACGCGAGGCCGCGGAACGCCTCCGCGGTGATCGCGTGGATGGAATCGACATCGTCGGAACGCTCACGTCGGACAATCATCACCGAACCATCGGGTGCCCTCTCCCCGCCGTCAACGGATTTTGCCCAGACCCTAGGTGGTGGCGCAGGCGTTGCCGTCGATCGTGCACTCCTTCGGGGCCGCGTCGATCAGGGTCGCCCCGGAGACGCCGAAGCTGACCTCGGCCGAGCCACCCGCCGGGACACTCGACGTGTCGCTGTCCGGCACGAACGTCCAGGTCGAGCCGTCCTGACTGGCGGTGGCCCCGGAGACCGAGCTGACCAGCAGCGTCGGCCGGGGCAGCGTCACGGTCAGGGTCCAGCCGTCCTTGGCGGCCGCGCCCGGGTTCGCCACCGTCACGGTCACCCGGTAGCCGAGCAGGCCACCGGTGACCGACGACGTCCGGTACGAAGCGGTCAGCGGCGCCGGCGTGCTCCCGGTGACGGGCGCCGACGCCGACGCGACCGGCGCGCTGCTCGCCGCCTTGGTCGTGGTGGCCGCCGCGCCGAGGCTGGACGAGGCTGGACCTGGCCGGCGCGGAGGTGGCCGCGGACGCCACCGGCGAGCCCGTGGCGTCGGGGTGCACGGACCGTCCGGGCAGCGCGGCCGCCGGATCGGGTGGCGCCGCCGGGTCGCCGGAGCCGCGGACCAGGATCACGACCAGCAGGGCGGTCCCGGCCAGCGCGGCGACCGCGGCGACGGCCAGCGCCCAGCGTCCGATCCGTCCGATCCCGCGGCGGCGGCCGGGCTCGCGGACCTTGGGGGTGAGGGTGGGCCCGGACTGCATCGCGCTGTAGAGCTTCAGCATTGCGTCGAGCACCACGACGGAGAGGGAGCGCCGCCGCCGTGTACCGGTGTCATTCATCAGTGTCTCCGGGAGTCATGGGAAGCGAGCACAGTCATCTCAGAGGGAGCTCAGGCCGCTGAGGAGTCGTTCCAGCACGTCCGGCGGCGCGTCCCGGCGTCGGACCTCGACCAGGCCCGCGTCCCGCAGCTCGGCGAGCATCAGCCGCGCCGGGCCGAGCGGCAGACCCAGGCGCGCCGCCACCTCGGAGACCGCGATCGGCCGCCGGACCAGGCGCAACGCCGTGCGCTGGTCGGGGGAGAGGCCGTCCGGCTCGGGGACGCCGGTGATCCGGTGGACGACGGCGCTCAGGTCGAGGGTCGCGCGCGGGACGGTGGTGCGGACGCCGACCCGGGCGTAGAGGCGCACGAGCGGGCCGGCCTCCTCGTCGTACCAGGTCTCCTCGGAGAGCCTCATCAGCCGATCACCGGTTCCAGGTCGTCGAGCGTGGTGTCGTTGTCGGTGGAGAGGTGGCCGATCAGGTGGGCCGGCACGAGCACCTCGGCGACCAGCCCGCCGTCGAAGCCGTTGGCCAGGGTCACCCCGATGCCCTGGCGGGCGGCGAACCGGCCGGTCGCCCAGAGGCCCCACCACGTGCCGCCGGCCGGTGGCTCGGGCCGGCTCATCACCTCGGCGGCGGTGGCCAGGTCGTCGTCGGTCATGCCCGGCCCGACGTCGGTGACGGTGATCCGGTAGCCGTCGGCCAGGTGCTCGCCGGACACCCGGACCGGGGTCTCGGCCGGCGCGAACGTCGCCGCGTTCTCGACCAGCTCGGCGAGCAGGTGCATCAGGTCGGTCACGGCCGGGCCGGCCAGCGTGACCGGCTCGATCCGGGTGGTGGAGACGCGGTCGTACTCGCTGATCTCGGAGGCCGCGGCCCGGATCACCTCGGCCAGCGGGAGCGGGTCGTGCCAGCGGCGGGCCGGGGTGCCGCCGGAGAGGGTGATCGCCTTCTCCAGGTTGCGGCGCATCCGGTTGGCCAGATGATCGGCGCGGAACAGGTCCTGTCTCTTATACAC
>KL571447.1:5121-6702 GCA_000715855.1 Actinoplanes liguriensis
GGGCGAGCGTGTCGAGGAGCCGGAGCTGCCGGTGGACCAGACCCTGGTTGCGTTTCTCCAGGTCACGCAGCAGCGGGTCGAGGCCCGAGGCCGGCGCCGGTTCGTCTCGGCGGGGCGCGGCGGCGGTGGGGGCGGTGCGGGTGCGCCAGGCCAGCAGCAGCATCGCGATGACGGCGATCAGACCCACACCCCCGACAATCCCTGCGCGTACGACCGCAAGGACCGCCCGATTCGTCCCGGCATCAGCGGCCGCCTCGACACCGCTGGTCTGGAGCTCCCACAACGCGGTGTTGGCGGCGTTGTAGGCCGTGGACCAGGCCGCGCCGCTCGCCGCCTGCTCCGCCGTGGTCAGTGCGGGACCCGCCGCGGTGGGCAGGCCGACGCCGGACGCCGCGAGGAGCTCGTGCCGGGCGCCGGCGAGGTTCTGAAGACGTACGCGATCAGCGTCTTTGATCTTGTCCTGAGCGGAGAACGCGGCGAGCAGCGCGTCCTCCTCGGCCAGCAGCTCGCGGGCCCGGCTGAGCGCGGTGAGCGCGGCGGCACGGTCGCCCAGCCGGTCGGCGAAGACGGTCGGTGTCTCCACCCCGGCCGGGTCGATCAGCGCGGTGTACGCGTCGGCCGCCGTCACCCCGCTGAGCTGCCCGCTGTCGGTCTGCCCGCGCAGCTCGGACAGCCGCGAGGTGCGGTCGAGCAGCGCGTCGGTCTGCCGGGTGGCGTCCGACGCGGTGAGCCAGCCGCTCACCGAGTCACGGGCGGCGGCGAGCTCCTCCCGGGCGTGGTCGGTGTGCACCCGCTGGGCGGCCGTCTCGCTCGCCGAGTCGCCGGCCACCGCGATCCGGCGTTCGGTCTCCAGGGCCAGGACCAGCGCACCGGCGGGCCCGGTGAGGTCGGTGGCGGTGGTCCGCGCCGACGTCACGCGCCGCGCGTCGGCGATCGCGGGCACGGCGGCCGCCGCCCAGAGCGCGATCAGCAGCGCCAGGCCGGTGATCACCTTCGTACGGGTGCTCATTGGTTGTCCTCCGGGTCGATCAGGGCACGCAGCCGGCTCAGCAGCTCCGGACGCCCGGTGACCCCGAGTCGCTGGCGGATCCGGGCCACGTGGTGTTCCACGGTCTTCGCCGAGAGGTAGAGCCGCTCGGCGATCTGCTTGTAGGTGAGTCCGGAAAGGATCAGCGCGGCGACCTCACGTTCGCGCTCGCTGAGCATCCGTGGGGCATCGGCCGCGGGCAGGTCCCCGGCGCGTCCCCGCAGGGCGCGGGCGCACTCCAGCAGCAGCGCCATCGCCTTGCGGTCGGTGGTGCGGATCGCCGCCTGCCCGACCAGCCGGGCGCCCTCGCCGATCAGGCCGAGCGCGCTCAGCCCGTGCGCCGCGTCGATCACCGCGTCCGGCTCGGCCCGGCCGTCGAGGACGTCGAGCCAGCGCTGCGCCGCGTCCGCGACCGCCGTGGTGTACGGGCTGAACCCGCGCATCCCGGTCAGCGCCCGCGCGTGCCGCCCGGCCGCGTCCCGGTCCTCGGCGAGCATCGCCGCGTGCAACCGGCTCCAGTGCAGCGGCGCGCTCCACAATGGCGGGTTCCCGAG
>KL571448.1:0-1956 GCA_000715855.1 Actinoplanes liguriensis
GCTCCGGGTCGGTCAGCAGGAGCACGGCGGCCGCCGCGGCGAGCGCCGGGACCGCCGCCCGGGGTCGTCCGGACGCCAGGCCCAGCAGCCCGATCGCGCCCATCGCGGCCGCTCGGACCACGCTCGGCGAGGGCCGGGCCAGGATCACGAAACCGGCCAGCGCCACGGCGCACACGACGGCGCAGAGCACCGGGCCGGCGCCGGTACGACGTACCGCGAAGAGAATGACGCCCAGGATGATGGCCACATTCGAGCCGCTCACCGCGTTGAGATGCGTCATGCCGGTGGCCTGGAAGTCGGCCTCGAGACTCGGATCCAGGCGGCTGGTGTCCCCGACGACCAGGCCCGGGAGCAGGCCACCGGAGTCGTCGGGCAGCGGTTCGCAGGCACGCTGCAGCCCGGCGCGGAGCACCCCGGCGGCGCGCTGCGCCCACGAGGGCCTCCCGATCAGCTGCGGCGCTTTCCGGACGGACACGACGGCCGCCCGCAGATCGCCGGGACGCGGCGGCATCAGCTTGCCGGTGGCGGTCAGGTGCTGGCCGGGCAAGAGCGTGCGCCAGCCCGGGTCGCTGCCGAGCACGAGCGCCCGCGCGGAGAGCCGGATCGGGTCGCCGCCGTCCGCCGGCCGGACGCGCTCCAGGTCGATCGCGACCAGGTACGTCGGTGGGCCGGCCGTCCCGGTCAGCGCCCGCGGGTCGTCGCGGACGACCGCCCACAGGTCGACCGGGTCGCCGGACTCGATCAGCGCGACCAGGGGCTCCGCCTCGCGCACGCTGACACGCGCGGCGGTAGCCAGGGAGCCGCTGGCGGTGCCGAGCGCGACAGCGATCCCGATCCAGCGCAGGGCTCTCCAGGACCACGCGCGTTGCTGCGGCGCCTGCGCGGCTCGGCCGGCCAGAGCACCCAGCCCGGCCATGACCAGCGCCACCCCGCCGACGAGCAGCCCGCCGCGCGCGCTGAGATGCAGCGCACCCAGCGCGGCGAGCCAGACCCCCGCCATGAACCCGGCCAGCCGCAGATCCGGCACAGCGCGAGCCGTCGGGCCGGTCACACCGTCACCAGGTCTTTGAGCTGCTCATACCGCGCATCCCCGATCCCGTCCACCTTCCGCAGATCGGTCACCGCCCGGAAGCCGCCCTGAGCGTCCCGCGCGTCCAGGATCCGCTGGGCCAGGACCGGGCCGACCCCGGGCAGCCCGTCCAGGTCGGCCAGCGTCGCCGTGTTCAGGTTGATCAGGCCACCACCGGCCCCGGCCGCCCCCGAGCCGGCCGGGACCGGGGCGGTCGTGACACCGGGCGGCGCGGCGACGCCCACCATGATCAGCTCACCGTCGGTGACCTTGCGGGCCAGGTTGAGGGCGGACACGTCCACCCCCGGGTCGGCCCCGCCGGCCGCGGTCAGCGCATCCGCCACCCGGGCGCCGGGCGCCAGCCGGACCAGGCCGGGCTTGCGAACCTTGCCCCCGACCGCGACCACGACCTCGGCCGGCGAGGGCCCGGAAACGGGTGGAGCGGGTGAAGACGTGACGGCGACACCGGCGACGACCGGGTCCACCCGGGGCCGTGCCCGCCACGCCAGGAACGCCGCCACCAGGACGACCACCACCGCGACCGCGGCCAGCGCCCGGACACCCGGCCGCCCGGGATCGACGGCGTGCAGCCACCGCCGCTGCCCGCCCTCCGCGGCGCCATCACCGGAGGCGCCACCCCCGAAGGCGCCCTTGCCGGTGAGCGGTTCCTCGACCTTCCAGGAATACCGCTCGTCGAACGGCACCTCGGCGCCCGCCCCGGGAACCCGGGAAGACAACGGAGCCGCACCGGCTCCGACAGCTCCGGCAGGCAGACCACGCCCATCCCCTCTCGATCCACCGGAGCCGGGGTCGTCGACCTCGGACCAGGCCGGAATGATGTCCGACCACCGCAACGGCCCACCGTCGGCGGCCGGCTCGCCGCGGAC
>KL571448.1:2198-5820 GCA_000715855.1 Actinoplanes liguriensis
GACCGGAACCCCCGCCTGCATCCCGCCGTGCAACGCCCGCATCCGGGCCGTCACGGCGTCGTCGGTATCCTTCGCCTCTCGCACGGTGTCGAAGTCTGGGACCTCCGCCCGGCCGGTGACGGCGAGGCTGTGGACAGACCGGCACTGTGGAAAACCTCCACGATCTTTCCCGCTCTGCTAAGGACGGCGTGTGACCGAAGAAGAGGCGATCCTCCGGCTGCGGGCCGCCGGCTGCGTCTTCGCCGAGGACGAGGCCGCCGTGCTGGCCGGGGCCGCGGACGGCGAGCGGGCCCTGGCGGCGCTGGTCGAGCGCCGGTGCGCGGGCGAGCCGCTCGAGCAGGTGGTCGGCTTCGCGGACTTCGGCGGGGTCCGGGTCCGGCTCCGGCCGGGCGTCTTCGTCCCCCGGGTGCGCAGCGAGCTCCTGGTCCGGGTCGCCGTCGAAGAGGCGGGACGGCACACGGACCCGCTGGTCGTGGACCTGTGTTGCGGGTCCGGGGCGCTGGGTCTCGCCGTACGGGAGAAAGTCTCTGGATTGTGCCTGCACGCCGCCGACCTGGATCCGGTCGCGGTGGCGTGCGCGCGGGACAATCTGGGCGGAGACGTGCACCAGGGTGACCTCTTCACCGCGCTGCCGCCCGAGCTGAAGGGGCGGATCAGCGTCCTGCTGGCCAACGTCCCCTACGTCGCGACCAGGCACATCCCGTTCCTGCCGGCCGAGGCCCGCGATCACGAGCCGCGCACCGCGCTGGACGGCGGCGACGACGGCCTCACCGTCTTCCGGGCGGTTCTCGCCGAGGCGGCGACCTGGCTGGCGCCCGCGGGACTGCTGCTCTCCGAGATCACCGACGCCCAGGTCGACGCCGCGATCGCCGTCGTCGCTGGGAACGGATTGACGCCCGCCGTGGTCACCGACGATGATCTCGACGCCCGTGTGATCACCGCGAGACGATAGGCAGCGACGTGGGGCTGTTCCGCAGACTCGCCCGCGCCCGGCTGGCCGGCCGGGTCATCCGGCGTCTGCGCCGTGCGGGCATGCCGGACGCCCGCTACCACCGGGCCGGGTTCGAGGTCCGGTTCACGCTGCCGGGCGACACCGAGCAAACCATACTGCCGCTCGCGCCGCTGCTCGGCCGCAACCGTCATGAGCTGGGCGAACGCTTGGCAGGCGTGCTCCGCGCCGGGAATCTGCCGCAGGACTGGGCGGCCGCGGCGCCGATGCTGCGCCCGATTCTGCGCGGCGACGCGCCGGGAGCGCCGCTGCGCCGCCCGGCGTTGCCGTTCCTGTCCGAGTTCGTGGTGGTCGATCATCCCGAGACCATCACGTACGTCACCCCGGCGCAACTGGCCCTCTGGAACGTCACCGCCGGGCGGGTGTTCGACGCCGCCCGGGCGAATCTGCCCGGCGCGGTGCTGCACGGGAGCCCGGCGGGCAAGCCGGTCGTGGTGCGTTTCGTGGACGACGGGAACGCGTACTGGACCTCGCATCTGCTGCTCCCGGGATGGCTGGACCGTCTCGCCGGGCAGGTCGGCGGTCGTCCGGTCGCGTTCGCCCCGGAGCGCGGCACCCTGCTCGTCACCGCGGACGACCCGGACGTGCTCCCGGCGTTGTTCGCGCAGGTCGAGGAGATCTACGCGAAGTCCTCACGGTCGCTGACCCCGATGGCGTACGTCGGTGACCGGGACGGCTGCACGATCCCGTACCCCGCGCCGGCCGGCCATCCGCTGCACACGGTGGTGTCCCGGGCCGAGCGGATCCTGGCCGTCGAGGAGTACAACCGCCAGGCCGCCGGGTTGCCCGAGGCCGCGGGGTTGCGGCTGACCGGCTCGGACGAGGACGGCTGGCGCACGCAGGCGTTGTGGACGTCCGACGCCCCGGCGCTGCTCCCGGCCGCCGACGAGGTCCTGCTCGGCGAGGAGCGCGTCGTCCCCTGGAACGACCTGGACCTGACCCCGGCCGCCGACCTCAGCCCGGAGCGCTGGCGCGCGGAGAGCTGGCCGGCCTAGTCCCGTCGGTGCACGATCACACCGGCGAGCCCGGGCCCGGTGTGTGCGGCGACCACCGCCCCCACCTCGGTGAGGTAGCAGTCCCGCAGCCGGTCCCCCAGCCGCATCGTGATCGCGTCGACCAGCGCCGTCGCCCGCTCCGGAGTGCCCAGGTGGTGCACGGCGATGTCGGCCTCGCCCGGCCCGGCCGCCTCCACCGCGAGGTCGACCAGCCGGCTCAGCGCCCGCCCGGCGGTGCGCACCTTGTCGCGCACGACCACGGCGCCGTCCACCATGTGCAGGATCGGCTTGACCGACAGGGCCGTGCCGAGCAGTGCCGACGCCGCCCCGATCCGGCCGCCGCGGCGCAGGAACTCCAGCGTGTCGACGTAGAACAGGGTGCTGACGCGTTCGGCGTGGTCGGCGGCCACCCGCCGTACCGAATCGAGGTCCTGCCCTTGAACTGCCGCCGTGGCGGCGGCCAGGGCGGGAAAACCGAGGCCCATCGCGGCGGTCCCGCTGTCCACCACCTGGACGCGCGGGCCGACCTCGGCGGCGGCCAGTTGCGCGGCCTCGAACGTGCCGGAGAGCTTGGCGGAGAGGTGGATGGAGACGACCCCGTCCGCCCCGTCGGCCAGCAGCTTGCGGTAGACCTCGGCGAACTGGGACGGGGCGGGGCGCGACGTGCTCACCGACGAGCGGCGGCCGCCGAGCGCACGGGCCACCGCGGCCGGAGCGATCTCCAGGCCCTCCAGGCCGTCCCAGCCGTTGATCACGACGGTGAGCGGCACGATGGTCAGCTCATGGCGCCCGCTCAGCTCGGCGGGCAGATAAGCCGTGGAATCGGTGACGACCGCGATGGTCATGCACGAACTCTACTGATCGTGTGCCCGCCGGGGATCAACCCGGTGTGACCGAGGACACCAGGAAGGGCTCACCCTGCTGGCAGGTCGACATCATGCCGGGCTGCGGGGTGCCGGTGACGTGCACCGTGCTGCCCTCCTTCGCGGACGCGCGCAGCGTCTCGTCGGAGAAGACCAGCAGGTGGGTGCCACCGCCGGTCTCCTTCAGCAGCGTGCAGTTCGGCTCGACGCCGGCCGCGACCGTGCCGGTGATCGTGGTGGTGCTGCCGAGCGGCTTGACCGGTTTGGTGACCCCGGGCCCGGGCGACTGTGTTGCCTCGACCGACGACGCCGCGGAGGGCACCGTGCCGGAGGAGGTCGAGCCGGCGTCGTCCGACGAGTTCGCACAACCGGCGACGAGCAGCAGGAAAAGGGCGGTGGGTACGACAGTTCGACGGATCATGGTGCTTGGACGCTCCCGGAAGCCGATTGGTTCCCCCCGGCCGGGACACCCACGTTGTACGACTCCAGTTGCCAGCCGCGGGCCTCGTCGTGGGTGAGCTCGACCCAGTGGCAGTTGTGCAGCGCGCGCAGGGTCCGCATCTGCTCCCGGGGCCAGCCGAGCAGGTGACCGAGGCCCTGTCGCGCCGCCGCGCCGTGCGTGGCGGCCACGACGATGCCGCCGGGCGCGAGGGCGGCCGCGTCCGAGAACGCCTCGCTGACCCGTTTACCCAGGTCGTCAAGGGTCTCGACGCCACCGCCGACCACCTCGTCACCGGCTCGCCAGTGTGCGAACT
>KL571448.1:5996-9137 GCA_000715855.1 Actinoplanes liguriensis
CCTGCCGGCGGCCGAGGTCGTTGAGCGGCACGTCGGCCTGGCCCTGGAAGCGGCCGGCAGCGTTCCAGTCGGTGTTGCCGTGCCGCCAGACGATCAGGCGGGTGGTCACGGCGCGTCGGTGCCCGCAGCGCCCGCATCGACCATGTCGCGGTCGACGAACGGCACGATCGGGCAGTCCTTCCAGAGCTTGTCGAGGGCGTAGAACTCACGCTCCTCGGTGTGCTGCACGTGGACCACGATGTCGACGTAGTCCAGCAGCACCCACCGGCCCTGCCGCTCGCCCTCGCGGCGCACCGGCTTCGCCTTCTCCGGCAGGTTGACCAGAGCTTCCTCGATGGCGTCGACGATCGAGACCACCTGGCGCTCGTTGGAGGCGGAGGCGATGACGAAGGCGTCGGTGATGGCGATCTGGTCGCCCACGTCGATGACGGAGATGTCCTGCGCCTTCTTGTCGGCAGCGGCCTGCGCGGCCGCCATCGCCAGTTCGTAGGCGCGCTCGTTAATGGGCAAAAGAGTCCCCTCGATCGGGTTCGCTGACAGGGTCAAGTCTCTCACGCGGGTCCGACAAACCCCGAGTCCCGATACAGCCCCCGCTTGTTGATGTACTGCACGACACCATCCGGGACCAGGTACCACACCGGCTGACCGGCGGCGACCCGCTTGCGGCAGTCGCTGGAGGAGATCGCCATCGCCGGGACCTCGACCAGGGTCACGCTGTCGGCGGGCAGGTTCGCCGCGGAGAGCTCGAAGCCCGGCCGGGTGACGCCGATGAAGTGCGCGAGACCCAGCATGGTCAACGCGTCCTTCCACGACATGATCCGGGACAGGGCGTCGGCGCCGGTGATGAAGAAGAGCTCGGCGGACTGCCCGTAGACGGCCCGCATGTCACGCAGCGTGTCGACGGTGTAGGTGGGCCCGTCCCGGTCCATGTCCGCCCGGCTGACGTGGAAGCCCGGGTTGGAGGCGGTGGCGATGACCGTCATCAGGTAGCGGTCCTCGGCGGGCGAGACCCGGCCCTTCTCGTACGGCTGCCCGGTCGGGACGAACATCACCTCGTCCAGCTGGAAGCGCGCCTGCACCTCGCTCGCCGCGACCAGGTGGCCGTGATGGATGGGGTCGAACGTCCCACCCATGATCCCGATGCGCCGACCCGATGACATCCGAGAAGGGTAGCTTTTCTTCCGATCAAGGGGTGGGGGCCGGAGCGGTCGGACGGGATCAGCCGTCGAGGCGCTTTCGCACTGCTGTCAGCAGGTCATTCGACGTAAAAGGCTTCTCCAGCAGCTCGACCCCGGGGTCCAGGGTGCCCTGCGATGCCAGGACCGGCTGGGCGTAACCGGACATGTAGAGCACCCGGGTCGACGGCCGCGCGTCGGTGAGCCGCTCGGCCAGCTCCTTGCCCAGCATCCCGGGCATCACCACGTCGCTGAGCAGCAGCGCGATCTCCCCGGTGTGCCCGGCGGCCACCTCCAGCGCCTTCCGGCCGCAGTCCGCGCTGATCACCTGGTAACCGGCGCCGGTGAGGATCCGGCCGGCCACGTCGCGCAGCGCGTCCTCGTCCTCGGCGACCAGCACCGTCTCGCCGTGACCGCGGGTGGCGGCGGGCGACATCTCGTCCTCGGCCGGCACCACCTCACCCCCGGCCGGCAGGACCACGGTGACCGTGGTGCCCAGGCCCGGCTCGCTGGCCAGGCTCACCTCGCCGCCGGCCTGGGTGACCACGCCGTACACGGTGGCCAGGCCCAGCCCGGTCGCCTCGCCCTTGGGCTTGGTGGTGAAGAACGGGTCGAACGCCCGGTCCAGCACGTCGGCGGTCATGCCCTCGCCGGAGTCGCTGACCCGCAGGCGGACCCGCTCGCCCAGCCGGTGGGTGTCGATCACCAGGTTGCCGCCGCCCGGCATCGCGTCCCGGGCGTTGCGGGTCAGGCTCACCAGGAGCTGCTCGATCTGACCGGGGTCGAAGACCACTGACGGCAGGTCCGGCGCGGGCCGGAAGATCAGGGTGATGCTCTCGCCCAGCGACTCGCGCAGGCTGGCCTCCAGCTCGCCGATCCGCTCGTTCAGGTCGATCGGCTGGGGCCGGACCACCTCGCGGCGGGCGAAGGCGAGCAGCTGGTGGGTGAGGTCGGTGCCACGGGTGCCGGCCCGGACGACCTGCTGGGCGTCCGCGGCGATCGCCTTCAGGTCCGGCGCCGGGACCTCGGTCTCCTCGATCACGAAGTTCGCGTAGTTCAGGATCACGCCGAGCATGTTGTTGAAGTCGTGCGCGATCCCGCCGGCGAGCTGGCCGAGGCTCTCCAGCCGCTGGCTGCGGTGGGCGTGCGCCTCGGCACGCAGCTTGGCCTTCTCCTCCTCGGCGCGGATCCGCTCGCTCAGGTCCCGGACCACGGCGACGGCGAGGCGGCCCTGCGGCGTCTCGACGATCGTGGTGGACGACTCGACCGGGAACTCGGTGCCGTCGCGGCGGCGCGCGGTGGTCACGACGGTGCCGATCGACCCCGGTGGCGCCGACTCGATCACTCGCCGGCGTTCCACCATCAGCGCCCGGGACTCGTCGGTCAGCAGCACCTCGACCGGCTGACCGACCAGATCGGTGCCGGGCCAGCCGTACATCTGCCCGGCCCGGTCGTTCGCCAGCACGATCCGCGGGCCGTCGAAGACCAGGATCGCGTCCGGCGCGGCCTGCAGCAGGCCACTGGAAAGTTCAGCGGACCATTCCACGCATTCACCCCCGTAGCCCCAGGCTACGGGTTGGAAGCGCATAAAACCGGAAAAGTCAGGAGGCGTCCAAAGCGCGCCGCATGTCGTCGTCGTTGTCCAGCACCACGCGGCGCAGCACCGGGTGCAGATCCGGCCGGGCGAGCAGGCCGGCGGCCAGCTCCCGGGTGTGCGGCGAGACCATCACCGCCGGGTACGCCGCCAGGGCGGTCTTCTCCGCGCTCATCCCGGACCGGACACGCATCATCTCCGGCATCTCGGCGAAGTACCGATCCACGTACGGCGTCAGCAGCTCCCGCTGCTCGGGCTGCCAGAAACCGCCCGCGGTGAGCTCCACCAGCCGGTTGGAGAGCGAGGCGTCCCCGACGATCGCGTCCCACGCCCGCCGCTTGGCCTCCGGGTCGGGCAGCGAGGCACGGCAGG
>KL571448.1:9365-14264 GCA_000715855.1 Actinoplanes liguriensis
AGATGTGTATAAGAGACAGGTCCGGTCCCCGGCCAGCTCCGCCTCGATCGCGTCGACCCCGGCCGCGCCGAGCACGGTCAGCCGGTAGAGGACCAGCCACCGCAGGTCCGCGTCGACGACCAGCCCGGGCGGCACGCCCTTGCCGCTCAGCCAGCCGCGCAGCCGGGCGGTGTCCAGGGTGGTGCGTGTATAAGAGACAGGTTCCAGGGCGGCCGGGCGGGTCTCCGCACTGGCGTACCGGTCGACCAGGTTACGGGTGGCGCGCAGCACGTCCTCGACGATCACCGTCTCGGTCTCGGCGGGGAGCGCGGCGAGCACCAGGGCGACCAGCTCGGCGACCGGGCGCTCGCCGTCCAGCACGGCGTCCAGCATCGAGGCCCAGATCACCGCGCGGGCGAGCGAGTCGGTGAGCAGCTGTCTCGATGTGTATAAGAGACAGCGCATCGTCGAGACGGATTTTCGCGTACGCCAGATCCCCGTCGTTCAACAGCAGCAGATCCGCCGCCCGGGCCCCGGCCAGGCCGGGCAGCACGGTCCGCCCGGTCGCGTCCACCTCGGCCTCGATCAGCTCACGCCGCGTGACCACGCCACCGGCGTGGTCGTAGAGCCCGATCCCGATCCGGTGCGGCCGCAGCGTCGGGAAGTCGTCCGGTGCGGTCTGCACGAGCGCGACCTCCCCGTACACGTCCCCGTCCCGCCGCACGTCGAGCCGCAGCGTGTTCACCTGGGCGCGGCGCAGCCACAGCTCGGCCCAGCCGGACAGGTCCCGCCCGCTCGCCTTGGTCAGCGCGCGGAGCAGGTCGGCGAGGGTGGCGTTGTCGTACGCGTGCGCCTCGAAGTGCGCGTTCACCCCGGAGAGGAACGCCTCGTCGCCGAGCCACGCGACGAGCTGCTTGAGCACCGAGGCGCCCTTGGCGTACGAGATGCCGTCGAAGTTCATCAGCGCCTGGTCGGTGTCGCCGACCTCGGCCGGCGCGACCGGATGGGTCGACGGCCGCTGGTCGGAGCGCAGCCCCCAGGCCTTGCGGTAGATCGCGAACGTGGTCCAGGTGCCGGTGAACCTGGTCGCCTCGGCCGCCACCCGGGAGCCCAGGTACTCCGCGAACGACTCGTTCAGCCACAGGTCGTCCCACCAGGCCATGGTGACCAGGTCGCCGAACCACTGGTGGGCCATCTCGTGCGCGATCACGCTGGCCCGGTGCTCGCGCTCGGTCTCGGTGATCGTCGAGCGGGGCACGAACTCGTCGCGGAGCACCACCAGCCCCGGGTACTCCATCGCGCCGAAGTTGAACTCCGGGGCGAACGCCTGCTGGTAGTGCCCGAACGGGTAGCGGATCTCGAACATCTCGTGGAACCGGTCCAGGCACTGCTTGGTGATCTCGAAGATCTCCGGGGCCTGCGCGTCCAGCTGCCCGGCGAGGGTGGCCCGGATGTAGAGCGCGAGCGGGATGCCGTCGTGCTCGTCCGTCCGCACGTGCCACGGGCCGGCGATCAGGCTGGCCAGGTACGTCGAGATGCGCTCGGTCGGCGCGAACTCCCAGCGCCCGCCGTCGCGCGAGACCAGCTGCCCGTTGGTGGCGACGGTCCACTCCGCGGGAGCGGTCACGCTCACCCGGAACGACGCCTTCAGGTCCGGCTGGTCGAAACAGGGCAGCACCCGGCCGCCGTTGTTGATGAACAGGTGCTGGTAGAGGTAGACCGCGCCGTCGGCCGGATCGGTGTACCGGTGCAGCCCCTCACCGTTGTTCGAATACCGCATCGTCGCGTCGACGACCAGCTCGTTCATCTCGGCCAGACCGCTGAGCGCGAGCCGCCCCTCGGACACCGCGGAGTGCGGCACCGGCCGCCCGTTCAGCGTGATCGAGGCGGTCTCGGCGGGCTCGAACTCCAGGAACGTCGACGCGCCGGAACGAGCCCGGAAACGGGCCACGGTGCGGGCCCGGAACGTGTCGGCGTCACCGGTGAGGTCCAGGTCGACGTGGTAGCTGTCGACGTCGACGAGGGATGCCCGGTCGGCGGCCTCGGCGCGGGTCAGGGTCGGCATGAAGACAATCATGCGGTAACCGTTCCTGCGACATGCAGCCACGTCGGTGATCACTTGCCGGGCCGGGTCGCACGCGCTAGCTTCGGGGTGTGCGCGTGACTCGGAAGAACTGGTGGCTGCCCTGACCGGGCGGCCTCTTCCCACGCGCGATCCACTCATCCGCGGCCGCCCCACCCGGGCGGCCGTGTTTCGTTGCACGTGAGGTCTCCGGGGGACGGGGCGGTCTTCGTACCCACCGAATCGGAGACCTCTGATGACGACAACCGTGACCACCGCGCCTGCCCGGACCCGCCGCCTCACCGGTTTTCAGCCGACCGGCCAGCTGCATCTCGGCAATCTGCTGGGCGCGCTGCGCCCGCTGATCGCGGCGCAGGACACCACCGAGTCCATCGCCCTGATCGCGGACCTGCACGCGATGACCATGGAACACGACCCTTCCTCGGTACGACGTCTGACGCTCGACCAGGCCACGGTCATGCTCGCCGCCGGCGTCGACCCGGAGCGCACCCCGATCGTCGTCCAGTCCCAGATCCGCGAGCACACCGAGCTGCACTACCTGCTGGAATGCGTGGCCGCCCACGGCGAGGCGGCCCGGATGATCCAGTTCAAGGAGAAGTCCGCGGGCGGCGGCCCGATCCGGCTCAGCCTGCTCACGTACCCGGTGCTGATGGCGGCCGACATCCTGCTCTACGACACCACGCAGGTGCCCGTCGGCGAGGACCAGAACCAGCACCTGGAGCTCGCCCGCACGCTCGCGACCAGGTTCAACACCAGGTATGGCGAGACGTTCACGGTGCCCGAGGGCGTCCGCCCGGACTCGGCCGCACGGGTCATGGACCTCGCCGAGCCGACCATGAAGATGGGCAAGAGCACCGGAACCGGGCGGATCGCCCTGCTCGACCCGCCGGAGGCGATCCGCCGCACGATCGCGCGGGCCGCCACCGACCGGGCCGGGCTGGTCCGCCGGGACCGGGAGAACCAGCCCGGCGTGACCAACCTGATCGACATCCTGGCCGAGCTCACCGGCCGCCAACCGGCCGACCCGACCTCCTACTCGGCACTGAAACGCGAGGTCACGGACGCGATCGAGGCGCTTCTCACGCCCATCCGAGCGCGGCACGCCGAGCTGTCGGCAAACCCCGATTTTGTACGAGGGGTGCTCGCGGCCGGCGCCGCGAAGGTGCGCCCGATCGCGGCCGCCACCGTGGGCCGCGCGCGGTCCGGCATCGGGCTACTGGACTAACGCCGGCAGCTTCTTCTCGAAGCAGACGCTGCTCGACTTGCCGACGTAACCGCCGAACGCGGGGATCTGCCGGTAACCCGAGGACTGGTAGAGGGCGATCGCGGCCGGCAGGTAAACACCGGTCTCCAGCCGGATGACCGGCCGGCCCATCGCGAGCGCCTCCTCCTCGACGGCGACGATCATCTGACGGGCCAGCCCGCGGCCCCGGAAAGCCGGGCGGACATACATGCGCAGCAGCTCGGCGACCCCCTCCTCGAGGGCCTGCCAAGCCGCGCACGCGACCGCCCGGCTGTTCACCACGCCGATCAGGTACTCCACGTCGTCGTGCGGTTCGAATATCTTCCCCGTGCCGGCTCCGGCCTCGGCCAGCTCGCGCTGCTGAGCAGTCACGAGGGCGGCGAGTTCGGGGTCCAGGGCGGGACGGGATTCGATCAGCACGGACGTCACACTATGTGACGTCCGTTTCCGGAGGGTTGCGAAGAACTGGCCGGTCCGCTATTCGCCGGTGTCGTCCTCGTCGTAATCGTCGTCGCTGACCAGCACCGGGAGTTGCGAGTTGGTGACGCTGGAGACCGTTCCGTCGGCCGCCATGTGCATCAGCTCGTCCTCCGAGCGGACCCGGCGAGCCTTGCGGGCGGCGAGACGCTGGGCCGCGGAAGGCCGGTGGTCCAGCTCCTCCAGACGGGCGTCGGTGCCGCGCGGGCCGGAGACGAACTCGCCGGCGTTGGGGTGCCAGTCGAACTCGCGCGTGCCGATCCGGACCGGGTCGCCGGCCTGGGCGCCCATCTTGCCGAGCTTGTCCTCGACGCCGAGCCGCTCCAGGCGGTCGCCCAGGAAGCCGATCGCCTCGTCGTTGTCGAAGTTGGTCTGCTTGATCCAGCGCTCGACCTGCGTGCCGCGGATCACGAAGACGCCGTCCTCGTCCTTCTCGATGGTGAAGCCGGTGTCGTCCACCGCGCGCGGGCGGATCACGACCCGGGTCGGCTCCTCCACCGGCTTGCTCGCCCGGTTCTCGGCGACCAGCGCGGCCAGCGCGTAGTTGAACTCCTTGAGGCCCTCGCGGGTCACCGCGCTCACCTCGAACACCCGGTAGCCACGGGCCTCCAGGTCGGGGCGGACGATGTCGGCCAGGTCGCGCCCGTCCGGGATGTCGACCTTGTTGAGCACGACCATCCGGGGCCGGTCCTCCAGCCCGCCGTACGCGCTCAGCTCGGCCTCGATCGCGTCGAGGTCGGCCAGCGGGTCCCGGTCGATCTCCGGGGACGCCGCGTCCAGCACGTGCACCAGCACCGAGGTGCGCTCGATGTGCCGGAGGAACTGGATGCCCAGGCCCTTGCCGGTCGCCGCGCCCGGGATCAGCCCCGGCACGTCGGCGATGACGAACGTCTCCTCGCCGGCCTGCACGACGCCCAGGTTCGGCACCAGGGTGGTGAACGGGTAGTCGGCGATCTTCGGCTTGGCCGCGGAGAGCACCGAGATCAGCGACGACTTGCCGGCCGACGGGAAGCCGACCAGGCCGACGTCGGCCACGCTCTTCAGCTCGAGGACCGCGTCCAGCTGGTCACCCGGCTCGCCCAGCTCGGCGAAGCCCGGCACCTGTCTCTTATACACA
>KL571448.1:14475-19201 GCA_000715855.1 Actinoplanes liguriensis
GTGTTGGCCAGCGCCCGGTTGCCCCGGCCGCCACGGCCGCCACGGGCCACCTCGAACTCGGTCCCGGCGCCGACCATGTCGGCCAGCACCTCGCCGTCGGTGGTCATCACGACGGTGCCGTCCGGCACCTTGAGCACCAGGCCCTTGCCGTTCGCGCCGTCCCGGTTCGCACCGGCGCCACCGGCGCCGTTGGTCGCCTTGACGTGCGGGTGGAAGTGGAAGTCCAGCAGGGTGTGCTGCTGCGGGTCGACGACGAGCGTGATGCTCCCGCCGTGCCCGCCGTCGCCACCGTCCGGCCCGCCGAGCGGCTTGAACTTCTCCCGGAGGACGGAGACACAGCCGTGCCCGCCGTCACCCGCCTGAAGGTGCAGCACGACCCGGTCGACGAACGTGGTCACGACTCAACTCCTCGTTACGAAATTCTGTCCCTGTTCGCCCAACGCCGGCCGGGGTCACCGTCTTCCGCGACCGCGAGGTCTCGGCTGGTTGTCATGGTGGTTATTCGTCCCTCATAACCACCATGACAACCAGCCGGGAGCCGGTTCGCGGCCGCCGCACAAACGAAAGCGGGCCGTGGACCCCCAAGAGGTCCGCGGCCCGCTTCGGCAGTATTACTCCGCGACCGGCACGATGTTGATGGTCTTGCGACCACGCTTGGTGCCGAACAGCACGTTGCCCGCGGAGAGCGCGAACAGCGTGTCGTCGCCGCCCCGGCCGACCAGGTCGCCCGGGTGGAACTTCGTGCCACGCTGGCGGATCAGGATCTCGCCGGCGTTCACGAGCTGGCCGCCGAAGCGCTTGACGCCGAGCCGCTGGGCGGCGGAGTCACGGCCGTTGCGCGAGCTGGATGCACCCTTTTTGTGAGCCATGTCTACGCCTACTTCCCGCTCTTGATGCCGGTCACCTTGACGCGAGTCAGCGGCTGGCGGTGACCCTGGCGCTTGTGGTAGCCGGTCTTGTTCTTGAACTTGTGGATCCGGATCTTCGGACCCTTGGTGTGCTCGGCGATCTCGCCGGACACCGTAACGTTGGCAAGCTTGGCCGCGTCGGTCACCAGGTTGTCACCGTCGACGAGGAGGACCGCGGCGAGCGTCAGAGCGTCGCCGGGCTCGCCCACGAGCTTCTCGACCTCGATCACGTCGCCCTCGGCAACCTTGTACTGCTTGCCGCCGGTCTTGACGATCGCGTACATAAGACGCGGACTCCCTGAGACTTACGCAGCCGAAAAGTAAGCTGCTGGCGGATACTGCTGGGGCCCCGGCGCGGCCGGTTGGGTCGTTGGACGACCAACCCGGGCGCACGAGGCAGGCGCCGAAAAAGCGCCGTCGGCAAGCCTACTTCATCGGCGCGCCGACACCAAAACGGGGCTAGCTCTTTCCGCAGGCCGCATCCAGGGTCGCGTGCAGGTCGGCCAGCTTCTTGTCGTCGATCTTCTCAAGATCACCCTTGAGAGTGGTCACCTGCGCACCCATCGTGGCGAGCGCCTTCTTCACCGACGGGTCGGCGGCCAGTTTCGACATGTCCAACAGGGCGAAGGAGAAGCTCTCCACGTCCCGCGACGCCTTCTCCCGGGCCTGCGCCTTGGCTGCGGCGCCCTGCTCGGCGGCATCGATGAGCAGCTTGTAGTCGGCGGCGAAGGTGGTGCCGAAGCTCGTGCTGGTCCGCGCGGCCTGCTCACAGATGGCCTTGGTGTCCGCGGAGAGCGCCGCGTCCGCCGAGGCGGCCACCGCGGGGTCGGCGGGGGTCGTGGCCACCGGAGCCGCGGGAGTGCCGGCCGCCGGGGTGGCCGGGTCCGCGTCACCGGAGCAACCGGCGGCGAGACAGGGTGAAGGAGAGCGCGGCAAGGGCCGCGAGGGGGCGTCGCATGGGATCTCCTCGGGGGAACGGGGATCGATCCCGACGAGGGTAACGGAAAACCCGCCCCGGCAGTTAACTTTGTTTACAGCTAACTGCCGGGACGGGTTTCCTCAGCTCACGGACGGGTGCGGCGGCGTGCCCCACTGCGACGCGACCGGCGACGGCCGGAACCGGCGCCCACCGAGTCGTCGTCCTCGTCCTCCTCGACGGCGTCCGGATCGTCCGCGCCGACCAGTCGCATCGGCTCGGTGTCGTCGTCGTACTCCACCCCGTTGACCGCGGGGGCCTCGTAACGGGACAGGTCGTATCCGCTGATGTCGTACTCGTCGTCGGCGTCCGTGGTGGTCAGCGACGGCTTCGCACCCCGGACGATCCCGGACCCGATCACTCCGGACCCGGCGACCGGCGCCTGACTGACCGGGGCCTGAGCCGCCGGAGCCTGGACCACCGGAGCCTGGACCACCGGAGCCTGCGCCACCGGAGCCTGAGCGGCCGGCGTCACGACGGCCGGGACCTCGGCCACCTCCGCCGCCGGACCTGTCTCTTATACAGCCGCCGCGCCCGGCCACCGGCGGCCGGAGCGGTCTGCGCCGGCGCCTCGGTGCGCACCGCCGCGGCAACCGCCTTCACCTGCGTCGCCGCGGCCGCACCGCTGCCGCCGCCGTTACCGCCCGCGTTGCCGTTGGACCGCTTCTCCGGAACCGGCTCGTGATGGATGATCACGCCCCGGCCCTTGCAGTGGTCACACGTCTCGCTGAACGCCTCCAGCAGCCCGGCGCCGATCCGCTTACGGGTCATCTGCACCAGGCCGAGCGAGGTGATCTCGGTGACCTGATGCTTGGTCCGGTCTCGGCCCAGGCACTCGGTCAGCCGGCGCAGCACCAGCTCGCGGTTGCTCTCCAGCACCATGTCGATGAAGTCGATCACCACGATGCCACCGAGGTCGCGCAGCCGGAGCTGACGCACGATCTCCTCGGCCGCCTCGAGGTTGTTCCGGGTGACCGTCTCCTCCAGGTTGCCGCCCGCACCGGTGTACTTACCGGTGTTGACGTCGACCACGGTCATCGCCTCGGTCCGGTCGATCACCAGGTGACCGCCGGACGGAAGGAAGACCTTGCGGTCGAGGCCCTTGAGGATCTGCTCGTCGATCCGGTGCTCGGCGAAGACGTCGCCCACACCGGTGTGCCGGTGCAGCCGCTCGACCAGGTCCGGCGAGACCGAGTGGAGGTAGCCCTCCACCTCGCCGTACGCCTGCTCGCCCTGCACGATCAACTCGCGGAAGTCCTCGTTGAAGAGGTCGCGGACCACGCGGATGACCAGGTCGGGCTCCTCGGAGAGGGCGCGCGGGGCGTTGCCCTCGGCCGCCTTCGCCTGGATGTCCTCCCACTGGGCCTGCAGCCGCTTGACGTCCCGGGCCAGCTCGTCCTCGCTGGCGCCCTCGGCGGCGGTCCGCACGATCACGCCCGCGCCGTCCGGCACCAGCTTCTTAAGGATGTCCCGGAGCCGCTTGCGCTCGTTGTCCGGCAGCTTGCGGCTGATCCCGGAGGCGTTGCCGTTCGGCACGTAGACCAGGTGCCGGCCGGAGAGCGCGATGTGGCTGGTCAGCCGCGCGCCCTTGTGCCCGATCGGGTCCTTGGTCACCTGCACCAGCACCGCGTCACCGGAGCGCAGCGCCTGCTCGATCGAGCGGGCCCGGCCCTCCAGCCCGGTGGCGTCCCAGTTGACCTCACCGGCGTAGAGCACCGCGTTGCGGCCGCGCCCGACGTCGACGAAGGCGGCCTCCATGCTCGGCAGCACGTTCTGCACCTTGCCCAGGTACACGTTGCCGACCATGGTGCCGGAGGTGGCCCGGGCGACGTAGTGCTCGACCAGGACACCGTCCTCGAGCACGGCGATCTGGATCCGGTCTGTCTTCTGCCGGACGACCATGACCCGGTCCACCGCCTCGCGGCGGGCCAGGAACTCCGACTCGCTCAGGATCGGCGGACGAGTCCGGCGCTGCTCGCGGCCGTCCCGGCGGCGCTGGCGCTTGGCCTCGAGCCGGGTCGAGCCGGAGACGCCCTGCACCTCGTCGGTGCGGCGCGGTTCCCGGACCCGGACGACGGTGTGCACGCCGTCCTCGATGCCACCGGTCTCGCCGTCCCCGGTGGAGCCCTTGCGGCGGCGACGACGGCGGCGACGGGTGACTCCGCCCTCGCCCTCCTCGCCGTCCTCGTCCTCGGACTCCTCGTCGTGGGACGCCTCGGCGTCGCCCTCGGACTCCTCGGAGTCGGGATCGTTCTCGTCGGCCTCGTCCGACGGGCCCTTGCCGCGGCCACGGCCACGACGGCCGCGGCGGCGACGGCGGCGACCGGCGGCCTCGTCGTCCTCGGAGTCGTCGTCGGCGCCGTCCTCGACGTCGTCGGCGCCCTCGTCCACCTCGTCCAGCACCGGCTGCTCGGCGGCGACCGGCTCAGCGGCCGGCTGCTCCTCCGCGGCGCCCCGGCGACGGCGGCGGCTGCGGCGGGTGCCCTCGGCCGGCTCCTCGGTGACCTCCACGGCCGGAGCGGCCTCGGCGGTCTCCGCCGAAGCGGCCTCCACCGGCTCCGGCACGGCGGCCGGAGCGGGGGCGAGCGGGTCGGTTACCGGACGGCGACGACGGCTCACCGGAGCCGGCTCGGCCTCGGTCGCATCCGGCGGCATGAACAGCACCGCCGGGGGCAGCGCGGCGCGGCGGGCCCTGGCCCGGCCGACCGGCTTCTCCTCGACGAAGTCGTCGTCCAGCGGGAGGACCCCGACCACCGGCACGCCGGCGACGGGAGCGGTCTCCTCCGAGACCTCTTCCTCCTCCTCAGCCGGCGAGGCCTCGACCGGGGTGGCCTCGACCGGG
>KL571448.1:19328-20072 GCA_000715855.1 Actinoplanes liguriensis
CCTCGACCGGGGTGGCCTCGACCGGGGTGGCCTCGACCGGCGCGGCCTCGACCGCCACCGGTGCGGGCTCGGCGACCGGCTGGGGAATCTCCAGCTGCTCGGCGGGCGGCTCAGCGGCCGGCGCGGCAGCCTTGCGGCGGCTACGGGTGGCCTTCTTCACCGGCGCCGGAACCTCGGCGACCTCGGCGGGCGCGGCCTCCGCCGCGGCTTCCGGGGCCTCGGCGGGCGGCTCAGCGGCCGGCGCGGCAGCCTTGCGGCGGCTACGGGTGGCCTTCTTCACCGGCGCCGGGGTCTCGGCGACCTCGGCAGGCGCCTCCGCGGAGGCGTCCGCAGGGGTCGCGGCCTCCTCCACCGGAGGGGCTACCGCCTTGCGACGCGGGGCGCGCGTCCGGCGGGCCGGAGTGGTAGCGGCGGTATCCGTGGACGGCGGAACTGCACCGTCCCGTTCACCGCCCTGTTCTCCCAGATTGGCTGGGGGCTCGTTATCGAGCATGGGCGCTCTCCAGTTCTGGCGACCCCGGGCGCGGGTAAGCGCTGCCACGCAGGATCGCTGCAAGTATTTCGGGCCCGACCGAGACGGACGGGCTGCCGAAGTCTGCCAATGAACGCCGACCGGATCCCGGTCAATGCCGGATCCCGATCAGTGTTCGCCGATGCCGACGCCCTCGCGATCCGCCTCCAACGGATCGACGATCTCCCCCTGCGCGGTGAGTGTGCCCTGGGCCAGCCGGGTCACCCTCGCAG
>KL571448.1:20321-25271 GCA_000715855.1 Actinoplanes liguriensis
GGCTCCAGGCCGGCCACCACGCGCAGGCCGGAAAGGACATCATCGGGCCGTACGGCGGGCGTTACCTGCCGCACGACAAGGTCGATTATCGCACACGGTACTCCACCGGCCTCGGAAGGTAGGTCCGGCTCTGTTACCACCATGCACTGAACCACGGCCGCGCGCGCGTCGAACGTACGGCGGCCCTGTTTGGTCATGCGTTCGACCAGCACTTCGTCGGCCGCGACGAAGGCGGCGACCGCCTCCTGAGCAGTGGCCGGAGTCACCTCGAACAGCTCCAGCCGCCACAGCGAGGCGTCGATGCGGTCGGCCAGGCTGCCCGCGCCGGCCCGGACCGCCTCCAGCACGTCCAGGCCCGGGGAGAGCGCGGCGTCCAGGGCGACCCGCAACTCCTCCGGGTCGGTCTCGGTCTGCAGGCCGATCTCCAGGTACTCCGCCTCGCTGCCGACCCCGGTCGGGGCGGCACTCGCGTACGAGATCTTGGGGTGTGGGGTGAAGCCCTGCGAGAAGGCTATCGGGACGGCGGCACGTCGCAGCGCACGCTCGAAGGCGCGGGCGAAGTCCCGGTGGGAGGTGAAGCGCAGCGGCCCGCGCTTCGCATAGCGAAGGCGGATCCGCTGCACGACCGGGGCCTGACCGCCCACGGGCTGGTTCTTCGGGGGAATCGTCGCACTCCTAAACGGGGACCCGCAGGCCGTTCACCGGGGTCAGGGGAAGCAGCTTCTTACCGGTCGGGCCGATCTGGATCTCGGTGTCCATCGACGGGCACACGCCGCAGTCGAAGCACGGGGTCCAGCGGCAGTCGTCCTGCTCGAACTCGCTCATCGAGTCCTGCCAGTCCTGCCAGAGCCAGTCCTTGTCGAGGCCCGAGTCCAGGTGGTCCCAGGGCAGGACCTCGGCCTCCTCGCGCTCCCGAGTGGTGTACCAGTCCAGGTCGACACCGAGGCCGGGAAGCACCTCGGCGCAGGCCTCGACCCAGCGGGCGTACGAGAAGTGCTCTGACCAGCCGTCGAAACGGCCGCCCTTCTCCCAGACCCGGCGGATGACCTGACCGACCCGGCGGTCGCCGCGGGACAGCAGGCCCTCGATCAGCGACGGCTCGCCGTCGTGATAGCGGAAGCCGATCGCCCGGCCCAGCGACCGGTCACTGTTGATCGCCTGCTTGAGCAGCCTGAGGCGGCCGTCGATGACCTCGGGCGTGTCCATCTTCGCCCACTGGAACGGGGTGTGCGGCTTCGGCACGAAGCCGCCGATCGACACGGTGCACCGGATGTCCTTGGTGCCGGCGGCCTCCCGACCGGCCCGGATCACCTCGTGCGCCATGTCGGCGATCTCCAGCACGTCCTCGTCGGTCTCGCTGGGCAGGCCGCACATGAAGTACAGCTTGACCTGCCGCCAGCCGTTCGAGTACGCCGTCACGACTGTCCGGATCAGGTCCTCCTTGGTCACCATCTTGTTGATGACCTTGCGGATCCGTTCCGAGCCACCCTCGGGCGCGAAGGTGAGGCCGGTGCGCCGCCCGTTGCGGGACAGCTCCTGGGCCAGCTCGATGTTGAACGCGTCGACCCGGGTGGACGGCAGCGACAGCGACACGTTGGTGTCGGCGTACTGCTGGGCCAGGCCCGAGCACATGTCGCCGATCTCGGAGTGGTCGGCGCTGGAGAGCGAGAGCAGGCCGACCTCGCTGTAGCCGGAGAACTCCAGCCCCTCCTTGACCATCTGGCCGACCGTGGTGATCGACCGCTCCCGCACCGGGCGGGTGATCATGCCGGCCTGGCAGAAGCGGCAGCCCCGGGTGCAGCCGCGGAAGATCTCCACCGCATACCGCTCGTGGACCGTCTCGGCGAGCGGGACCAGCGGCTTCTTCGGGTACGGCCACGCGTCGAGGTCCATCGTGGTGCGCTTGGAGACCCGGAACGGGACGTCCGGCCGGTTCGGCACGACGCGCTGGATGCGGCCGTCCGGCAGGTAGTCGACGTCGTAGAAGCGCGGGACGTAGATGCTCTCGGTCCGCGCGAGGCGCAGCAGGATCTCGTCCCGCCCGCCGGGGCGGCCCTCCGCCTTCCACTCCCGGATGATCCCGGTGATCTCCAGGACCGCTTCCTCGCCGTCACCGAGCACGGCGGCGTCGATGAAGTCGGCGATCGGCTCCGGGTTGAAGCTGGCGTGACCGCCGGCCAGCACGATCGGATGGTCGACCGTGCGGTCCTCGCTCAGCAGCGGGATCTGGGCCAGGTCGAGCGCGCTGAGCATGTTCGTGTAGCCGAGCTCGGTGGCGAACGACAGCCCGAGGACGTCGAACGCCTTCACCGGGCGGTGCGCGTCGACCGTGAACTGCGGGACGCCGTGCTCCTTCATCAGCGCCTCGAGGTCCGGCCAGACCGCATACGTCCGCTCGGCGAGCACGTCGGGCTGCTCGTTGAGCACCTCGTACAGGATCTGCACGCCCTGGTTGGGCAGGCCGACCTCGTACGCGTCGGGGTACATCAACGCCCAGCGGACGACCGTGGCGTCCCAGTCCTTGACGACGGCGCCGAGCTCGCCGCCCACGTACTGGATCGGTTTGCTGACCCGGGGCAGCAGCTGCTCGAGCTGCGGGAAGACGGAACTCACGCTCATGGGTGTCCAGGGTACGCGAACGGCTAATCGGTCAGTTCGGCTGCGGCCCGATCCAGGTCGACCGCGAACAGGTCGTTCCGGAACGCGCAGAGCTGCAGGGTCATCCGGGCCGCGCCGCGCTCGCCGACCACCAGCCGGATCGGCTTGCCCCGCTCGTCCAGCTCGCCGACGATCAGGTCGAGCAGCCGCACCCCGGCGCTGTCCAGGAACGAGACCGCGGTCAGGTCGATCAGCACGGCATCGGCGAGCGTCGTGCGGGCGACTATCGCCCGGCCGATGTCGTGGGCGTTCGCCAGGTCGATCTCACCCCTCAGGTGTACGGCCTCGGCCGGCCCCCGCTTGGAGAACGTCACCCACTGATCCGTCATCACAGTGCCACCTTTGTCGCGCCCTCGTGGCCCTCGCCCGCGGCGTCGCTGCCGGACCGGGGCGAGTGCCGCTCGGTGCAGCCGGTCATGACCTGTCCCCCCGGTGGCGGCGCATGGTCACCGTGGTCCCCTCCCCGCGGTCCACCAGCACCTCGTCCATGGCTTCCTCGATCAACTGCAGGCCCCGCCCGCGGGAGTGCCCCGGCCCGCGCCACGTGCCGTGGTCGGAGACCCGGATCTCCACCGCGTCGTCGGTGATCGTGGCGGACACGTCCACCACGCCGAACGGGTCGTCCCGGTAGGCGTGCTCGATCGCGTTCGCCACCGCCTCGGAGCAGCCCAGCAGCACCGCGTCCATGCACTCCTCGTCCACCCCGTGCGCGATCAGCCAGGCCCGCATGTCCGAGCGGAGCAGGGCGATCTGCAGCGGGTCGGCGCCGAGCGTGCGCTCCAGCCGCTCCTCCGCGCCCAGGGTCAGGCAGAGCAGGCAGACGTCGTCGCCGTGCTCACGGCCCACCATGGTGTCGGCCAGCGCCGCGGTAAGGCCCTTGAGCGGGGCGCCCCGCAGGCGGCTGAACTCCCGGTTGAGCACCTCGAAGCCGCGGTCGATCGGCCGGTCCCGGCGTTCCACCAGCCCGTCGGTGTAGAGCAGCAGGCGGCTGCCCGGGGTCAGGCGCATCCGGTGCTCGGTGCGGCGGCGGTCGCCGGCCCGCGTGCCGATCGGGCCGGAACGGGCCTGGAGCAGGAACTCGGCGGAGCCGGCCGGCTGGTGCAGCAGCGGCGGGAGGTGCCCGGCGCACGCGTAGACCAGCTCGCACGCGTCCAGGTCGACCTCGGCGTAGACGACGGTGGCCATCCGCGCCGACTCGACCCGCTGACAGAACAGGTCCAGGCCCTCCAGCAGCCGGGCCGGGCCGTTGGCCGCGTTCGCCAGCGCCCGGATCGCGCTGCGCAACTGGCCCATCGTGCTGGCCGCCTCCAGACCACGGCCGACGACGTCGCCGACCACGATGGCCAGGCGGTTCGGGGTGATCAGGAACGCGTCGAACCAGTCGCCGCCGACCTCCAGGTCGTGCCCGGCGGCCTGGTAGTGGGTCTCCACCGCGAACCGGGGGTCGCCGGAGGGCACGTCGGTGGCGAGCAGGCTGCGCTGCAGCGACCGCGCTATGGCCCGCTCCTGCTCGTAGAGCCGGGCGTTCTCCAGCGCCAGCCCGGCCCGGTCGGCCAGGTCGATCAGGAACGCGCGCTCCGCCTCGGCGCCGCGCCGGTCGGCGGCCATCCGCAGGGCGAGCGTGCCGAGCACCCGGCCACGCGCCGTGATCGGCAGGACGGTACAGCCCAGAGGGTCACCGTCAGTGACAAAGACCGGTTTCACCGAGCGGGTCGCCTCGGTGATGCGCTCGCTCAGCAGGTCCTCGTCCGGCGCGGGGCCGCCCGCGTCCTCCCGCAGCCCGGCCGAGCCGATGTGCAGGCGGACCGTCGCCCAGTCGGCGATCTCCGGCACCACCCGCTCCACCAGCCGCCGGCCGCGCTGCAGCAGCCGGTGCTCCTCGTCCAGCGCCCGGGTCGTGCCGGCCAGGAACGCGGCCCGCTCCTCGCGGCGGCGGGCGTCGTCGTAGAGCCGGGCCCGGTCCAGCGCCTGACCGGCCTGCTGGCCGAGCAGCCGGATCACCCGCAGCTCGCCGTCGGACAGCTCGCGCTCCCGGGAGAAGCTGAACGCCAGCACGCCGAGCACGTTCACCCCGGCCTGCTCCTCGGTGGGCCCGGTGGTCAACGGCAGCAGCACCACGGTCTCGCGGCCGGAGCCGGTCATCGTCCGGGCCAGGTCCGGGAAGTGCTCGGTGGCCTCGGCCAGGTTGTGCACCACGTGCAGGTCGCCGCGGCGGGCCACCTCGGCGACCGCGCGCTGCGAGGAGCGCGGCATGTCGTCCCAGTTGCCGGTGGTCGGGTCGGTGGAGGCCAC
>KL571448.1:25569-27771 GCA_000715855.1 Actinoplanes liguriensis
GATGTGTATAAGAGACAGTAGCTGCGCCGCTCGGTCGCGTTGAAGACCATCGTGCGGATCACCCGTGGAGCCCCGCCAGGCCCGCGCTCCATCACCGAGTTGACCAGCACGGGCACCCGGGCACCGTCCGCGCGGACCACGTCCAGGGCGATCTCGTGCACCTCGCTCTGCATGGTGAGCAACGGCGCGTAGTGGGTCTCGTGATAGATCTGACAACCGGGCGTGAGCAGATCGCGGAACCGTCGGTGACCGACGAGAGCGGACCGCTCGTAGCCGGTCCAGTCCAGGAACGTCTGGTTGACCCGGACGACCGTGCCGTCCGGGAGCGTCGTGAGATAGCCGCAGGGTGCATGCTCGTACAGGTCCTCGGGATCGTCGTCCCAGGGCAGTCGTAACTCCTGTGTCACGTCCGGCCCACCAGATTCACTCACGCCACTGCTCCGCCGATCATGCCCGCTGTCTACAACCAGGACTTGATCGCGTCAACCGTCTCCTCGGGAGCGCTCAGGTTGGGACAGTGGCCGGTCGCGTTCAGAGACGTGAACGTGCTCTGCGGCGTGTTCTTGTGGACGTACTCACCGACCACCGTGGGTGCGATGACGTCGTCGGAGCACTGCAGGACCAGCGAGGGCACCCGCATCCGGGACAGGTCGGCCCGATTGTCGGAGAGGAAGGTGACCCGGGCGAACTTCTTGGCGATCCCCGGATCGGTGCGGCAGAACGAGTTCGTGAGCTCCTCGCCCAGCTCCGGCCGCTCCGGATTGCCCATGATCACCGGGGCCATCGCACTGGACCAGCCCAGGTAGTTGCTGTCCAGCGAGACCAGCATCTGCTCGATGTCGGGCCGGTCGAAGCCGCCGACGTAACCGTCCGCCTCGTCGTTGACGTAACGCGGCGACGGGCCGATCATCACCACGCCGGCGAACCGCTCGGGCTGCCGGACCGCGGCGAGCAGGCCGATCATCGCGCTCACCGAGTGGCCGACGAAGAGCACGTCCCGCAGGTCATGCTCCTCGATGATCTCCAGGACGTCGGTGGCGTACCCGTCGAGGGTCGAGTACTTCGCGTCGTCGTACGCCGACAGGTCGGACCGGCCGCTGCCGACATGGTCGAAGAGCACGATCCGGTGGGTGTCGGCGAAGGCCGGGGTCACCAGGCGCCACATGTTCTGGTCGCAGCCGTACCCGTGCGCGAACAGCATCGGCTGCCCGGACTCACGGCCCGAGAACGTGACAGCGTTCCTCTGTGCGGAGATCACGCCGCCGCCTCAGCCGCGCCACGACGTCGCCATGAGTATTCGACTGAGCCCGATGATTCGCTCGCAAGCTCGCTCATGCGGTACGCGCCCTTCCCAATGCGGAGCCGGAAGAAACTTGATCGTGAAAGGTGTCACCCGGATGGCCGGATGTGAAGTCCGGGTAACCATACGACTCCGGAGCGTTTCGCACATCGCCCCCGTTGTCCGCCATTCGTGTCCGGTGGCCGGATTCTGCTCGGGCGTCCCCCTGGCACACCATGCCTAACCTGGTTGAAGACGCGCGCTGCCGGCCGGCCGAAGGAGATCGACGACAATGGCTGACACGGAGCCGGGACTACACCACCCGGCCACCGGAATGCCCGACCCGACCCGGGTGGACGGCTCCTCCGACGAGCCACCGACCGGCGTGCTGCCGTCGCGGTGGAGCGGGGCGGCGCCGGTGCCGGAGGTCGCGCCCAAGAAGTCACTGTGGGGGCGGCTCGTCGACCGGGTGGGCGGCGAGCCGGAGCCCGACCCGGAGGAGTATTGGGCGACCATGCCGGCCGTGGACCCCTGGGCCGGGCAGGACACCCCGGTCTGGACCACGGAGAACCTGATCCCGGCCGCGGCGCCGCCGCCGACGCGCTACGACGTGCCGGCCGAGCACCTGCCGCCGACCCGCCTCGACGCCCCGACCCGGACCCAGCCGGTGAGCCCGGCGAGTCCGGTGGGCGCCGCGGGCCGGCCCGCGCCGGAGAAGGTGGACTTCCCGGCCAAGGTGCGGGCGCTCCTCGACGACCTGGGGGTGAAGGCGGCCGAGGTCGCGCAGGCACGGAACGCGAAGGCGGCCGCGAATGTCACGCCGGGCGCTCCTGCCGCCGTACCGCCGAAAGCTCCTGATCCCCCGGCGCGACCGCAATCCCGCGGCTGGTTCCGCAAGCCGGCAGCGAGCCAGGCGCCGACCC
>KL571448.1:27958-30029 GCA_000715855.1 Actinoplanes liguriensis
GATGTGTATAAGAGACAGGTGGTCACCCCCGCGGCCGCGGCGCAAGCGTCGCCGGCTACGCCGCCTCATGCTTGTCGCGGCGATCGTGGCCGCGCTGTGGTTCGGCGCTCCGTACGCCTACGACCAGTGGCCCGTCCTGGGTCAGTTCCCGGTCACCGCAGGCCTCCCCGACCGCATCGGTGACCTGCGGCTACGCGCCGACGAGGCCAGCCAGAAGGCGGTCGACCGACTGGCCGACCAGCTGACGTCGGCGGGCTCCGAGGGGCAGGCGTTCGCCGGCGTCTACACCGACTCCAACGGCAAGCGGGTGACCCTCTACGGCGTCACCGGCTGGCGCTTCACCCCGCAGTCGGACGTGAACGGGCAGCTCGCGCGGATCTCCGGTGACGTGAAGCTGGGCGACGTGCAGGACTACGACCTGGCGGAGTTCGGCGCGTTCGAGAGCTGCGGCGCCGGCCGGGTGAACGGGACGTCGACGGTCATCTGCACCTGGGCCGACCACGGCAGCATGGCCACCGTGTTGCTGACCCGGCGCTCGGTGTCGGAGAGCGCCGAGCTGGTGTCCCGCCTGCGCGGGGAGGTGCTCACACCGAAGTTCGGCGCGTGAGGCCGCGTGAGCCGCGTGAGATCAGTCGTCGCGCTTCGGCGGGGCGTAACGCGGCACATACTCCTGGCCGGTCAGCTTCTGGATCTCGCCCATCACCTGGTCGGTGAGCTCGCGCAGCGACGTCCGGTCGTCGGAGCGGCCGACGGTCTCGATCGGCTTGCCGAACTTCACCGTGACGTGACCGCGCATCAGCTTCGGGTAGACCTGGCCGATCGGCTGCACGTCCTCGGTGCCGATCATGCCGACCGGGATGATCGGCACGCCGGCGGCGGTGGCCAGCCGGGCCACGCCGGTGCGGCCGCGGTAGAGCTTCCCGTCCGGCGAGCGGGTGCCCTCCGGGTAGACCGCGACCAGGTCGCCGCCCTTGAGCGCGGGGATCGCGGCGTCGAACGCGGTGAGCGCGGCCCGGCCGCCGGCGCGCTCGACCCGGATCGCGCCCAGGCCCTCCATCAGCTTCCGCGAGAAGAAACCCTTCACACCTTTGCCCACGAAATAGTCCGACTTGGCCCAAAAGGCCAGGTGGCGCGGCACTGCGGCGCCCAGGAACAGCTCGTCGGCGACCGAGAGGTGGTTACCGGCAAAGATCGCGCCACCGGTCTTCGGCACGTGCTCGAGGCCCTCGATGCGTGGCTTCCAGCCCACCATCAGCGCGTTGCCGACGGTGAGCTTGCCGATCGAATAGATCAGCGGCAACTCGTCCTCCGATAGACCAGGTACAAACAAAAAGTTGAGGGGTGAGGAGAGGTTATCGGACGCGAGCCCGCCGTGGACTATTGATCTTGCGCCAGGCCCGGACATTCGCCGCGTCAGGCGAACATCCGGGCCAGTCGGTTATCTCACACGGGTGTGACGGTAACGGTGATCTGCTCCCCGTCGCCGGCCTCGCCGCCGAATCCAGCCGTCTCCGCCTTCTCCGCGAAGGCGAGCGTGGTGGCCAGCGTCTCCCCCGCGACGAACTCCCGGTGCGCCTCGACCGCCGCCCGGACCGTCGGCGACGCGGCGACCACCAGCGAGATCCGGTCCGAGACGTCCAGATCGGCGTCCCGCCGCGCCTGCTGTACGACCCGGATCACGTCCCGGGCCACGCCCTCGGCGGCCAGCTCGGGCGTGACCGCGGTGTCGAGCACGACCACCCCGGCGCCGGCCGGCAGCGGGGCGGAGCTCTCCGGGTCCGCGGCGACCAGCTTCAGCTCGTACTCACCCTCGGCCAGGGTCACGCCGGCCGCGACCGGAGCGCCGTCGACCAGCTCCCAGTCGCCGGACTTGACCGCCTTGATGACCTGCTGGACCTGCTTGCCGACGCGCGGGCCGAGCGCCCGGGGCACGACCGTCAGCACCTGCTGGCAGTACGCGGCCACGTCCTCGGTGAAGACCACGTCCTTGACGTTGACCTCGTCTTTGAGCAGGTCGCCCAGGTTCGCCAGGCTCTGCCCGCCGGCCGTGGCCACGGTCAGCCGGGCCAGC
>KL571448.1:30260-30735 GCA_000715855.1 Actinoplanes liguriensis
CCTTGCGCAGCGAGAGCGCCGCCGAGGCGACGTCCCGGATCGCGTCCATCGACGCGACCAGGTCACGGTCGGCGGGGAACGCGCTCGCGTCGGGCCAATCGGTCAGGTGCACCGACCGGTCGCCGGTGAGGCCGCGCCAGACCTCCTCGGCGGTGAGCGGCGCGAGCGGGGCGACCACCCGGCAGAGCGTCTCCAGGACGGTGGCCAGGGTGTCGAACGCGTCCTCGTCGCCCGCCCAGAAGCGGTCGCGGGAGCGGCGGACGTACCAGTTTGTCAGGGCGTCGAGATAGTTCCGGACATTTCCCGCCGCACCGGAGATGTCGTATTCGTCCATCTGACGCTCGACTCCCGCCACCAGCTCGCCGGTCTTCGCGAGGATGTACCGGTCGAGGAGATGCGTGGAATTTGTCCGGAATTTCGCCTCATGCGACGAAGCATTTGCATAAAGGCTGAAGAAGTACCAGACGTTCCACAA
>KL571448.1:30960-35572 GCA_000715855.1 Actinoplanes liguriensis
CCCTGCCGCACCGAGTCGCGGATGGCCGTCTCGGTGACCGGCATGTCGCCACCCCGGAGCACCGGCGACGACATCAGCATCCAGCGCATGGCGTCCGAGCCGTACGTGTCGAAGACCCGGTAGACGTCCGGATAGTTGCGCAGCGACTTGGACATCTTGCGCCCGTCCTCGCCGAGCAGGATGCCGTGGCTCAGGCAGTTCCGGAACGCCGGCCGGTCGAACAGCGCCGTGGCCAGCACGTGCATGGTGTAGAACCAGCCCCGCGTCTGCCCGATGTACTCCACGATGAAGTCGCCCGGGTAGTGGTGCTCGAACCAGTCCTTGTTCTCGAACGGGTAGTGCACCTGCGCGAACGGCATCGAGCCGGACTCGAACCAGCAGTCCAGCACCTCGGGGACGCGCCGCATCGTCGACTTCCCGGTCGGGTCGTCCGGGTTCGGCCGGGTCAGCTCGTCGACGTAGGGCCGGTGCAGGTCGGTGACCTCGACGCCGAAGTCACGGGCCAGCTCCTCGTAGGACCCGTAGACGTCCACCCGCGGATACTGCGGGTCGTCCGACTTCCACACCGGGATCGGCGAGCCCCAGAACCGGTTCCGGGAGATCGACCAGTCCCGCGCGTTCGCCAGCCACTTGCCGAACGAGCCGTCCTTGATGTGCGCCGGCGTCCAGGTGATCTCCTGGTTCAGCTCGACCATCCGGTCCCGGAACTTCGTCACCGCCACGAACCACGAGGACACAGCCTTGTAGACGAGCGGCGTGTCGCAGCGCCAGCAGTGCGGGTAGGAGTGCGTGTAGCCGTCGTGCCGGAGCACCACGCCGCGCTCCTTGAGGCGGGCGATCACCGGCTTGTTCGCGTCGAAGACCTGGACGCCCTGGAAGTCCGGGACCAGCGAGGTGAACCGGGTCCGCTCGTCGACGGTGACCACGGTCGGGATGCCGGCGGCGTTGCAGGCGTTCTGGTCGTCCTCACCGAACGCCGGGGCCATGTGGACGACGCCGGTACCGTCCTCGGTGGTCACGAAGTCCGCGCCGAGCACCTGGAAGGCGTTCTCCCCGGCGGGCTCCACCAGGTAGTCGAAGAGCGGCGTGTACCGGCGCCCGACCAGTTCGCTGCCCTGGACCGTGCCGACCTGCTCGTACCCCTCCAGCTCCTTGGCGTAGGCGGCAACCCGGCCCGATCCGAGGATGACTTCTTGCCCGGATTCATCGGCCAGAACGGCATATTCGATGTCCGGCCCCACGGCGAGCGCCAGGTTCGACGGCAGGGTCCAGGGCGTCGTCGTCCAGACCGCGATCCGCTCGCCGGTCTCCAACTCGAAGAAAACGGTCAGCGCCGGATCGGTCCGGTCCCGGTAGACGTCGTCCATCCGCGTCTCGGTGTTCGACAGCGGCGTCTCACAGCGGAAGCAGTAGGCGAGAACGCGGAAACCCTCGTACACCAGTCCCTTGTCGAAAAGGGTCTTGAACGCCCACATGACCGACTCCATGTAACTGGGGTCGAGCGTCTTGTAGTCGTTGTCGAAATCGACCCAGCGGGCCTGCCGGGTGACGTACTTCTGCCATTCCCCGGCATAGGCGAGCACGGATGTCCGGCAGGCCTCGTTGAACTTGTCGATGCCGAGGTCGAGGATCTGCGCCTTGCTGGTGATGCCGAGCTGCTTCTCGGCCTCGATCTCCGCCGGCATGCCGTGCGTGTCCCAGCCGAAACGGCGCTCGACGCGCTTTCCGCGCATCGTCCGGTACCGCGGGACGACGTCCTTCACATAGCCGGTGAAGAGATGCCCGTAGTGCGGAAGGCCGTTCGCGAACGGCGGGCCGTCGTAGAAGACGTATTCGTTGCCGCCGTTCTCGCCGGCCGGCCGGGCCTCGACCGAGGCCTCGAAAGTGCGATCCGCCGCCCAGTGCTCCAGGACGGCACGTTCCACCGCGGGCAGATCCGGAGAGGCCGGAACGCCCGTCGCGCCGGTGTGCTTGGGATACATCTGGTGCTCCTCGAACAGTCATTCAGATGACTGCGAGGACGAGCTTTCGCCCGCGGTACCACCTCGCTTGACGGGTTTGCGGACCCGCCCGCTCATTCATCGGCTGCCGCACGTGCCGAATCGCCCGGTTCTACTAGGGGATGAACCCGTTCTTCCGGAGGCTCCCCGGTGATGGCCGGTTCGTCGCCTGCGTTCCGACAACGATACCGGCCACCCCGGGATTCCCTCATCCGCATTACCCCGGACAGATCAACTTCAAGATCAACAGCTATTTCCCGTACGGCGGCAGCGTGGTCGACCAGAGCGAGACACCGTCCCGATCGCGCAGGTGAACCGTGAGCGCGCCCGATCTACCGTCGATCTCCACCTCGCCGAAGTGCTGGTATCCCGCGGCCGGCGACGTGTTCGCCACCGGCGGGGCGTGCACGAAGACCGCCTCCGGCCCGAACGTGCCGTCCAGCGCGTTCGGCCCGAACGCACCCGCGTGCGCCGGCCCGGAGACGAACTCCCAGAACGGGGTGAAGTCCTGCACCGCGGCCCGCTTCGGGTCGTAGTGGTGCGCCGCGGTGTAGTGCACGTCCGCGGTCAGGAACACGATGCCGTCCACGCCGTGCCGGTGCGCTGCCCGGAGCACCTCGGCGAACTCCAGCTCACGTCCCCGCGGCGCGCCGCCGTCGCCCTGCGCCACGCCCTCCTGCCCGACCGGCGAGTCCGGCACGACCAGGCCGAGCGGCAGGTCGTTGGCGATCACCTTCCAGGTCGCCCGGCTGTTGCGGAGCCCGTCGATCAGCCATCGCCGCTGGGTCGCGCCGAGCAGGCCGCGCTTCGGGTCGGCGTACGTGTCGTCGGTGTTCGGGTCCTTGAACGTGCGCATGTCCAGCACGAAGATGTCGAGCAGCGGCCCGTACGAGATCTTGCGGTAGACCGGCCCGGACCGCTCCGGGGTCGGCACCCACTCGTGGTACGCCTGATGCGCCCGCGCGGCGAGCACGTCCACGCGCTTCTCCGTGTACCGGGCGTCGTCCAGGATCTCCCCCGGGTACCAGTTGTTCAGCACCTCGTGGTCGTCCCACTGGTTGATCTGCGGAACCGCCGCGGTGAACCGCTTGTACGCGTCGTCGAGCAGGTTGTACGCGTACTGCCCGCGGTATTCGTCGAGGCTCTCGGCGACCTTCAGCTTCGCGTCGGTGAGGCGGTTCCGCCAGATCCGCCCGTCCGGCAGGGTGACCGTCTCCACCAGCGGCCCGTCCGCGTAGACGGTGTCCCCGCTGTGCAGCAGGAAGTCCGGCTTGCGCAGCCGCGCCGAGTCGAAGAGCTTGAGCCCGCCGTAGTTCGGGTCGATGCCCCAGCCCTGGCCCACCACGTCACCGGTCCAGACGAACCGGATGTCGCTCCGGTGCGTCGGCGCGGTCCGGAACGTCCCGTCCACCGGAAGGCTGAACAGTCCCGGCCGGTCCGCGCTCTCCACCTTCGCCCGGTAGTAGACCTTCTCCCCGGACGGCAGCCCGCGCAGCCGCACCTTGCCGGTGAGGTCGGTCTCCGGGGTGACCAGCGGACCCCGGATCACCCGCGAGCCGCGGAAGTCGGGACGGCGGCTGACCTGCACCCAGAGCCGGCCGGGCCGGTCCGCCCGGGTCCACACCACCGCCGAATCGGCGGTCGCGTCACCGCTCTGCACCCCGTGGGTGAGCACCGGGCGGCTGCCGGCACTGGAGAACGCCGGGGCCTCGAACAACGCCCCGGCCACGCCACCGGCCACCCCGGCGCGCAACAGATTCCTTCGCGAGATCGACGTCATGCCCTGATGCCTATCTATCCCGCATGGCCCCGAGGTGGCCGTTCCCTAAACTCCACCCGGTGATTCGGATCGAGTTGGACGAGCCGACGCTGACGCGCACGCGTATCGCGATCAGCCCCCTCGGCGAACTGGTCTGCGGGCTCTTCCTGCTGCGACGGCACGCGCCGGTGCCGTGGCCGTACACGGATTGGGCGGTCCGGGCCCGTGAGGTCCTGCGGACCGAGCCGGCGACCGCTCCGGTCGCGCTCTACCTCCGCGTGGCACGCGGCTACCCCGACTTCCTGCACCCGGTCCCGGAGGAGCCCGCGCCGACGATCGCCGGCCAGCTCGACGGCCTCCGCCGGACCCCGGTCGAGATCGTCGAGGAACAGCTGGCCAAGCACTACCCGGACGGCTCGCCGCCGGATGACCTGCGGGTGTTCCGGGACGACCCGCGGGGCGCGCTGAACCGGCTCGCCGACGGGCTGGCCGCGTACTGGGACGCCGCGATCGCGCCACGATGGCCGGCCATGCACGCCGCGCTGGACGAGGAGGTGCTGCTGCGGGCCCGGGCGCTGGCCGCGCACGGTCCGGACGCGCTGCTCGCCGGCCTGCACAGCCGGATCCGCTGGGAGCGGCCGGTCCTGACCCTGGTCAAGGACCACGAGAACACCTTCGAGGCGCGGGACAAGCGCCTGCTGCTGGTCCCGTTGATCTTCTCCCGGGGCGCGCTGTGGTGCTCCACCGACGATCCCCGGGTGCAGCTGGTGAGTTACCAGTCGCGCGGCGCCGCGGTGCTCGCCGACACTCCGCCGCCGGCCGGCGACGGCACCGATCGGCTGGCCATTCTGGT
>KL571448.1:35867-36565 GCA_000715855.1 Actinoplanes liguriensis
GAGATGTGTATAAGAGACAGGCGCTGACCGTCCCGGCCACCACCTCGGCGTTGTCGGCGGCCCTGGGCCTGGCCCCGAGCACCGTCTCCGAGCATCTGTCGGCGCTGCTCGCGGCCGGGGTGGTGCACCGGCGACGGGCAGGGCGCCGGGTCCTCTACGGCCTGGAGCCGGCCGGGACCGCGCTGGTCGGGCTGATCGGCGGGGATTCGGCCAGAACCGAATTCGTTTCGTGAATCGGACTTCCGCCCCTAGTTTTTCCGATCATGGGAAGTGAATACGCGATCGAGGCGGAGGGCTTACGCCGCGTCTACCGGACCCGCACCGGCTGGCTGCGACCGAGACGGGAGACCGTGGAGGCGGTGCGCGGTGTCGACCTCACGGTCCGCCGCGGGGAGCTCTTCGGCCTGCTCGGCCCGAACGGCGCCGGCAAGACCACCACCATCAAGATGCTCAACACACTGCTGATCCCGACTTCCGGCACGGCCAAGATCTGCGGGTACGACGTGGTCCGTCATACCCGCGAGGTCCGGCGCCGCATCGGATACGTCTTCGGTGGTGACCGCGGACTCTACGACCGTCTCTCCGGCCTGGACAACCTGCGCTACTTCGCCGAGCTCTACGGCGTGCCGCCGCGCGAGCAGAAACACCGGATCGCCGAGTTGCTGGAGCTGGTCGGGCTGACCGGCCGCGAGCGGGAG
>KL571448.1:36842-40305 GCA_000715855.1 Actinoplanes liguriensis
GGGGGAGCCGGTCGACGGCTACTCCCGGGGCATGCGCCAGCGCCTGCACATCGCCCGCGGTCTGCTGCACCGGCCGGAGGTGCTGTTCCTCGACGAGCCCTCGATCGGCGTGGACCCGGTCGCCGCCCGGGAGCTGCGGCGAACCGTGGCCGACCTCGCCGCGAACGGCACCACGGTGCTGCTGACCACGCACTACATGGCCGAGGCGGACGAGCTCTGCGACCGGATCGCGGTGATCGCCGACGGGTGCATCCAGGCCCTCGGCACCCCCGCCGAGCTGCGTCACCGGGCGGACGGGCGGCGCATCGTCGAGGTCGAGGCGTACGGCGTGCCGGACACCGCGGTCACCGCCCTGCGCGAGCTGCCCGGCGTCCGGGAGACCGCGCTGGAGGAGCGCGGCGCGCTGCAGCTGCTGACCGTGCAGTCCGACGCGCACGTGGATGTCCAGGGTGACGTGCTGCGCGAGCTGGCCGGGATCCGCCTGGGCCGGGTGAACAGCCGGGAGCCCACCCTGGAGGACGCCTACGTCGCCATCGTGAACGCGTCATGAGTACGCTCCGGACCCTGCTGCTCGGCACGCTGCTGCACGCCAAGCACCTCAGCCGTTCCCCGTTCGAGATCGCGCTGGCCCTGGTCATCCCGCTGGTCCAGGCCACCCTGGCGGTCTACCTGTTCCGGGCCGCCGACGAACCGCACCGGCTACTGGAGGCCGCGGTCGGCGCCGGCCTGATGGGCATCTGGTCGTCGGTGCTGACCGGCTCCGGCGGCGCCATCCAGCGGCAACGCTGGCACGGCACGCTGGAGATGATCATGCTGGCGCCGCGCCACCCGGTGCTGATCATCCTGCCGATCACCGCGGCGTCCGCGGTCACCGGCACCTACTCGCTGCTCGCCACCCTGCTCTGGGGACGCGTGGTCTACGGCATCCCGCTCGACTTCACGCACCCGGTGGCGTTCCTGGTCGCGGCCGTCGTCTGCGTCGCCGGGCTGGGCATGTTCGGCCTGCTGATGGCGTCCACCTTCGTACTGCTGCGCAACGCCAACGCGCTGGCCAACCCGCTCGAATACCCGATCTGGCTGCTCTCCGGCATGCTCGTGCCGATCGGGGCGCTGCCGTCCTGGACCGGCCCGCTCGCCGCGATCCTGCCCACCACCTGGGGAGCCCGGGCGCTGCGCGAGGCCACGAACGGTGGACCGGTCTGGCCCTCGGCCGCGATCTGCCTCGCCATCAGCGTGGCCTGCCTGGTGCTCGGCTCGCTCTTCCTCGTCTCCTTCGAACGCCGCGCCCGTGCGGCCGGAACCCTGGCGCTCTCATGAAGACCTTGCGACTGCTCGGCACCGGCGGCGTGCTCGCCTACCGGGCCCTGTTCAACTGGACCACGCCGGCGATGTACATCGGCACACTGCTCGCCGGCCCGACCTTCCAGCTGCTCTTCTTCGCCTATCTGGGACGGCAGCTGGGCGTGGCCGACGACAGCTTCTTCATCCTCGGCAACGCGGTGCTGGCCGCCTCGAACGCGTGCGTCTTCGGCGGGACGATGGCGGTCGCCAACGAGCGGCGGTACGGCACGCTGGGGCACGTGCTCCTGTCCCCACGCAGCCGCACGGTGATCTTCTGGGGGCGCGTGTTGCCGTACGCCGGAAATGGTCTTTTGATCGCGGCCTTCACCCTGCTCATGGGGGTGCTGCTGCTGGGGCTGCGGATCCCGCTCGCCGCCCTGCCGGGTCTCGCCCTGGCGCTCGCGGCCGGTTCGCTGGCCTGCGGCTTCTTCGGGCTCACGCTGGGGGCGCTGGGGCTGCGGTTCCGAGACGTGTGGGTGGTGTCGAACGTCTCATCGGCCCTGCTGCTGTTGCTCACCGGGGTGAACGTGCCGCGGGAGGGCCTGCCGCACTGGATGATCGGTGTCGGACAGGCCCTGCCGATCACCCATGCGGCGGAAGCCGCCCGGCTGCTCGCCGCCGGACGCGGCCTGGGAGCCGCCGCGCCCGCGCTGGTCCAGGAGTTGCTGGTCGGCGCCGGCTACGCGCTGTTCGCCGCGGTGCTGCTGCGGATCTTCGAAGCGGAGTCGCGGCGCCGAGCCAGCCTGGAGACCGTGTAAGAATCGCCTGGTCAGAGAGCCGGGAACCAGAGCGCCAGCTCGCGCTTGGCGCTGTCGGGCGAGTCGGAGGCGTGCACCAGGTTCTCCCGGTTGGAGAGCGCCAGATCGCCACGGACCGTGCCGGCCGCGGCCTTGCGGCCGTCGGTCGCGCCGATCATCGCGCGCACCACGTCGATCACCTCGTCGCCGGAGAGCACCACGGCGGCGAGCGGGCCGCTGGTCATGAACTCCTTGAGCGGCGGGTAGAACGCCTTGTCGACGTGCTCGGCGTAGTGCTGATCGGCGAGCTCGGCGTCCATCGTGCGCAACTCCAGCGCCTCGACGACCAGGCCCTTACGCTCGAAACGCGACAGAATCTCGCCGAGCAGTCCGCGACGGACGGCGTCAGGCTTGATGAGCACGAGCGAACGCTCGGTGTTGCTGGACACGTGGGTTCCCCTCCGGAGACGACAAGGCCGACACGCCTGAGGTTCAGCCTATCGGTACCTCCGGGACGGTGAGCGGCGATGCCTGTACTGCCGCACTTTCGCAGAGTGACCGGCGGGCCATAACCTGACGGGGAACAACCGGGAGGTCCACAGTGGCGAACCAGGCCGGCCGGCCCATCGCTCCGGCACGCAAGTTGGTGGCGTGGGTCATGGGCACGCTCGCGGCATTCGTGATCTTTCTCGGACTCGGCATGCAGAGTTGGCCGGTCGCGATCTTCGGCTTCGTCGTGCTGGGCCTGGCGATAGCGCTCGCGATGATGACCAACGTGCGCCGGAGCGGCCGGGCCACCGTGGCCGGCACCGCGGAGATCCTGAACATCACCGACCCCCCGGTCGCCGGGGCGTACGGGCGCGCCGAGATCCAGGCGATCGTGGTCGCGCCCGGCCTCGGCACCTTCGACAAGGTGATCCGGGACGGCCGGGTGCCGATCGCGAAGTGGCCGGTGGCCGGCTCGACGGTGCCGATCACCGTCGACGTCGACGACACCCGCCGGGTCCGGATCAACTGGAAGGACGCGGCGGACGTCGGCGTGGCCGGCGACCCGCCCCCGCCCGCGCAGCCCGACCTCGGCGCCGACCTCGACGAGCGGGAGGACGACGACGTGCTCGGCGCGGTCGCCCCCGGCCCCTGGGAGGGCCGGGAGGACGACTGGAGCACCGAGGAGGCCGCTCCGGCATATGAGGAGACGCGCACCACCACGCCCGTGGTGGTCCGGGACACGCCGACCGGGCCGATACTCGAAGGGCAGCTCGTCGGCGGCGAGGAGCAGGCCGGGCCGCTGCCGCGGCGGGCGCCCAGTGGGCCGCGCTCGGAGGCGGGCGGGCTCGAGACGGCTGACACCGATCCGGTCGGCTTCGACCCGATCGACCTGGAGC
>KL571448.1:40538-40930 GCA_000715855.1 Actinoplanes liguriensis
CCATCCTCCTCCGCCTCACCATCGGCCTCCGCCTTTGCCCCTGCCTCTGAGACCGCCGATCAGGCCGGTGCTGCGCCCGCGGAGCCGGAGCCGGTGGTGGCTCCCGCCCGCTCAGCGGCCGAGGAGCGGCGGAACACGGCCGTTCCCAGCACACGGCCCGGGTCGGGCGCCTCGTCCGACGCCTGGGCCTCTGCCAGCTATCCGCCGCCGCCCGGCCCGGGCGCGTCCGGGCGGTCCTCCGACGACTCGGACTCGATCGACTTCCCGCCGCCGCCCGCACCGGGCGCCGCGGCCCAGCCAGGCCCCTTCGACGACGACTTCCCGCCGCCTCCGGGGCCGGGTTCGCCCACCCGGCGCCGCGTCGACGACTCGGACTCGATCGACTATCCGCC
>KL571448.1:41082-44974 GCA_000715855.1 Actinoplanes liguriensis
CCGGCCCGTCTTCGGGCCCGTCCACCTCCGGTGCGCCTTCAGGCCCGGCGACCCCCAGCCGGCCGTCGCCTTCGGGTCCCGCGGCCTCCAGCCGCCCGGCGTCTTCCGCCCCGCCCACCACCAGCCGCCCGGCGCCCTCTGCTCCCGCGCCCTCTGCTCCGGCGCCCTCTAGTCCGGCGCCCTCTGGTCAGGCGTCCTCGGGTCTGGCGTCCTCCGGTCCGGCACCTTCCGGTCCGGCGGCATATGCGTCCGGCCCGGCGGCTCCCGGCTATCAGCAGTCCAGCGGCGGCACCACCGCCACGGCCTTCGCGGCCGGCCTGGCCACCGGGGCGACCGCCGCCGCGACCCGCACGGCGTCCACCCGGCCGCCCGGCTCCCGTCCCAGCCCGAAGCCGCGCTCCAGCACGGCGACCGCCACGGTCGAACCCCCGGTCACCAAGCCGCAGACCACCGGCCGCCCACCCACGCAGCGCACCTCGTCCGAGTCGAACCCTGACACGGATCCCCTGATCGACCTCGACCTCGACGAGCCCTCACCGCCGGCCACCAGCCGGCCGGAGCCGAGCCCCGAGCCGAAGTCCACCCATTCCGGCCGGACCCGCTTCGTCACCCAGCCCGGCTCCCCCGCGCAGCCGGACCAAGCCTCCGCACAGCCCGCGCAAGCCCCCGTGCCGTCCGCGCAAGCTGCCGTGCCGCCCGCGCAAGCCCCGGCGCCCACCGAGCAAGGCCGATCGCAGCCCGCGCAAGGTGCCGTGCCGTCCGCGCAAGTTCCTTTGCAGGCCGCGCAAGCCTCGGCGCCGACCGACGAAGCCCCGGTGCCACCCGCGCCGGCGTCAGCGCCGTCTGCCGGAGCCGCAGCGGCCTTCCCCGTGACCGAGACGCCGCCCGACGACCACGACTACCCACCGGCGGCCTTCCCCGCCAGCGCATATCCTTCCGCGCCGACTCCCTCCACCTACCGCGCCCAGCCGCACGCGGAGCCGACGGTCGCCCACACCCCGACGCCGGTGGCGCCCCCGCCGACCGCCCCGGCGCCGGACCGCGCCTTCCCCACCGCGCCCGAGCCGTCCACCCCTCGCCCGACCGGTCCCGTCCTCCCCGTGGACGACGTCGACATCCCGCTCGACGACAACCCGGAGCCACCCCCGGAATCCACTCCGCAGGCCGCCCCCGCGGTAGCCGCCGGCATCATGGCTCCCCCTGTCACGGAAGCAACCCGCGCAGAAGCACCCCCCACCAAGGAATCGCCCTCTACCGCGCAAGCGATTCCCGCCGAGCAAGCGCCCACCGCCGAGGGGGCGCCACCTGCCAAGGAAGCACCCCAAGCCACTGCGGAACCCCAGGCCACCACTGAGACATCCCCGGCCGAGGCAGCACCGCTCGCCGCAGAGACGTCACCAGCCGCCGGGGAGCCCCGAGCCACAGGAATCCGCCCCGCGGAGGCCCGCCCCGCGGAGGCCCGCCCCGCAGAGGAGGCCCGGCCCGCCGGCAGCCCATGGGGCGACTTCTCCGGCCGCCAGGAGCCCGACATCCACGCCGCCGAGTTGATCACCGCCTATCCCAGCGCCCGCCCGGGCCCGGCCGGCGCGATCCACGGCGTAGGCATCACGATCCTGGTCACCGACCTGGCCCGCTCGATCGCCTTCTACCGCGACACTCTCGGCTTCTTCGAGATCGACACCGGCGACGGCAGCTCGGTCCTGGCTTCCGGCGACACCCGCGTGGTCCTGCGCACCGTCCCGAACCTCTCTTCGGAGGCGGGCCGCCTGATCTACCTGAACCTGGAGGTCGGTGACATCGAGGCGGTGCACGACGAGCTCAAGGCGAAGGGCGTCAAGTTCGTCCACTCCCCGCGCCCGGTGAACCGCGGCGACAAGCTGGAGCTCTGGTCCGCGACCTTCCGCGACCCGGACAACCACAACATCGCGATCACCCAGTGGCGTGCGATCCGCCCCGAGTCCGAGGCCTAGAGACGCGCCGAGGGGGAGCCACCACCGGCGGCTCCCCCTCGAGACAACAACAAGATCAAGAACTGAGAATCGATTTCCGTACGTACGTAGCGTAGGCCCACGCCAGCCCGAAGATCACGCCCAGCGCCCCCAGTGACCAGTGCACCACCAGCCCACTCGCCAGCAGGAGCACCTGCAGCACGGTCCCCGCGTTCCAGCCCCACGACCGTCGCATGCACCCGGCAAGCGCCGCCGCGATGACCGCGAGCGCGACAACCAGGCCGATCTGCCAGCCGCTGAGGTCCACGCCGAGGATCCGGATCGGCTGGATCGCCAGGAGCAGCACGATCGCCTCGAGTGCGAGTGTCCCCGCGCCCAACCCTCGTACGGCGGCCTCGGGGTTGCGTAGCCCGGAACGCCGCGCCGCGGCACCCGCCTCGCCTTCCGCCGGCATCGCGTCCTCCTCCGGTTCGGTCATCGTTTGAGCAGTCTCCGCGCGTCGGCGACGGTGACCACCGAGCCGGTGATCAGCACGCCGACCCCGCTCAGCTCACCGGACGCGTCCTCCTCGGCGAGCACCACCGCTTCCTCGATCGCGTCCGGCATGGTCTCCGCGATCGTCACCCGGTCCTCGCCGAACACGTTGATCGCGAGCTGCGCCAGCTCGGCGGCCGGCATCGACCGCGGCGAGCTGTTCTGCGTCACCACGATCCGGGCGGCGACCGGTTCGAGCAGGTCGAGCAGCCCGCTCGCGTCCTTGTCGCCGAGCACCGCGATCACCGCGACCAGGTGCCGGAAGCTGAACTCCTCCTCCAGCGCGGTGACCGTGGCGGCCATGCCGTGCGGGTTGTGCGCGCCGTCCAGCAGGATGGCCGGCGCGCTGCGCACCCGCTCCAGCCGGCCCGGCGAGTCGACCTGCGCGAAGCCCTCACGGATCAGGTCGATGTCGATCTGCTTGCCCGGTCCGCCGCCGAGGAACGCCTCGACCGCGGCCAGCGCGAGCGCCGCGTTCTGTGCCTGGTGGGCGCCGAACAGCGGCAGGAAGACCTCTTCGTAGACACCGCCCAGCCCCTGCAGGACGAGCACCTGCCCACCGACCGCCTGGGTCCGCTGGACCACGCCGAACTCACTGCCCTCCCGGGCCAGCGTGGCGTCCATCTCCGCGCAGCGCTCCAGGATCGGCCGCATGGCCTCCTCGGTCTGCAGCGCGGTGATCACCGTGGCGCCCTTGTGGATGATTCCGGCCTTGGCCCAGGCGATGTCCTCGATCGTGTCGCCGAGCCACTCGGTGTGGTCGAGCCCGATCGGGGTCATCACGCAGACGCCCGCCTGGATCACGTTGGTGGCGTCCTCCTCACCGCCCAGCCCGACCTCGACGACCGCGATGTCGACCGGCGCGTCGGCGAAGGCCGCGTACGCCATGGCGGTGGTCATGTCGAAGTAGGTGAGCGGCTCGGTGTTGCGCGCGTCGATCAGCTCGGCGAGCGGCGCGACGTCCCGGAACGTGTCGACGAACCGCTCCTCGGAGACCGGCTCCCCGTCCAGGCTGATCCGCTCCCGCACCGTCTCCAGGTGCGGGCTGGTGTACCGCCCGGTGTGCAGACCGCAGGCCCGCAGCAGCGCGTCGATCATCCGCGCCGTGCTGGTCTTGCCGTTGGTGCCGGTCAGGTGGATCGACGGGTACGCCCGCTGGGGGCTGCCCAGCACGTCCATCAGATCCCGGATCTTCTGCATGTCGAAGGCGATGCGGGTGAAACCGCGCTCGTTCAGCGCGGCCTCGACCTCGGCATACTCAGCGGAGCTCATGCCGCCGGCAACGCTTCGAGAGCGGCCGCGATCCGGACCAGATCCGCCTCGGCGGTGGCCAGCCGGTCCTTGATCTTGGCGACGACCTGTTCCGGCGCCTTACCCACGAACGCCTCGTTGCCCAGCTTGGCCCGGCA
>KL571448.1:45266-46455 GCA_000715855.1 Actinoplanes liguriensis
GATCAGCGTCTCGTGCGTGTCGATCCCGACGTTGCCCAGCCCGGTCAGCGCGGCCGAGACCCGCTGGCTCGGCTTGAGCCCCTGGTCGGAACGGAACCGCCGGACCTCGGTGACCACCTTCTGCAGCGCGGCCAGCTCCTCCTCGGCGGCGTCGTCGACCAGCCCGTGATTGATCGACGGCCAGGTCGCGAACGTCACGGTCTCGCCGCCGGTGAGCGCGATCCACAGCTCCTCGGTGACGAACGGCATGACCGGGTGCAGCAGGCGCAGCAGCTGGTCGAGCACGTGACCGAGGACCCGGCGGCTGCGCTGCGCCTCCGGCGTGTCCTGGGCGAGCACCGGCTTGCTCAGCTCGACGTACCAGTCGCAGACGTCGTCCCACGCGAAGTGGTACAGCGCGTCGCAGACCTTCGCGTACTCGTACGAGTCGAAGTGCTCGTTGACCTCGGAGACGGTGTGCTGCAGCCGGGACAGTACCCACTTGTCGATCGTGCTGAGCTCGCTCGGCGCCGGCAGGTCGCCCTCGACGGTCGCCCCGTTCATCAGCGCGAACCGGGTCGCATTCCACAGCTTGTTGCAGAAGTTGCGGGAGCCCTGGCACCACTCCTCGCTGACCGCCACGTCCGAACCCGGGTTGGCGCCCCGGGCGAGGGTGAAGCGGGTGGCGTCGGCGCCGTACTTCTCGATCCACTCCAGCGGGTTCACCACGTTGCCGAACGACTTCGACATCTTCTTGCCGAACTGGTCGCGGACGATGCCGTGCAGGTTGACCACGTCGAACGGCTGCTTGCCGTCCATCGCGTACAACCCGAACATCATCATCCGGGCGACCCAGAAGAAGAGGATGTCGTAGCCGGTCACCAGCACGCTGGTCGGGTAGAACTTCGCCAGCTCGGGGGTCTGCTCCGGCCAGCCCAGCGTGGAGAACGGCCACAGGCCCGAGGAGAACCAGGTATCCAGCACGTCGGTGTCCTGCGTCCAGCCCTCACCGGCCGGCGGCTCCTCGTCCGGCCCGACGCAGACGACCTCGCCGGCCGGCCCGTACCACACCGGGATGCGGTGACCCCACCACAACTGACGCGAGATGCACCAGTCGTGCATGTTGTCGACCCAGGCGAAGTAGCGCTTCGACAGCTCCTCCGGCTCGATCCGCACCCGGCCGTCGCGGACCTGTCTCTTATACACATCT
>KL571448.1:46652-48528 GCA_000715855.1 Actinoplanes liguriensis
GTACGGCCGCTTCTCCGCCACGATCCGCCCCTGCTCGCGCAGAGCGGCGACGACGGCGGGACGCGCCTCGTACCGGTCCAGGCCCTCGAACGGCCCCGGCACCGTGATCACCGCACGCTCGTCCATGACGGTCAGGCTCGGCAGGTTGTGCCGCTGGCCGATCTCGAAGTCGTTCGGGTCGTGCGCCGGGGTCACCTTGACCGCACCGGTGCCGAACGCCGGGTCGACGTGTTCGTCCGCGACGATCGGGATCCGGCGGCCGGTCAGCGGCAGCTCGATCTCGGTGCCGACCAGGTGCTTGTAGCGCTCGTCGTCGGGGTGCACGGCCACCGCGGTGTCACCGAGCATCGTCTCGGCCCGGGTGGTGGCGACGACGATCGAGTCCGCCCCGTCGCCGTAGCGGATCGAGACCAGCTCGCCCTCGTCGTCGGTGTGCTCCACCTCGATGTCGCTGAGGGCGGTGAGGCACCGCGGGCACCAGTTGATGATCCGGTTCGCCCGGTAGATCAGCCCGTCGTCGTACAGCCGCTTGAAGATCGTCTGGACAGCGCGGGAGAGCCCCTCGTCCATGGTGAAGCGCTCGCGGCTCCAGTCGACGGAGTCGCCCAGCCGCCGCATCTGCCCGAGGATCGCGCCACCGGACTCGGCCTTCCACTCCCAGACCTTCTCCACGAACTTCTCGCGGCCCAGGTCGTGGCGGGAGAGCTGCTGCTCGGCGAGCTTACGCTCCACCACGTTCTGCGTGGCGATGCCGGCGTGGTCCATGCCGGGCAGCCACAGCACCTCGAAGCCCTGCATGCGCTTGAGCCGGACCAGGGTGTCCTGGATGGTGTGGTCGAGGGCGTGCCCGACGTGCAGCGAGCCGGTCACATTCGGCGGCGGGATGACAATGGTGAACGGGGGCTTGTCGCTCTTCGGGTCGGCGGTGAAATAGCCCTCCGATACCCACCGCTCATACCGCGACTGCTCTACGTCGCCCGGCTGGTACTGAGCGGAGAGGCCACCGGTGGGCCGGCTGTCGGGAGTGCGGGTATCGGTCGCATCGGTCACCCCGCAAGTCTACGGATTCCCGCGCGCGACCCGGTATTCGCACTGCCACCTGTGGATAACGGTAGGCTCGCCGGATGCCCGACCCCGGCCAGACTCCCCCTGTGACACCGAGCGAGCCCGAGGCCGCGACCCCGCCGATCGAGATCCAGGAGGCGCCGTTCAGCCTCGTGGACGACGACGAGGCCGAGCCGTCCGACGCCGCACCGCTCTCCCCCGCACGGCGACGCACGCGCACGATCGTCCTCGCCTCGCTGCTCGCCGTCGGCGTCGCCGGCGTGGCCGCCCTCGGCTGGTTCTACTGGCAGATCCATTCCGAGCGCGACGTCACCCTGAACCTGCCGGCCACGATCGGCGAGCTCAAGCTGGACACCACGCAGGACGCCCAGGACACCGCGGACTATCTGCAGACTGCGCTCTCCGCCGAGGTCGACCTGGACAAGACGGTCAGCGCGGTCTACAGCGGCGCCGCCGACAAGGACGTTCTTTTCTTCGGCGGCACGACGCTGATCTGGAGCCCCGGCAAAGACCTGACGACCTCGTTCGACCTGTTCGCCGACGACCAGGGCTCGGTCACCGGCCTGCACGACGTCGACGCCGGCCCGCTCGGCGGCTCGATGAAGTGCGGAAACACGGTCAGCGACGGCAACGAGATGGCAGTCTGCGGCTGGGCCGACCACGGAAGTCTCGCCCTGGCCATGTTCCCCAACCGCTCCGAATCCGAAGCCGCCCCTCTGATGCGCCAAATGCGAGAAGCAATCCAAACCCGCAATTGACGTACGTCGTAAAGCCGGCCCCAAACGCAAAAACCCCGCCCCCCGGATCTCCC
>KL571449.1:0-4940 GCA_000715855.1 Actinoplanes liguriensis
TGTGTATAAGAGACAGGCTCGACCAGGTGCTCGTGCACGGGATCTTCCACGCCGACCTGCACCCCGGGAACCTGCTGGTGGCCGCGGACGGGTCGCTCGGCATGCTCGACCTGGGCTCGGTCGGGCGCCTCGACGCGGTGACCCGGTCGGCGGTGGGGCGCCTGCTCGCCGCGGTCGGCCGGGGTGACGCGGTCGGCGCCAGCGACGCGCTGCTCGACCTCTCCGACCACGGTGGCGAGGTGGACGAGCGGGAGTTGCAGCGGGCGCTCGGCATGCTCCTGGTCCGTTACGCCGCGCCGGGAAGCAGCGCCGGGGTGGCGGCGGTGTCCGCGCTGTTGCGGACCTTCACGGCGTACGGCCTCGGGGTTCCCGCCCCTGTCGCGGCCGTCTTCCGGGCGTTCGCCACCCTCGAGGGCACGCTCGGCCTGCTGCGTCCCGGTTTCGACCTGATCGCCGCCGCCCGCGAGTCCGGCAACCGGCGGATCACCGAGACGTTCTCGCCGCGGGCGCTGGAGGAGGAGCTGGTCGCGCTGCTGCCGATGCTGCGCGGGGTCCCCCGCCGCCTGGACCGGATCGGCGACGCGATCGAGAACGGCCGCCTGCGCCTCAACATCCGCCTGTTCTCCGACGACCAGGACCGCCGCCTGGTCACCGGCCTGATCCACCAGGCCCTGCTCACGGTGATCGGCGCGGCGGCCGGCGTGATGGCGACCCTGCTGCTGGGCAGCGGCGACGGCCCCCGGGTCACGGCGGGCATCGGCCTGTTCCCGATCCTCGGCTACACCCTCCTGATCATCTCGGTCGTCCTGGTCCTACGCGTCCTGGCCATCGTCCTGCGCCACGACTGAGCTTGCCGTTCACCCTCCGGCTCCAACCTCGCGTCCCCGCGGACCGGTCCGCTGCGTCATCCAGGGCGACTACGGGAATGCCGGCGATCGAGCCGGCGTGGTCGCGACAAGCCACGACCACGCGTTGTCTGCGGCTGAATGAGGGCGTCGCCCTGAGCCATCAGGTCAGGCTGCGAGCACGACGGCACCGCTCCGGGGGGCCGAGCGGTGCCGTCGTGCTCAGTCCGGGGCCGTGACCCGTCAGGCGGTCTTGGCACCCAGCAGGTCGACCTTGGTGATGACCGGGGCCGAGCTCAGCATGGTCTCCGCGGAGCCCATCAGCGCGGCGGCGATCTTGCCCTCCAGGTGGCTCTGCCGGCCCTGCTCGTCGTCGAAGGTGTCGAACACCCCGAACGTCGTCGCGTTCTGCCGGAACGAGTACCAGGTCACGGTGCCGGGCTCATTCTCGGCCAACTCCAGCGCGCCGCGCAGCATCGCCTCGATCTCATCGGCGTGCTCCGGCTTGGCCTCGATGTGTGCCAGCAGACCGATCTTCATGGTGTCTCTCCCTGTCGGGGAACTGCCGGCTCGTTCCGGCTGACATGAACCTATGACGCCCCGATCAAGGACGTCAGTGGCGGAAGCGCCATCCCTGATAGCGTTTCCGACATGAAGATTGCCATTCTCGTGTACGACGGGGTGTTCGACTCGGGGCTGTCGGCGATCCTCGACGTGCTGGACGCCGCCAACGCGATGGGCGAGGAAGCCGCCTCGATGGGGGTGCAGCCGCCCGACGTGCCGCGGTGGGAAGTGACGACGGTCGGCTTCCAGCCACAAGTGCGCACCGGCGCGGGGCATCTCGTGACGGCATCACCCGTCGCCGACGCCGACGGGACGGATCTCCTCATCGTCCCGGCGCTGGCTGAGCGACGCCCCTCGGCCCTGCTCGATCAGGTCGCCGGTGAGGGGACCCGGCCCGTACGCGAGGCGATCGCCCGGCATCGCGACCGGGGCGCGGCCGTCGCCTCGGCGTGCACCGGCACCTTCCTCCTGGCCGCGACCGGCATCCTCGACGGCCTGGAGGCGACCACCACGTGGTGGCTGGCTCCGATCCTGCGGGCGCGCCACCCGATGATCCGCGTCGACCAGGACCGGATGCTCATCACCTCGGACCGGGTCACCACCGCCGGGGCGGCGTTCGGCCACATCGACCTTGCCCTGGCGATCGTGCGCGACCGCAGCCCGATGCTGGCCGACCTGGTGGCCCGCTACCTGGTGATCGACGACCGCCCGTCGCAGTCCGCGTACATCATCCCCAGCGCCCTGGCCCAGAACGATCCGGTAGTGGCAGCCTTCGAACGCTGGGTCAGGGAACGCCTGACCGGCCCGATCAGCATCCCCGACGCGGCCGCCGCGATCGGGATCAGCGACCGCACCCTCCAGCGCAGTGTGCAACGCACGGTCGGCACTTCACCGATCCGCTTCGTGCAGGATCTGCGGGTCGAGCAGGCCACCCACCTGCTGCGGACCACCGAGCTGTCGCTGGAGACGATCGCCCGCCGGGTCGGCTACGAGCACCCGAACACTTTGCGGGTGCTGCTGCGGGAACGCACCGGCCAGACCACGACCACCCTGCGCGGAGTCTGACGCGACGGCCCGGTCTGACTTCGGTGCTCTACCTCGCCCTGGTGAAATCATCGCCGAGCAAGCCGTACACCGCTACGTCGCGGTTGCCGTCCGGGAATCGGACCGCACCCCGCAAGACACCTTCAAGGGTGAAGGCGAAACGATCTGCCAAGCGGTGGCTGCGGTCGTTCGTGGCCAGGGTCCGCATCTCGACCCGGTGCAGTCCGAGGTCGCCGAACGCGTGACTCAGTACCGCATCCAACGCTCGGCTGACGAACCCTTGCCCTTCGGCGGCTGCATCGATCCAGAATCCGACTTCGCCAACTCCCGCCGCTGTGTCGATGCTCAGGTTCATCGCTCCGATCAGGCGATGACCGTTGTCGGCGCGAATGCCGATGGCAACGGGAAGGCGAGTACCGGCGAGCCAGGCGTTCCCGGATATTTCCAGAGCGATGCGTGTGGCTTCCAGGCTCGGCTCATCGATGCCGGGCGACCAACTCGCCAGCCGAGCATGGTTGGCTGCCAGTAGGGCGTAATACGGGACAGCGATCGCCGGTGTGCGAGGTATCAGGACGACGCGCTCCCCGATCGGCCAGATGAACCGGGCATCAGTGATCGGCATGCGCGAATCCTTTCAGGAGTTGACGTCCATGCTGGACGGCCGGCCGGCTGACCCGCCACGGCACATCATCGGTCCGGGGCATCCGGAGTTCGCGGCCGTCATCGACAGCTTCGCCGACTACTCGAAGGTGGCGTCGTCCCTCTGGACCGGCCCGTAAGCGTGCTGCCGGCGGGCGGATGCGTTGTTCGAGCTGGTCGATGCGCTGTTGTGCACCGAGGGCCGGTCAAGACGCTGGTCGCGTTGTCGCTTGCTCCCGAGCATCGGCGCGGCCACGGCGCGCTGCACCACGGCCCGCATCGAGGTGGAGTCGCTGCGCCGGCAGCAGCTGAGGCGATCCCGGCGGTCAGCCAAGAAGTCTTGGCCAAGGTTTCTTGGCTGAGCTACGGTGAGGCCATGGCCACCGACCGTCGATTGCAGATCACCGACCCGCGGATCCTGCGGGCGCTCGCCCACCCGCTCCGGCTCCGGCTGCTCGAGATCCTCACCGCGGACGGGCCGGCCTCGGGCCGTGAGCTCGCCGAGCGCACCGGCGAGTCCACCGCCTCGGTCAGCTACCACGTCGCGCAACTGGCCAGATGGGAGCTGGTCGAGGCCGCGCCCGACCTGGTCCGCGGCCGGGAGCGGCCGTGGCGGGCCACCAGCCGGGGCATCACCTGGTCGGCGACCGGCGATGGGTCGCCGGAGTTCGTCGCCGCGTCCCGGGCGCTGCGGGACCAGTTCGTCGCCCACCGGCTCACCGCCCTGACCGACTTCCAGCGCCACCAGGACGAGTTCGACACCGCGTGGCAGGAGGCCGCCTGGGTCGGCGAGGACATCGGCTACCTGGACCCGGAGGAGCTCGCCGAGGTGACCGAGCGAATCAAGGAGACGCTCCGCGAGTTCACCGATCCGGCCCGCGCCCGGCGGCCGGGCGCGCGGCGGGTCGCCTTCTTCAGCTTCGCGGTGCCGACCGTCGAGGAGCCGGAGTGAGGCCGGGGGCGCCGAGCCTGACCGCGCTGTTCGTCGCCAAGCTCATCTCGACCTTCGGCTCCTGGCTGACCGTTCTCGCCCTGCCGTGGTTCGTCCTGGTCAGCACCGGGTCCCCGGCCCGGATGAGCCTGGTGCTCACCGCCGAGTTCCTCGGCGTGGCGCTGCTGGGGCTGCCCAGCGGCAGACTCGTCGCCCGCTGGGGCGCCCGGCGCACGATGCTGGTCTGCGATGCCGCGCGGGTGCCGCTGATGGCCCTGGTCCCGCTGCTGCACCAGGCGGACCGGCTGAGCCTGCCCGCGCTGCTCGCGATCTCATTCGGACTCGGGACCTTCACCACGCCGTACGTGTCCTCGCAACGTCTCATCCTGCCGGAGCTGCTCGGCGCGGCCCGCGGGACGGACGAGAGGGCGCTCGCCCGGGCGAACAGTCTGGTCGACGCCGCGACCCGGTTCGCCGCCCTGGCCGGTCCCGCGCTCGGCGGCCTGCTGATCGCCGCGTTCGGCGCCGCGGAGGTGTTGTGGCTCGACGCCGGGAGCTACCTGATCTCGTACGTCATCGTCCTGGTCCTCGTCCGGCCCGGCGGCGCCCGGCCGATCGCGGCAACCCCGGCCTCGGCCTCGGCGCTCACCGGGATCACCGAGGTGCTGCGCAGCCCGAGCCTGCGGCCGTTCGTGCTCGCGCTGACCGCGGTGGGCATCGGCTTCTCCGCGATCTTCATCTGTCTTCCCGTGCTGGTGCTGCGGACCCTGCACGGCGGGCCGGGCACGCTCGGGCTGCTGACCGCGGCGAACGGGGCCGGGCTGGCCGCGGGCAGCCTGATCGCGGTCACCACGCTGAGCCGGCTGGGCCGTCCGGTCCTGGCGGTCGCGACGGCTCTGCAGAGCCTGCCCCTGTTC
>KL571449.1:5158-8090 GCA_000715855.1 Actinoplanes liguriensis
TCGGCAGCGTGCCCGCCGCGGCCATCGGGTTGCTGCTCTCCGGGCTGGCGACGCCGCTGCTCGCCGCCACAATCAACACCCGGGTGACGCTGGGTACGCCGCCGGTGCTGCGCCCGCACGTGCTGACCGCGGTGACGACCGTGGAGAATCTCGCCGCCTTCGCCGGGGTCACCGCCGCCGGGCCGTTACTGCAGGTCAGCGGGCCGCGACCGGTCCTCGCCGGGGTCGCTGTCCTCGCCATGGCCGGTGCCGTGCTCTACCTCCTCGCGCTGCGCGGACCGGCCGGTCCGGCATCAGCGGACGGGGCCGGGCGGTCCGGACCGGTCGGTGCGCGAATGGCGCGGCGGTGATCAGCGGAAGTCGTCGGCGTGGTCGGCGGCCCACTGGGCGAACGTGCGCGCCGGTCGCCCCAGCACGTCGGCGACGACCGAGGACGTCTCGACCGGGCGGCCGCCCGAGGATGCCCAGTTCCGCAGGATCGCGGTGACCGCGATCTCGGGCATCGTCCGCGACATGTCCGCGCGGGCCGCCTCCTCGGAGACCTCCTCGACCGTGATCGGCCGGCCGAGTGCCGCGGCGATCGCGCCGACCTGTTCGCGCAGGGTGAGCGACTCCGGCCCGTGCACCGTGTAGGCCTTTCCCGCGTGCCCGTCGCCGGTCAGCGCCGCGGCGGCGAGCTCGCCCAGGTCGGCCTCGTGCACCGGCGCCGACCGGGCCGACGGGAACGCCAGCCGGACCGTGCTCTCATGGCGGATCGACCGCGACCACATCCCGATCGTGTTGGTCGCGAACATTCCGCCGCGCACGAACGTCCACTCCAGACCGGACGACTCCAGGGCCTGCTCGACCGTCCGGTGACGGCGGCCGATCGGGGTGTCCTGCGCGGCGGGACGGGTCACCGCCGCCGAGGAGAGCAGCGCCACCCGGCGGACTCCGGCGTCCCGCGCCGCGGTGACGAAGCCGTCGATGCCGGCCGGATGGGCGTACAGGAAAACGCCTTTGACCCCGGTCAATGCCGGTGCGAGCGTCTCCGGCCGGTCCAGATCCGCCACCACCGACGGGATGGCCGGGTCGAATGCGGGGACGTTCCGGCGGGTGGCCGCCCGCACCGTCTCCCCCGCGGTCAGCAACCCGCCGAGCACATGTCGTCCCACGCTGCCGCGGGCCCCGAAAACGACAATCGTCATGCCCGCCATTGTGCGAACTCAACCAAGGTTGAGGTCAAGCGCCGGTGGGCGTCCCGGTCGGCGCGATGCCGTCGACCGTGCAGCACATCTCACGTAAGGGCTGGTCATGACATCCAGCATCCATGATCGCGCTAGATTGTTGCTGCACGAACAGTTGAAGGAGCAAGTATGTCGAGTCCCATCCTGCAGATCATCACCGCCAGCACGCGCGACGGCCGCAAGGGTCACGCGGTCGCCCGGTGGGCGCAGCGCGCCGCCGAGGCCCACGGCGGCTTCGACGTCGAGCTGGTCGACCTCGCCGAGGTGGGGCTGCCTCTGCTCGACGAGCCGAACCACCCGCGGCTGGGGCAGTACAAGCACCAGCACACCAAGGACTGGAGCGCGCTCGTCAAGCGCGCCGACGCCTACGTGTTCGTGACGCCCGAGTACAACCACTCGTTCCCCGGCTCGCTGAAGAACGCACTCGACCACCTCTACGCGGAGTGGAACCACAAGCCGGCCGGCCTGGTCTCCTACGGCGGGATCTCGGCCGGGCTGCGCGCCGCGACCGCGCTCAAGCCGGTGCTCTCCTCCCTGAAGATCGTCCCGGTCACCGAGGCGGTGTCGGTGCCGATGTTCACCCAGTTCCTGACCGCCGACGGTGAATTCCTTCCGTCCGACCAGGTCGAGGCGTCCGCGAAGGCCATGTTCGACGAGCTGCTCAAGGTCGCCGGCGCGCTGAAGACCCTGCGCACGGCGTGACGGCCGGCGTTCCGGGGGCCGAGCGGCTCCCGGAACGCCGCACGTCGCTAAGTTCAACGATCGTGCTGAGAAATCCCTACCTGGCCACGGCCGCCGTCCTGCTCTCGGTCGCGACGGCCGCATGCGCGGACGACCCGGTCGCCACCCCCGCAGCCTCCACGACCCCGGCGTCGCCGGTCACCACCGCCGGCGCCATCGCGTCGCCCGCCGACGGCGCTGACGTGCAGCAATGTGCGCGGTTCACCGGCACGTCGACGCTTGCCGACGGCAAGACGCTCCTGCTGGCGATGAAGAACATCGACAATCACGACCCCACGGCGTACGTCCAATTGGTCGTGAATTTCGGCGACCCGTCCACCCTCTCGTCGTGGCGTGGCGTCCAGTTCTTCGGCAGTGGCGACGACTCGGCCGGCCAGCACTACCAGGTCACCCTGATGTCCGTGGATCTGGTCTCCGCGCAGGACGCGGCCGCGAGCGGCCGGGACGCCGACGTCAACGCGCTCGCCGCCAAGGCCACGACGCTGGCCACGGTCAGCCTGACCCGGGTGGCGGGAGTTCCCGCGGACGGGTGCGCCTGACACACCGTCCGGGAACCGGTGAAGATCATCGAATAGACTGACACCCGTCGATAGGGTGGAGGGATGCGCGTGCCGAATCGGACAGGAGCGGGATCGCGGGTCGCCCCGTTGCGCCAGCCGGCCTTCCGCACGTTCCTGACCGGGCACTTCGTCTCACTGATCGGTGACCAGCTCTACTTCCTGGCGCTGCCGTGGACCTGTCTCTTATACGCGCGGTGCTGATGCTCGGCGGCGGGGTGCTCGCCGATCGCCTCGGCGGGCGCCGCGTGATGCTCGGCAGCGACGTGCTGCGGGCCGCCGTGATGGCCGTCGCCGCGGTGACCGCGTTCGTCGGGACGATCGGGCTGCCCGGGCTCTTCGCCATCGTGATCATTTTCGGCGCGGTGGACGCGGTGTTCCAGCCCTGTCTCTTATACACATCTCTGA
>KL571449.1:8313-9523 GCA_000715855.1 Actinoplanes liguriensis
CTGCCGGCCGAGTCGCTGCCGGCCGGGAACGGGCTGCGCAGTCTGGCGACGCGGTTCGCCCAGTTCATCGGCCCGCCCGCCAGCGGGGCGCTGATCGGCTTCGGCGTGGGCTGGGTGTTCGCGGCGAACGCGGTGACCTTCCTGGTCTCGGTGCTGGCCCTGCGCGTGGTGCCGATCGCCCCGCCGGACCGCGCCGGGGACGGCCCGCGCTTCACGGCGGAGCTCGCCGCCGGGCTGCGGTATGCGCGCGACAACCGTACGCTCGCTCGTCTTCTCTTCTTCGCGGTCGTGGTGAACGCCGGTTTCGCCGGGCCGGTCAACGTCGGTCTGCCGCTGCTCTCCCAGGCCGAGGGGTGGGGCGGCGGCGGCCTCGGCCTGATGCTGGGCGCGCTCGGCGCGGGGGCGACCGCGGGGGCGGCACTGCTCGGGTTCGGGCTGATACCGGGTGCCGGCAGCGGACCGTTGATGATCACCATGACCGCCGGCCAGGCGCTGTTCACCCTGGTCGCGGGCCTGACCCGGCCGTTGCCGGCGATGGTGGCGGCGCTGGGCGGGCTGGGGTTCTTCCTCACCGTGGCCGGCAGCTCCGCGATCAGCCTGCTGCAGGCGATCACCGACCGGGCGATGCTGGGCCGGGTGGGCAGTCTGATGTCGTTCGCCATCCTCGGGCTCACGCCGGTGACCTACGCGGCGTGCGGCTCGATCGCCGGCTGGACGGGGGCACGCCCGTTGCTGCTGGCCGGCGGGGTGATCCAGGCGGTTGCCGTCGTATGGGCACTGGGCTCACCCGCGCTGCGGCGGATCTCGGTCGGGAAGAGCCGCGCCCCCGGCGGAGGCGCGGCTCACTGATCGGTCAGGGCATCTCCCACACGATCTCCTTGGCCGCGCGGCGCGCGGTCGTGATGTTCACCACGCGGCGGATGGCCGGCTTACGGGCTTCCGGCGCCGACTCCGGCACCGGCTTCTGGCGAGCAATGTCCATGTGATCTCTTCCTGTTCACCGTTGTGCGGCGGCGAGCGCGACGATTCGCGGTCCACTATAGACATCAAAATTACGAACTTGGATCAGCTCCGGGGTCGGGACTCTCGAACCAATCGGCCGGGGCGACAGGGGTGCGCCGCAGGCGGTAGGGCAACCAGACCGCCACCGGCCCGGACGTCACCAGGCCCGCCTCGGCCAGCTCGGCGAGCAGCGGATCGGTGCCGGTGG
>KL571450.1:0-647 GCA_000715855.1 Actinoplanes liguriensis
CTTCTACTCCCGTGCCCGGCCGGGCGCCGATCCGTCCGGGGCCGACAAGCCGGTCGTGCTCGCGCAGCCGCCGATGCCGGTGCCCGGCGCGGTGCTCGGCCCGTGGGTCGTCGACCCCCTGGACCGGCCGGGCCAGTGGCGCAAGAGCACCGACGACTACGGCGGGCGCTGCGGTTTCGGCACCCGGGGGCTGGTCATGACGACGCCCGGCATCGGCATCGAGTGTCCGGGGACGACCCAGACGTTCGCCGGAGATCAGCGGATCAGCGCCGACGTGACCGTCACGAGCGCCCAGTCCTGCGCCACCGTCTCGTTCCGCGCGGCCGGCGACGGTGCGTACTGGCTGGATCTCTGCTCGAGCAAGGTGCGGCTCCGGCATCAGGGCGCCGTGCAGACCACCACGCTGGGCGAGACGGCCACCGATGTGTTCGCCCGGGGCAAGGTTCACGCCGTCGCCCTGACGCTGCTCGGCACGCGGGCGAGCGTCACCGTCGACGGGGCCGCCCTCCTGGGCGCCGATCTCAGCGATCCGAGCCTGCTCGCGGGCAAGGTGGCGTTCGGGGTCGCCTCGGAGACCGACCGCGAGCAGGAGGCGGCGGCGGTCGTCGCGCACGCCGAGATCAGGCCGATCTCGGCCACGGCGGCAT
>KL571450.1:879-3916 GCA_000715855.1 Actinoplanes liguriensis
CTTCTTCGACGTACGTCATGACTACGGCACGTCGATCGTCAAGGTGCACAGTTACGACCCGAAGTCGAAGTCCCTCGTCGCGGAGCCGGTGCTGTTCATGTCCGGCACCGAGTACTGCAAGACGTTCGCCGTGCAACCCTCCGCGGACGCTCCGTGCGAGCGCGAATGGGTGACCGAGGACAGTCGCATGACGGTGACGTTGCCGACCTCGGCCTCGCCGAAGCTCACCGGCACGTTCGACGATCCGGAGCGCTGCGCCGGTGATCCGGTCACCGTCGGCACCTGCAAAATCGCCCCTGACCAGCTTGCCGAGCGGCTCGACGGCGGCGGTCTGGCCCAGGTGACCACGGCCGGTGGCGTCGTCACCGCGATGGCCGAGGTCTATACCCCCTGAGGTTTAACCCCCCGTCCCTTGACAACGATCTTGAATTTCGCCAGATTCATCACCTTGGCGGTCAACTTTTTCGGGTCCCGTCGCGTCTTTCCAGGTATGCGGCCACCGTCGGCCGGGACCCCCTCGAATGCGAGAGCCATGATTCAGCGACGTAAGGTCATCATCGGCACACTGGGTGTGGCCGCCACGGCCACGGCCGCCGGATGTTCGGCCCGTGCCTCGGCCAGCTCCGGCAATGCCGTCTGGACCGATCCGGTGGCGGACAACCAGTCGACGGGCGCGTCCGCTCCGGCCGTGGCCGCCGCGACGGTCCAGTTGACCGTGACCCCGGCGGACAAGGCCACCGGCGTCACCCTCCTCAAGCCGATCGTCGTCGCCGCTCAGGACGGCACGCTGCAGTCGGTCACCGTCACCGCCGGCAAGACGAAGATCGACGGCGCCATGCAGTCCGACGGCACGTGGGCCTCGACCGAGGACCTGGCGTATGACAAGACCTACAAGGTGGTCGTCAAGGCCGCCGACAGCGCGGGCAACGCCAGTGAGCAGACCTCCACGTTCACCACGGTCAAGCCGAAGCACATCGCCAAGATCACCTTTCAGTCGAACGCGATGAGCGCGCTCCACTCCGGCGGGACGTACGGTGCCGGCCAGCCGGTGATCGTCGCGTTCAGCCACACCGTCGACAAGGAGCTGGCGGAGAAGGCGATCGAGGTCAAGACGTCGCCGTCCGTCGAGGGCAAGTTCCACTGGATCAGCAACACCATCGTGCACTGGCGCCCGGCGAAATACTGGGCGGCCGGCTCCACGGTCAAGGTGAGCGTCGACGTCCTCGGCAAGGAGCTGGGCAAGGGGACCTACGGCGACCGTAACGCCTCGGCCAGCTTCAAGATCGGCCGCCAGCTCATCGCGATCGCCGACAGCCGCACCCACCAGACCAAGGTGTACATCGACGGCAAGGTCGTGCGCACCATGAAGAGCAGCTTCGGCATGGGCGGCACCACCAAGGGCGCCCAGGGCCAGGAGATCAACTTCTGGACGGCCGGCGGCCCGCACGTGGTGCTCTCCAAGGAGCGCACGCACAGCATGAGCTCGGCGAGTTACGGCGTCTCCGACCCGAAGAACCCGTACTACTACGACCCCGAGACCATTGAGTACTGCACGCGCATCAGCTACTCGGGCGAGTTCCTGCACGCCGCCCCGTGGAACCATGCGCTCGGCGTCGCCAACAAGTCGCACGGCTGCATCAACCTGAGCACCGCCGACGCCAAGTGGGTCTACGAGAACTTCCTGGTCGGCGACGTCGTCGACGTGAAGAACAGCCCGCGCACCCTGGCCCTGACAAACGGCCTCGGCGACTGGACCGTCTCCTACGACAAGTACGGAAACTAGTCCCAGCCGCCACCAACCGCACCACCCCGCAGCTCACCCCCGCCAGCTGGCGCCCACCGTGGTTATGCAGTCGCCATAACCACGGTGACGACCAGCCCGGAAGCCGGCGCCTGCGCCGTGAGAGCTCGCAGCGCGGGGCGGGCTTGCCGGCTGGCACTCAGGGTGATCATCGGGCAGATATTCGACCGTCAGTGCCAGCCGGCTAGGGCGACTCGCGCTGATGCGGCATCCGGGATGCCGCGATTGCGCGGCTGCGTCGGCGAGTTGGCGGTGCTGCTGGAGTTGGTCAGCGGGCGGTGAGGAGTGCGATCAGGCGGTCGGCGTAGGCGATCCGCGCCTCGCGGCCGGTCGGGACGACGGCCGGCGCCGCGTGGGCGAGCTGACCGAACCCGAGGTAGGCGCTGACCGCCATCAACGCGCGCTGCCGTGCCTCGTCGGCCGCCATCCCGAGTTCCTCGAAGAGCCGCGCCGTGTAGGCCACCCGGCGTTCGGTGACCCGGGCCAGCACCGGCGCCACGTGCGGATGGTCCGCGGTCGCCAGCATGGCCAGTTCGATCCCGTCGGCGTGTGGCGCCGCCGTGGACGCGATGACTGTCGTGACGAGCAGCCGGATCCGGGACAGCGGGTCCGGCTGGGTCTCGATCAGGGTGATCACCGCGTCGGTGTGGTCGCGTTCCCACCGGTGCAGCGCGGCTTCGATGAGCGCGTCCCGGTTCGCGAAGTGCCAGTAGAAGCTGCCTTTTGTCGCCCCGAGCCGGGTGGCGAGCGGCTCGACGGCGACCGCGGCGAGGCCGCCCCGGCCGATCGCTTCGAGGGCCGCGGCCGTCCAGTCGTCGGCACTGAGTCGCGTTGACGCCATCTCCATACGCTACAGTACGGAAAACATACGCCCCCGTATGGAAGGCGGTTCACCGTGGAGAACGTGCATGAACGCCTGATCGCCGCCCCGGCAGCCGTCGTCGGCCGGCTGCTCGACCGCCTCGGCCGGCCGGGTGATCCGCTCTGGCCGTCCCCGGCCTGGATGCCGATGCGCCTGGACCGCCCGCTCGGCCCCGGCGCCGACGGCGGTCACGGGCGGGTGCGCTATCACGTCACCGCCTACGAGCCGGGCGTCCGGGCCGAGTTCGCCTTCGACGAGCGGATCGGCGTGCGCGGCGCCCACGTCTTCGAGATCGAGGAGCGCGGCGCCGGCGCGTGCGTGCTGCGGCACCGGATGACCGGCGACCTGCGCGGCTCGATGCGGCTGATCTGGCC
>KL571450.1:4137-6505 GCA_000715855.1 Actinoplanes liguriensis
GCCTGATGACGAGGTTCAGCCGGCCGATCCGGGCGGTCGCGGTGCCCGCGGAGGCGGAGTTGCTGCACGCCGCGCTGCCCCGGCCGGATCTCGCGGATGCCTACTCGGCCCGGGTGTACCCCGGCACGACCCTCGACCCGCAGGACTGGGCCGGCCTGATCTTCCGCTCTCCCCCGCGCGTGGTGACCGCGCTGCTGCGCCTGCGCAACGCGGTGGTGACGTCGTTCGGGATCGAGCGCGGCGACCGGTCCGCCTTCGACACGCTCGATCGCACGGATCGTGAGGTGCTGCTCGGGACGGACGCGGGCCACCTGGACTTCCGCGCGAGCATTCTGGTCGAGCCGGGTGACGGCGGCGCGACCGTCACCCTGTCGACGCACGCGACGCCGCGCACCGCGGCCGGCCGTGCCTACCTGGCCGTCGTGCGACTCGTGCATCCGGCGGTGGTCCGGCTCATGCTGCGGCACGCGGTGGAGACGGCGAGCGGGCGGGCTCATGCCGTACGCCAATCGCCTGATCTTGATTTTGATCGTGAGACGGCGCACGTCAGGCCACCGGCAACCGCAGGGTGAACGTCGTCCCGCCGCCGTACGCGGGGCCCGCCGCGATCGTGCCCTGATGCGCCTCGACGATCGCCTTGACGACGGCCAGGCCCAGGCCGGTGCCCTTGATGCCCGCCTGGGTGGCGTTGCTGGCCCGGAAGAAGCGGCTGAACAGGTGCGGGTACTGCTCGGCGGGGATGCCGATGCCGGTGTCGCTGATCTCGACGACGACCGTGTCCCCGTCGCGGGAGGCGGTGACGGTGACCCGGCCACCGTCCGGTGTGTACTTGATCGCGTTCGAGATCACGTTGTCCAGCGCCTGCCGCAGCCGTCGCCCGTCGGCGTGCAGCGTCAGCCCGGGAGCGATGCGCTGGACGACGGTGAGGCTCTTGGCGGTGACGCTCGGCCCGTGGTTCTCGATCACGTCGCGGATCAGGTCGTCGCCCTCGACGGTTCCCGGTTCGACGCTGATGTGCCCGGCGGCGAGTCGTGCCAGGTCCAGCAGGTCGTCGACGAGTCCCTGCAGGTGCAGGGTGGTGCGCTCGATGACGTCGGCGTAACGGCGTTCGCGCCCGTCCAGCGCCGGTGACTCCAGCAGCGTCTCGGCGTAGCCGCGGATCACCCCGATCGGATTGCGCAGCTCGTGGATGACGACCGCGGCCAGCTCGTCCTTCATCTCGTCCAGGCTGCGCAGCTGCTCGAGCAGCTGCTCGCGCTTGTCGGCGAGCTCGCGCCGCTCGGTGACGTTCGTGCTGAGCCCGTCGACGAAGAACCGGCCGTCCTCCCAGCGCGCCTTCGCCCGCGTCCACACCCAGCGGGTCTCGCCGTCGAAGCCGAGGATCCGGCATTCCAGCTCGGTGGCCTCACCGTCGGCGAGCGCCGCCTGGAACGTCGCCATAGCTCGGCGTCGTCGGGGTGCAGCCGCTCGATCAGCGTCGGGTTCACCACCCCCTCGGGGATCACACCGAACACGCCGGACGCGTTCGGGCTGGCGTAGACGATCCGCGGCGGCTCGCCACCGGCCCCCTCGACGGTCCAGACGTAGTCGTTGACCTGCTCGACGACCCGGTTGAAGCTGCGCCGGGCGTCGGCCAGCGCCAGGGACATCTCCTCCGCCCAGCGGCGTTCGAGGAAGTGCCCGAGGTGGGCGCCGACCGCGTCGAACATCCCGGCGGTGTCCGAGTCGTACGGAAAGTCGACGTCGGTGTAGAAGGCGAGCACCCCGAGCGTACGGCGGCCGGAGCGCACCGGAACGCCGACCGCGACCCGCATGCCGACCTCGTGCAACGTCGGCCGGCCGAAGGACACCATGTCGTCGGGCATCACCCCGGTGTGCCACCACACCTCGTTGTTACGGTGCCAGACCAGCCCGGGCAGGCCCTCGCCGCGCACGAACGACAGTGGCTGGTCGCTGCTGAACGCGGACAGGTCCCGGTCCCCGGTGGTGTGCGAGCTCAGCCGGTCGATGCGCTGCCGGTCCTCGGAGACCTGCCAGTACTCGCCGCAGAGCCAGCCCAGCTCGTCGGTGATGGCCTCCACCGCCCGGATCGCGGCGTCCTGGGCGGTGGTCGCGACGGAGAGGACCTGCGCGACCGCGTGCCGGGCCCGGCGCAGCTCCTCGGCCCGGTGCGCCTCGGTGATGTCGCCGACGACCGCGACCGCCCCGAGCTGCCGGCCGTCGGCGGTGTCGATCGGGCGGGCGTTGGTGACCAGGAAGCGCCGCTCGTCGTCGCGCCACAGCATCAGGTGCTCACCGCGGACGATCTCGCCGGCCTGCGCGCGGGCCAGCGGCATCCGCTCGGCCCTGTCTCTTATACACATCTCTG
>KL571450.1:6695-11619 GCA_000715855.1 Actinoplanes liguriensis
GGCCAGCGGCATCCGCTCGGCCAGTCGCCGGCCGTCGGGCGTGTAGATCCCGTAGTGCTCCGCCCAGTCCTCGGTCGCCAGGTCGGCGGCGGCGTCCTTGCAGCCGAGCATCTCGCGCAGGCTGCGGTTGAAGTAGGTGAGCCGGCCGTCGTTGTCGCAGGCCGCCACGCCAGTGTCCAGACTGTCCAGCAGCGCCTGCAGGAACGCGCTGTCCAGGGCGAACGCGTAGTAGAGCACCTCGTCGACGGCCTGCACGGTCATCTCCACCGGGAACTCCTGCCCGGAGCAGCCGGCCACGGTCACCGGGACCGGATGGTCGTGGACCTCGGGCAGGCCGGGGCACCGCTCCGGGAAGACGAGCCCGGCGAGCGGGCGGCCCAGCGTCTCGGCGGCGGGGTAGCCGAACATCCGCTCGGCGGCCGCGTTCCAGGACAGGACCATGCCGGCCCGGTCGGTGGAGACGAACGCGTCGTGCGTGCCGTTCAGGATCGCCTCGGTCCGCTGCCGGCCGGCGATCTCCCGCGCACAGGCCAGCCGCAGCGCGACCTCGACCGAGGCGGCCGCGGCCAGGTCGGCGAGGACGGCGAGCTCGTCGGCGTTCCAGTCGCGCCGCCGTGAGTCGATGACGCAGAAGGAGCCGAGCACGCTGCCGTCCGGGGCGGACAGCGGGTAGCCGGCGTACGCGACGGCCCGCTCACCGGCGATGTCCCGGAGCCGCTCGTCGACGCGTGCGTCCGGCACGATCAGCGGCGCCTGGTCCATCACCACGAACTTGCAGTAGGACCGCTGCAGTGGCGTGTCGCGCGGAAGACCCGGGAGACCGTGTGTGCTCACGAAGCACTGCCGGTCGGCGTCGATCAGGGTGACCAGCGCGCCGCCGGCGTCGAGCAGCCGGGCGGCCAGAGAGGTCAACCTGTCCAGCGACGGCACCGGGCCGGCGTCCAGCAGCCCGGTGGCGTGCAGCGTCTGGAGACGCTGGTCCTTCACTCTGTGCGACATGCCGGGCACTATCGGTAGGCATGTTGAGTGGTTGAGGTCACCTGCTCCCCCAACGCAACGCAGTCGGGTGCAAACGCGTTGCGGCGCGGACCGACCGGCCCGCGCCGCAACCGATCAGTGCGCTTCCGCCGTGTACAGCGCGGAGACCTCGTCGTCGGTCAGCGCCCGGCCGTAGGCGTGGACCTGGTCGACGTTGCCGGACCAGTAGTCGGTCTTGTTGCCGGCGTACTTGGCCCGCCCGACCGAGAGCGGGCCGGTGCTGACCACGTCCGCGCCGGCCGTCGTGGTCGCGACCCGCTTGCCGTCCACGAACAGCCGGATCTCGCCGGTAGCGTGGTCACGAACCCCGACCAGCTGGTACCAGCGGTTCAGATCGGGCGTGACCGCGAGCCGCGCCCGGTTGCCGCCCGGCGTGCTGAAGGCGAACGCGCCCTGCCCGTACTGCAGGTAGAACGGGTTCTCCACCCGCCGCCCGTCCTGGCTGACCGCGGTGGCGTAGTTGCCCGGCAGCCTGTCCAGGGTCACCCAGGCCGCGATCGTGTAGTCCTTCGTCGTGTCGACGACCGGCGCGGCGGTGTCCGCGGAGTCGCCGTCACCGTCGAACTTCAACGCCGAGCCGGTCAGGCCCGGGGTCCAGCTCGTGTTGCCGGTCAGCGTGAGGTCACTGGTCCCGCCGCTGTCCTTCGCGACCGTGCCCGTGCCCTCGTCGAGGTTCCAGTCGCCGTGGCCGGGCGGCGCCGGTTTCGCTGCCGCGGCGGCGCCGGCGGCGATCACCTTGAGGTTCACCGCCCGTACGGCCTCGGGATCGACCTTGATCTGACGCCGGTCATAGGTCCACAGACCGTTCAGCTCGGTCTCCAGATCGGTGATCTGGGTGTACACCGAACCGGACAGCTCGGCCCCGGCCGCCTCCAGATAGAAGCGCTCGGTGTTGTCGACATACTTGGCGGTCAGCGCGGCCTTGTCGGCGACGCCGCTGTAGATCACCGCGGGCGTGCCCGGCCACATGTGACCCGGGGTTCGCAACGTGAACCCGCCGTGCTCGCCGTCCATCGCGATCCGCGTCGCGTCCGGATAGGCGGGGTCGGTGTTGTTGTAGTCGTGGTGGTCGATCACATCGCCCTTGCCGGAGTCACCGTGCGAGTTGCAGCAGTTGACGCCGCTGTGCGCGTTGACGATCCGGGACGGGTCGGCCGCCTTGACCCGCTCGGCGATCTGACCGGTCGCGGTGCGGTCCCACTCGCCCCAGCCCTCGTTGAAGACCACCCACCCGATCACGGACGGGCTGTTGTGCAGCTGGTCCATCTCCTCGCGGCCCTGGTCGTACCAGGCCTGCTGACCGGCCGGGTTCGTGATGTCGGCCGACACGAAGTCCTGCCACACGAGCAGGCCGAGCTCGTCGGCATGCTTGTACCAGCGCGCCGGCTCCACCTTGATGTGCTTGCGGACCGCGTTGAAGCCGAGCTTCTTCGTCTCCACCAGGTCGAACTTGAGCGCGTCATCACTCGGCGCGGTGTAGAGCCCGTCCGGGAAGAAGCCCTGATCCAGCGTGGCCAGCGAGAAGATCGGTTTCCCGTTCAAAGTCAACTTCGGAAAACCAGCGATTTGCCGTACGGCGATGGACCGCATCCCGAAGTAGCTGCCCACCCTGTCGCGCCCGAGCGTGACGTCCAGGTCGTACAGGTAGGGATCGTCGGGCGTCCACAGGTGCGGCTTGACGATCGGCAGGCTCAGCTCGGCCCCGACCACCCCGGTGACCGTCCCGACCTTGCGGCCCTTGGAGTCCTTCGCGACAGCGGTCACCTTCGAGCCCGCCTTGGCGGACGCCGACTTCACGGTCACCTTCAGCGTGTTCGCCGTCAGGTCCGGAGTGGTGACAAGTGAATCGATGTTCGCATCCGCGACCGGCTCCAGCCACACCGTCTGCCAGATGCCCGACGACGGGGTGTAGACGATGCCGCCCGGGTTCAGCGACTGCTTGCCCTTCGGCTGGTCCGGCCCGGTCACGTCGGTGACGTCGACCAGGATCTCCTGCCGGCCGTGGCCGCGCAGCGCGTCGGTGATGTCCGCGGTGAACGCGGTGTAACCGCCGGTGTGCTCGGTGACCAGGGTGCCGTTGACGTAGACCTTCGCCTGGTAGTCGACCGCCCCGAAGTTGAGCTTGACCCGATCCTTCCACCCCTTCGGGATGGTCACGAGCTTGCGGTAGAACATGTGCGACTCGCGGCGCTCGATGCCGGAGAGCTGCGACTCGACCGGGTACGGCACGATGATCCGCTCGCCGAGCTTCGTGCCGAACACGGGTTGCTCGGTCGCGGTGGCGCCGGCGAACTCCCACGGGCCGTTCAGGTTCAGCCAGTCGCGGCGGGTCAGCTGCGGGCGCGGGTACTCCGGCAGCGGGTGCCGCGTGTCGACCCTGTCGCCCCACGGGGTGGTGAGCCGGTGGGTCGAGTTGTTGATCGCCGAGCGGATCAGCTGCGGGACCGTCTGTCCGCCGACGACCAGGCCGCCCGTGCCGTCGTAGTTGACCCTGACCTTCTGACCGGCCTGGATCGGCTCGGACAGGGTGACGGTCAGCTGCTTCTTGCCGCTCTTGCGGATCGCGGAGATCGGCATCGGCGTGGTGTCGGCCTCGACCTTCAGGTGCGCGGCGGTCTGCGCGATCGCGTCGACCGTCCCGTCGAAGTCGGCGACCAGCCTGCGGCCGTCGGTGGCGACGGTGAGCGCCACCGGGAACACCTGGAAGCCGTCCGGCGGCGTGAAAGCGCTCTCCGGAACGATCTGCTTCGAGAGCCCGGCGCTCGACCAGCGCAGGAACAGGTTCGCGCCGCCGACGTCCTGGAACATCTCGACGCGTACGTCATGAGCCTCCCCGGCGACCAGGTGCACCGCCGCGCTGGTCTGCTCGACGTCCCAGTCACCGACCCAGTGGTCGATCACGGGCTGACCGTCCAGGTAGAACCGGAACCCGTTGTCGCCGATCATGAAAAACGTGTAGTCCCCGGTCGCCGGGGCGGTCAGCTTGCCGGTCCAGCGGGCGGTCGTGTGCTCGGTGCGCCCGAGGAACGACTGGAAGGTGCCGGTCAGATCGGACAGGTCGAGGTTCGGGTCCAGCGCGACGCCGCCCAGCTGGGCGAAGTCGCGGGCGCCCGGGGCGGACATCGCGTAGTACTCGCCCTTGAGGCCGTGCACGGTGACGGCGGCCTGCGCGGCGGCCGGCACCGCGGTGAACGACAGAGTCAGTAGGACGGCCAGGAGCAGCGCTCTCCACGGCGATCGCGGCATCGAGTGTTTCCCTTCGCCTGACGACGTAACACGTTCACATTGAGGCAGTTACATGTGTGATGTCAACGAAAAGAAACAGGAACAAACGCGTTCGCAAGATTTTTCGTGGCGGGGGCTTATCCGGCCGGTGTCATGTGCTCGCGGGCCCACCGCTCGAACGACGTGAGCGGGATGCCGAGCGCCCGCGCGAACTCCGGACGGGCCGGCTGACCTGCGACGTTCATCAGTTGCATCGGCAGGCTCGAATAGGGCGGCATGCCCGCGTCGACGGCCTCCCGCTCGGTCATGTCCGGCGCGGTCAGCGGAACGCCCAGCGCCCGCGACAGGATCTCGGCGATCGCCGTCATCGGCAGGTAGTCACCGGCCAGCTCCAGCTCGACCCGGTGGAACCGCTCCGGCTCGGCCACCGCGGCGGCAACCGTCGCGCCGATGTCCTCGACCGCGATCAGGGACAGCCGCGTCGCCGGCTTGATGACCGTCGCGATCCCGCCCGCCGCACCGCGCGGCAGCAGATAGGCCGCGGAGAGCAGGAAGTTCTCCATGAAGAAGGCCGGCTTCACCAGGGTGAAAGACGGAAAACCCGCCTCCCGTACGCGATCCTCCACGCCCTGCTTGGCGGCGTAGTACGGCTGCAACGGCG
>KL571450.1:11823-16139 GCA_000715855.1 Actinoplanes liguriensis
GAGCCGGTCGGAGCCCGACACCGACGAGTGCACGAACTGCGGGACACCCGCGTCGCGGGCCGCCGCGATCAGGTTCTCACCCTGGCGCAGTTCGCCGCCGAAGTCGTACGCGCCGTCGCGCAGCTCGGGCATCTGCACCGAGAACACGGCCCGGACGCCGTCGACCGCCTTCGCCAGCGAGTCGCGGTCGCGCAGGTCGCCGGTGACCAGCTCGACGCCGAGGGCAGCGGCTCTTGCCGGGTCGCGGACCAGCGCCCGTACCGGGAAATCGGCCTTTTTCAAAGCTCGGACGACAGCGCCGCCCTGCTTGCCGGTGGCGCCGACGACGAGAACGGGATCGGGCAGGTGCCTCCTCAGAAGTAAACGGCGGACCCCGCCGCTTTCATGTGGGTTAACATACGGCGGACCCCGCCGCTTAGCAAGGGAGGATCCCGATGCCCGGACAGCGCGCGGACGCCCGCCGCAACTACACGCTGCTGCTCACCGTCGCCGAGCAGGCGATCGCCGAGCAGGGCGCCGACGCGTCGATGGAGCAGATCGCCCGCACCGCCGGGGTCGGATCCGGCACCGTGCGACGGCACTTCCCGACCCGGCACGCCCTGCTCGCGGCGGTGTTCCGCAAGCAGACCGACGCGCTCGCGGACCGCGCGCGGGAACTCGCCGACCGGCCGGACAGCCGTGCCGCGCTGCTGGAATGGCTCGGCGAGGTGCTGACGTTCGCGGCGACCACGCGCGGGCTGGCCGAGGCGCTCAACCGGGACCACGCGGCCGGCTCCGGCGAGGCGCACGAGCACTGCGCCACCGCCCGCCTGACCGAAGCCGGTCAGCCGCTCGTGCAGCGGGCCGCGGCCGCCCTCACCCCGGGCGTGACCATCGGCGACCTGCTCGGCCTGCTCACCGGGATCGCCCTGGCGACCGAACACCACCCGGACCCGGCCGCCGAGGCGAAACGCCTGCTCGCGCTGACGATCGCCGGGGTGAGCCCGGAGTAATCGCGTCGACAGGAGCCCAGCGCTCGACCATGGTGGACGGATGTCATCGGCGGAGGAACGGGTCTGGGCGCGACTACCGGAGGGCACCCGCGAGGCGCTCGCCGCCCTGCCCGGAACGGATCTCCAGACGCTGCTGCTGTCCGTCGCTCGGACCCGGGCCTCGGCCGTGCGACCCGCGGACCTGATGTGGCGCCGGCGCGACGACCGGTTCGTGCGGCCCTCCACGACGGACCCCGGGGCGCTCGCCGCTGTCGAGGCCCGGATCTGGCGATCGCTGCCCGCCGAGTTCGAGGGCGTCGCGCTGTCACCGGTCGCACCGCTGGGCGCCTGCTCGGCGGTCGGCCCGGTCAGCCAGAACCGGGTGGTCACGACGATGCGCGGGACCGAGGTGCTCAGCGACGCCACCAACGCGCTGGCGATCGAGGCCGCCCATCGCAGACGCGGTCAGCCCGCCTCCGGTGAGGTGCACCTGGCCGCGCATCACCGGCTGCTGCGCGCGCAGGACTTCGGGCCGGGGATGTCCGCGCACTTCCCGCTCTTCACGCTCGTCTCCAGCGCCCGCGACACCGGCTCGGGCGTGACCCAGGCGCGGCTGCTCACCCTGCATCTGGGCTTCTGGCAGCGGGTTCTCGCCGGCCTTCCGGGCGCGCGGCTGCACTACACGATCATGGGCAGCCCAGCCCTCCGGCCGGCCCTCGCTGCGCTGGCTCTCGAGGAACCGGACCGCACCCGCGGTCGCGGCTACTACACCGAGGCGGCGCTGCGCATCACCGCCGGCGACGTCGAACTGGGCGACGGGGGCTTCACCGACTGGACCGCGCGGTTGATGGGGAACGCCAAGGAGCGCTGCCTCACCTCGTGCCTCAGCACCGAGCGCCTAATCCATGTAGTCGGTCATCACGGAGCGTAACCGGTCGACGAAGCCCTCGATCAGCTTCAGGTCGGCCGCGGAGTAGTCGCCCGTCGCCGCCCTGAGCCGCTGGGCGAGCGGCTCGAAGAACGCGTCGGCCGCGGCCTCGATCGCCGGCGTCGCGTGCAGCGTCACCACCCGGCGGTCGCTGTGCCCGCGCGTACGCAGGACGAAGCCCCCGCCCTCGAGACGGTTCAGCAGCGTCGAGGTCGCGCCGGTGGTCAGCGCGAGCCGCTCGGCGAGCCGGGCCGGGGTCAGCGGCTGCCCGCGCTCCTCGGCGTTGATGATCTCGACGATCGCGGCCGCGTCGGTGGTGTGCAGCTGCTGACTCCTGGCGAAGTGCCGGGCCAGCTCACCACGGGTCGAGGCGAAGGCCTGCAGGCTCTGGACGACCCGCTCGTGCTCGTCAGTCACGGTTGCAATGTAGCACTCTCGTAAAGTAGCTTGATCGCGTAACTACTTGAGCAGGGAGCAATCATGACCACACCCGTCACGATCATCGGCGCCGGACTCGGCGGTCTCGTCCTGGCCCGGGTCCTGCACCTGCACGGCATCCCCAGCACCGTGTACGAGGCGGAGCCCTCCCCCGCGGCCCGCACCCAGGGCGGCATGCTCGACATCCACGACTACAACGGCCAGCCCGCCCTCGAAACCGCCGGGCTCACCGCGGAGTTCCGCGCGCTCGTCCTGCAGGGCCGCGAGTCGTACCGGGTCACCGACCGGGACGGCACGATCCTCTTCGACAAGCAGGACGAACACACCGGCGGCAGCCCCGAGGTGCAGCGCGGCGAACTGCGCCGGATCCTGCTCGACTCCCTGCCCGCCGGCACCGTCCGATGGGGACACCGGGTCAGCGGCGCCCGCCCGCTCGGCGCGGGCCGGCACGAGGTGACGTTCGCCGGCGGCGCCACCACGGAGACGAGCCTGCTGGTCGGCGCGGACGGCGCGTGGTCCAAGGTCCGGCCGCTGCTCAGCCCCGCCCAGCCGGTCTACAGCGGCGCGTCGGCCGTCGAGACGTTCCTGTTCGACGGCGACAACCGCCACCCCGCCACGGCCAAGGCGGTCGGCGGTGGATCGCTGTTCGTCTTCGACCGCACCACCAGCGGAAAGCTGTTCCTGGCCCACCGGGAGAGCGACGGGAACCTGCACGCGTACCTGTGGCTGTCCCGGCCACTCGACTGGTTCACCGCGCCCGGCATGACCGAGCGGATCACCCGGGAGGTCGAGGGCTGGGCGCCCGAACTGACCGCGCTGATCACCGCCAGCGACACCGAGCCGGTACACCGCCCGCACTTCGGGCTGCCGGCCGACCACCACTGGGACCGCCTGCCCGGCGTGACCCTGCTCGGCGACGCCGCGCACCTGCAACCCCCGAACGGCGAAGGCGCCAACCTGGCCATGCTGGACGGCGCGGAACTGGGCACGGCCATCGCCGCCCACCCCGGAGACGCCGAGGCGGCGCTCGCGGACTACGAGCGGGCGATGTTCACGCGCAGCGCCGGGATCGCCCCCGACGGCGTCGAGATGAACCGCATCCTGCTCGGCGACAACGCCGCCGAGAACCTGATCGGCATCTTCACCGGGAACTAGTCTCCCGCAGGACGGTGTCGAGGACGGCGGCGATGCCCGGCTCGTGGACGACGGTGGACGGCTCATCCTCGTACTGCCGGATCGCCTCGGCGACCGCGACCAGCGACGGCGCGCGAGTGAGCGCCCACCGTGCCGCCCGGATCTTGGAGGCGTGCACGTTCTCGACGGCGAACAGCCAGATGCGGCACGCGGTGAGCACCATGAACGCCGCGTGCCCGGTGTCGCGGGTCAGCGACCGCCACGTGCGCAGCCAGTGCCGGCCCCGGTCGACGACCCACTCGGCCGGCACCGGAGCGATCACCTCGCGCGGCTGCGCGCCGAGCAGGGCGATCCCGTCCGCCCGTGCCATCGACAACTCCGCGAGCAGGTCCGGCGCCGCCGCGACATGCCGCTCCCGCTCGCCGTGGCCGAGATACAGCTCCAGGGCCGGGGCCCGGCTCGGCGCGCCGGCCACCTCGGTCGTGACGACATGCAGGTCGACGCCGGTGGCATCGCCGGGATCCAGGCCCTCCAGCGCGGCGGCCTGAGCATCGGTGACGCCGCCGTCGACGATCACGAGCAGGTCGACGTCGCTGCGGCCCGGCCGGAACCCGCCGGCCGCCAGCGACCCGTGCAGGATCACCGACCGCGCCGCCGACCCAAGAACCTCCGCGATAGCGCGCCCCAGCGCCGCGGCGTCAGCGCTCACCCTATTGCCGTTCCGGCGCGGTTCCGCCATGGAGGCACAGCAAGCGCGTCCAGCCGCGCTAGCCCTCCCCAGCCGGCACTCACGGTCGTCATCCACCCAATTCTCAGCCGTGGCCGCCAGCCCACCGCCGCCGGCT
>KL571450.1:16396-17141 GCA_000715855.1 Actinoplanes liguriensis
TTCTCGGCCGGTTTTCGCGCCGTGAAGGCCAGCCCACCGCCGCCGGCTGGCAGTGACGGCGAATTCCGGCCGGTTTTGCGCCGTGGAGGCCAGCTCGGTGCCGTCGGCTGGCAGGGACGGTGAGTCTTCGCAGTGTCAGAAGTGGGCGAAGCGGGCGCCTCCGTCGATCTGCAGGACGGTTCCGGTCATGGACGGGTTGGTGGCGGCCAGGACGACGGCGTCGGCGATCTCGTCGGCGGTGGAGACGTGGCCGACCGGCAGGACCTTGGCCGCCGCGGTGAACCAGGCGGTGCGGTCCTGCTCGGACAGGCCATTCCACCACGGGGTGTCGACCAGCCCCGGCGACACGGCGTTGATCCGGCGCGGGGCGAGCTCGACGGCAAGCGGCCGCACCAGGGATTCGACGGCCGCGTTGAGCGACCCGATCCCGGCGGTCCCGGCCATCGCGGCGTGGGCGCTGATCGCGCCGACGAGCGTGATCGAGGCGCGCTCGGCCAGGTGCGGCAGGACGTTCTGCAGGACGGTCAGGGTCGGCCAGTACTTCGCCTCGAACGCCCGCCGCAGCGCCGCCAGGTCCAGGTCGGCGAACGTACCGGAGCCTTCCGCCCCGGAGAGGGTGACGATCAGGGCGTCCAGCGGCGCCAGTTCGGCGGCGAGTCGCGCGACGGCCGGGCCGTCGTTGCCGTCGACCTGGTGGGCGACCAGGTCCGCGGCGTCGAGTCTGCCGATGTCGCGGCTGGCGACG
>KL571450.1:17365-17994 GCA_000715855.1 Actinoplanes liguriensis
GGCGGCCAGTCGGCGGGCGGTGGCGAGGCCGACGCCCGAGGTGCCGCCGACGACGAGGATGCGGTTCGACATTACGAGCACTCCCATGAAACGAGACGGTTCGGTTCGTAACTGAACCTAGCCCATCCCGCGGCCACTTTCAAACCGCACCGTCTCGTATTGAAAGTGCGCTAGGATCATCCGCATGGAGCGCAGAACGGGCCGCCCCCGCAGCCAGGAGAGCCGGGACGCGATCCTGCTCGCCGCCACCCAGCTCGTCGTCGAGCAGGGCTACGCGGCCGCCTCCATCGAGAAGATCGCCCAGCGTGCCGGCGTCGGCAAGCAGACGATCTACCGGGGCTGGCCGTCCAAAGGCGACGTCCTGATGGAGGCGCTCGCCCGCAAGGCCGACATCTACATCCCGCTGCCCGACGAGGGCAGCTGGGCCGCCGACCTGCGCCACATGCTCGACGACAGCTACACGCTCGCGCGCACCCCGCAGATCGGCGAGCTGTTGCGCGCGCTCATGGTGGAGGCCCAGCTCGACCCGGTCTTCGGCGAGCGCTTCCGCACCGAGTTCCTGCAACGCCGTCGCGCCGCCCTGGCCACGCTGGTCGACCGGGCCCGCGACCGCGGCGACCTGCCCGCGG
>KL571450.1:18266-19559 GCA_000715855.1 Actinoplanes liguriensis
CGTCGTCTACGGCGTTCTGTGGTACCGGCTGCTGGCGGTGCCCGGCCCCTTCGACGATCAGCTGGCCGAGAGTTTGGTGGCCCTGCTCACCACCGGGAAGTGAACGCTGGTTCGCAATGAGGAGCAGGGCTTTTCGCCGTACGGCAAACCGGAGTTGATCTTGATCTAGGGGTGTGACGTGAGGACGAGCGCGTCGCCGACCGCGCGCTCCGAGCCACCGCTCGGCTGGTTGATCAGGGCGCCGCGCGCGACCATCGCCGTCGAGCCGCCGCCGTCGAGGTTGATCGCGTCGTGCAGGCCGAGCGCCTTGGCGACCGCCGCGGTCTCGTCCATCGTGGTGCCGACGCTGGTGGTCATGCGCCCGTCGATGGTGACCAGCAGGATCTTGCCGGAGCGGGTGGTGCCGGCGATGGTTCGCGGGTTGCGGGCGAAGAAGCTGCCGGTGCCGGCCGGGACGACGATCTCCCCGTCGGCGACGAGACGATAGCGGCCATTGACGCCGAACAGGCTCTGGTTCATCCGGATTCGTTTTCCGTTCTCGTCGGTCAGCGACGAGGTCTGCCGTGGGCACCCGGTGGTGGCGAGGAGCGCGAGCCCGGCCGCATCGGCGCCGGTCGCCTGGATCGAGGTCTGACCGGCGGTGAGCGCGGTCCCGCGGGTCGCGGCGGTCCGCACGACGCAACCGTGACGGTTCAGGACGATCTCGAAGCCGTCTCCGGCCGGGGTGGTCGCGGCGAACTCGGGCGTGAACCTGACCGTCTCGTCGGCCGCCGGCGGGTGGTTGAGGTAGTCGATCGGCAGGTCACCGATGGTGCCGGTCCAGTGCAGCCGGCCGAGCACCATCCGGTTGGTGCGCGAGTCGACGACCAGGTCGGCCTCGGCCGGATCGGCGGTCGGCTCGCTGAGCAGCCTGCCGTCGTAGATCCCCAGGCCGACCGGGTCTCCCGGGTACTGGACGCTGGCGGTGAACGTGAAGAACGACGCGTTCACGGCGGCGAGCGCGTTCACGCCGCTCGCGAGCGTGCTGGTGGTCTCGACGCCGGCCAGGTCGGGGCCGTAGGTGGCCTTCAGGTGGTACCGGGTCCGGCGCGGGTCGATGGTCACGACGTTGATCCGCCACGGCCCCCGCGTGGTCGTGCCGATCTGGTCGGCGGGGGCCGGAGCGTCACCGCGGACGATCCGGGTCAGGGTGACGCCCGGGGCGAGCGTCTCGGTGGTGCGTTGTTCGGCGAGTCCGGCGTCACCGAGCGGGATCGCCGCGGCGGACGCGCCCGCCGGTGCGGGAACGGCGAC
>KL571450.1:19786-24551 GCA_000715855.1 Actinoplanes liguriensis
CCCGCCGGTGCGGGAACGGCGACGGCCGCGACGGTGAGGAGCGCGACGAGAGCACGATTGAACATGCTCGATAGCCTCGATCAGCGCGGCGAACGTGCCCTGACCACAGGCTCAACGATTGGTGATGCTTCGTTCCACCGACGTCCACTCTGGTTTGTTAATCCTGATTCCATGAAGCGACCGATCATCGCCGGGGCTCTGCTCGCCCTGGCCACTCCCCTGTTGGCCGTGCCCGTGCCCGCGGCCGCCGCGCCGCGGAGCAACTGCGCGACCTCCTACAGCGACGCGCTCGACAAAATCGTCTACCCCGGCGCGACCGTCGGCGGCCTCTCCGACCTGGCGTGGGACCGCCGTTCGCACTCCTGGGTCTCGACCGTGGACAACCACGGGACCGACCCGGCGCGCATCTGGTTCTGGCGTGACCCGCATTCTCCGAGGATCACCCGCGACCCGCTGGTGCTGAAGAACGCCGACGGTACGCCGTACGACGGCACTACTTCCGACAACGAGGGCCTGGTCGTCCTGCCGAACGGCGACTTCGTGGTCTCGTCGGAGACCGAGCCGTCGATCCGGGTCTTCGGGCGCGACGGCGTGCAGAAGGCGTCGCTGCCGGTCCCGGCCCGGTTCGCGGTCACTCCGGCCGGCGAGGCGACCGCCAACGCCACCCTGGAGGGCTTGACGATCACGCCGGACGGCACCCGCATCATCGCGGCGATGGAGGGCGCGCTCTCCGGCGACCACGACGCGACGCGGCACCGCTTCCTCGTCTACGACCTGGGTCGCCACGGCGCCTGGTCGCTGACCGGGCAGTTCGCCTATGCCGCCGAGTCCGGCCGGCGCATCCCCGAGATCGTCGCCTACGACCACGACTCCCTGCTGGTCATGGAGGCTTCTTTCGCCACGACGACAGGCAATGCGATTTCCCTGTACGCGGTTCCGGCCACCCGCCGGGCGACGAACGTCGGCGCGGTCACCGACCTGTCGGCCGTTCCGTCGTCGGCGCTGCTGCGCAAGAGTCTCGTCGTCGACCTGGTGAAGTGCCCGACGCTCGGCGCCACGGCGAAGCAGCCGCAGACCAACCCGCTGATGGACAACTACGAGGCGATGGCGGTCGAACCGTCCCGCCACGGCTACACGGTCACCCTGCTCAGCGACGACAACTTCGGCGCCACCCAGATCACCCGGGTGCTGACCCTGTCGGCGCGCCTCCCGTAGGTACACCTTCCGCTGAATACAGCAGGCGCTGTACTGTGGCCGCATGGAAACGGTCACGCACGGCGCGGTCCTCGCCCGGTTCGGCCACGCGCTGTCGGACCCGACCCGGGCGCGGCTGCTGCTCGCCCTGCGCGACACCCCCGGCTACCCGGCCGAGCTGGCCGCCCAGCTCGGCGTGACCCGGCAGAACCTGTCGAACCATCTCGCCTGCCTGCGCGGCTGCGGCCTGGTCGTCGCCGTGCCCGAGGGCCGGCGGACCCGCTACGAGCTCGCCGACAGCCGGATCCGGCACGCGCTCGGCGACCTGCTCGGCCTGGTCCTCGCCGTCGACCCGGCCGCCTGCCCCGCTGAGAGCGTGGCGCGATGAGCGGCCACGACCACCATCACCACGAGGTGAGCGCTGACGCCGACCGCCGCTGGCTGGTCGCCGCGCTCGCGCTGATCAGCACGTTCATGGCCGGCGAGGTCGTCGTCGGCATCGTCGCCCGGTCGCTCGCGCTGCTCTCCGACGCGGCCCACATGCTGACCGACGCGGCCGCGATCGTCCTCGCCCTGATCGCGATGCGCCTGGCCGCACGACCGCCGCAGGGCGGATACACGTACGGCCTGAAACGCGCAGAAATCCTCTCCGCGCAGGCCAACGGCTTCTCGCTGCTGCTGCTCGGTGGCTGGCTCGGCTACGAGGCCGTGCAACGCCTGCTCGACCCGCCCGAGGTCGCCGGCGGCCTGGTCGTCGCCACGGCCGCGGTCGGCGTCGTCGTCAACATCGGCGCCGCCTGGTGCATGTCCCGCGCGAACCGGACCAGCCTCAACGTCGAGGGCGCGTTCCAGCACATCCTCAACGACCTGTTCGCGTTCATCGCCACGCTGATCGCCGGCCTGGTCATGGTCCTCACCGGGTTCACCCGCGCCGACGCGATCGCCTCCCTGATCGTCGTCGTGCTGATGGTCGTCGCCGGCGTCCGCCTGGTCCGCGACTCGGGCCGCATCCTGCTCGAGGCCGCCCCGTCCGGTGTCGACGTCGACGCGATCGGCGCCGAGCTGGCCGCCGTCCCGGCCGTCACCGAGATCCACGACCTGCACGTCTGGCAGATCACTTCCGGTCAGACCGCGTTGTCGGCCCACGTCATCGTCGCCGACCACGCCGACTGCCACACCAGCCGCGCCGACCTGGAGCACCTGCTGCAGCACCGGCACGGCATCCGCCACACCACCCTGCAGGTGGATCACACCGCCGACCTGCCCGGCCACTCCGGCGAACCCCACTGCGACGAGGCGCACGGCCCCGCCCACCGCGCCATTTGACGTCCGCCCGCCGCGCCGCCACCCGACCGTCCGCCCGTCAGAACCGGAAGCGCACGATGCGACTGGACCTCCGGAAGCCGGGCAGGAGATTCAACAACCGATACATCCGGCGTACGGCCGTGGGCGCCCTGGCCGCCAGCAGCGGCGAATCGTTCATCGGCGCCTCGTCGACGTATGCGAGCCGCGGATGCCAGCCGGCCAGCGCGGCCGGGTCATCGAAGCCGCAGTGGAACCGGGCGTTGTACTTGCGTCCGAGCGGATCCCACTTCGAGGCGTGCCACGCCGAGACCGAGACGGTGTCGAACTGGATCTGCCCGCTCGGGAAAGCGTCCACGATGCCGGTCAACAGCAGCCGCGCGTCGACCTCGGTCAGATACGGCACCAGCCCCTCGGCGACCACCAGCACCGGCCGCCCGCGGGGAACACCCGCCAGCCAGGTGAGGTCGGTGACGTCGGAGCCGATCAGCGTGTAGTGCTCGCGCGCCGGCAACAGCTCCCGACGCAGCTCGATGACGCCGGGAAAGTCCAGGTCGAACCAGTCCACGGTGGCGGGCGGATCGATCCGGTGCACCCGCGCGTCGAGCCCGCACCCCAGGTTCAGCACGACCGCCTCACGATGATCGGCAAGGAAACTCCGTGCCCAGTCGTCGAAGGCCTTCGCGCGTACGACGGCGGCGAGCCCCAACTGGTTGACGCCGAACCTGCCCTTGTCGTAGCCGGGATCCAGGCGCCGCATCGTCCGCTCGGCATACTCGTCGCCGAGAATGGGGACCGGCAGCCGGTTGTCCAGCGCCTTGGCCTTGAGCACGGGGCTGAGCGTCTTCTGAACTCCGGCGAGTTCCACCCCGGCCACGATACTCGCCGCACAACCAGGATCGTCGATGTCTGACAATCGGGGACATGCACGAGTTCCGTCGCCATCGAGCGTGGTGCCCGCAGGGCCGCCCGCCCGGCCGCCGTCGCCTCGACCTGGCGACCGACCACGGTGCCTTCCCCGTCTGGGAGTGGCGGCTGCTGCCGTCCCGCCCCGGCCGACCAGCGCACGAGGCCCACGTCAGTATCGGACCTCGCCATCTCGGTCTGTCCGCCGACCTCGCCGCGGCCCTGCAGTCGTGGGCCTCCGCCGACCCGGACGACCGGCAGCACTGGCGGGAGATCGGCGCCGCGCTGGCCGACCGGCTGGCCGGCGAGACCGGGGCCGAGGTCGTCCATCCCCCCACCTCGGCGACCGGTTGCGGGCACTGCCACCGGTTCCCGGCGAACATGTCGAGATAGCCCTCGTGACCGTGAACCAGCAGCGCCCGCCCGGCGTCCCGGTGCAGGGCGGCGCCGTCGCTGCGGCTCGGTTACGTCACGACGAGGAAGACGGCGACGTAGTGGCAGGTGGCGCCGGCGCAGACGAAGGCGTGGAAGACCTCGTGATAGCCGAACACCAGCGGCGCCGGGTTGGGTCGGCGGTAGTGGTAGGCGAGGGCCCCGGCGACGTAGAGCAGACCACCGCCGAGGGCGAGGCCGCCCGCCACCGGCCCGGCGTAGGTCCACACCAGCGGGAGAGCCAGACCCGCCACGGCTCCGAGACCGATGTACGTGCCGCCGACCACCCGCTCGGGCGCCTCCATCCGTGCCAGGTGCAGCCCGGCCGCCCCGGTCGCCAGCGCCCAGGTCAGGATCAGGCAGACCCGGCTGTACGGCTCGTGAGCGGCGAGCTGATACATCGGCGTGGCGGTCCCGGCGATCAGCACGAAGATCATCAGGTGGTCGAGTCGCTGCAGGACCCGGTTCACCGCGAATCGCCAGTCGACCCGGTGGTACAGGGCGCTGGTGCCGAACATCGCGCTCACGGCGCCCGCATAGACGGCGGCCGCGGCGACCATCCCGGGGCCGTGCGCGGCGACGATCAGGAATCCACCGGCGATCAGGGACAGCGGAAACCAGATGAGATGCAACCAGCCGCGCCAGACCGGCCTGGGCAGTGGCACGGGCCGGTCGTCACGGGCCGACTGTTGAGACGTGCGTTCGGTCATCGCCTCATGAAAGACAACCGGCGGGCCGGTGTCCATCACCCCGCCATGCCGGCGCCGGCCGACGCCACGTACGTCTCGATGTCGGCAAGAATGACGGATTTGCCGGGCTCGTCGAGGAAGGAGTAGCGGACCGCCTGCCGGGCCAGGTCGGCGACGCCGCGCTCGTCCAGGCCGAGCAGGTCGGCCGCCACCCGGTACTCCCGGTTGAGGTTGGTGGAGAA
>KL571450.1:24723-27564 GCA_000715855.1 Actinoplanes liguriensis
GATGTGTATAAGAGACAGCGGTACTCCCGGTTGAGGTTGGTGGAGAACATCGGCGGGTCGTCGGAGTTGATGGTGACCGGCACACCGGCGGCGACCAGCGCGGGCAGCGGGTGCTCGGCCAGTGACGGCACCGACCGGGTGCAGACGTTCGACGTCGGGCACACTTCCAGGGCGATGTCGTGCTCGCGCAGGTGGGCCATCAGTTCGGGGTCGCGCGCGGCGGCAATGCCATGGCCGATGCGTTCCGCGCCGAGGTGGCGTACCGCGTCCCAGACGGTCTCCGGGCCGGTCGACTCGCCGGCGTGCGGCACACTGCGCAGTCCGGCGGCCGTCGCCGCGGCGAAGTGACCGGCGTACCGTTCCCGGGCGATCCCGGCTTCCGGGCCGCCCAGCCCGAAGCTGACCAGTCCGTCCGGGCGCTGTTTGAGCGCCACGTCGAGCGTCACGTCGGCGCCGGTCATCGTCGGCTCGCCCGGGATGTCGAAGCACCAGCGCAGCTGGATGCCGTGGTCGCGGACGAGACGCAGCCGGGCGTCCTCCACCGCCTCGCAGTACGCCTCGGCCGGGATGCCGCGCACGATCGAGGAGTACGGGGTCAGCGTCAGCTCCGCGTACCGCACGGCCTGGGCGGCAAGGCCGGCACCGACGTCGTAGGTGAGTGTGGCCACGTCCTCGGCGTCGCGAATCAAATCCACCACCGACAGGTACACCTCGATGAAGTGCGCGAAGTCGGTGAAGGTGAAGTATTCGGCGAGGAGCGCCGGGTCGGCGGGCACCGACGTGCTTCCGGCGTGGCGCTCGGCCAGGCGGGCCACGGTCTCCGGTGTCGCCGAGCCGACGTGGTGGACGTGCAGTTCCACCTTGGGCAGGCCGGCGATGAAATCGGTCAGGTCCGATGCCATGAGTTGATCCCCCACAGGTCGTCCGCCGGGGGACGCGGCGAGTGCAGCCTCCGGCGAGGAGGCGCCCTTACGACCACAGACCGGCCGAGCGTGGCGGATGAACATCCGTCGCAGCGCCTCTCGACCCGCCCCCGCACGCTAACAAGAGACGTCGATCGGCCACAAACAGACGCGGTCAGTTGCTCAGCGGAACTACGGTCACGCGACGGATGGCGACGTTCGTGCGGCCGAAGGCTGTGTCCGCGATGCCATGAGTGGGGTTCGACGCAACGGACAGGGGCACACCGAACAGGATGAGTGAGGAGACACGTGACGGGATCTGAGTGATCGCCCGGTGTGCCCCGCGCTTCCTGGGCCTCTACCCGATCGCCGCAGGACAGGCCGGAACGATCAGCATCGGCTGAGCGTGAAGTCGTACTGCCGTGACTCGAGCGAGCCTGACCATTCCACGACCGAGCACAGGCCGTCCGGCAACATCGCCCCGCCGTTGAGCTCGTTCGGCTCCACAGTGTCCTCGATCGTCAGATACGCGCGCCATTCGCTCTGCCCCGGGCATGCGATCCGGTACGTCGCAGCGGCGGTGAACATGTTGCGCTGGATGGAGACGACGGCTCCGCCTCTGCCGCCACTGGGAATCAGCGGCATGAACGGCTCGACCCAGCTCGCCTGGTCGGAGATGGTCTGAGACTCCCGCGCGAGTTTGCAGCCGGTGTCATTGGCGATCGTGACGGTCGCCTCACGTGTCGGCGTGTCCTCTGCCGCAGCCATCGCTGGTGCCGGCAGAGCCAGGGCTGCGATGAGGGCCGGCGCCGCCGCGCGGGCTGTGCGCCACGCCTGTTGTTTCTGGTCCATAGCAGTACGGTAGGCACCGGCTGGCAATTTATGGCGATAACGTCTGAATCGGCGCCGACAAGTCCCATGCAGGCGTCAACGGCTGGCGGACATCGACCGCGGCACCGGCCCGAAGCGCCCGGGCACCCCGACGGCCCTCACCCCAAGGCTGGTCCTGAGCGTGGTCATCAGGGCCTGATGACCACGGTCAGGACCAGCCGGACGGCTTGCACCTGACGGCGGGGGTGGGGCCTTCGGAGCCGATGGCGGAGCGGGCGGCGGGGTCATTCGAGTATGCGTTGATCGTGCGGGCCAGCAGCGCGGCGTCGATGCCCGCGGCCGACAGCGTGGCACGACCGTCGATCCGGAAGCCGCGCTTGCGGACCAGATCAGGGCGTGCATAGCGCAGCACCACCTGATGGGCGCCGCGCGCGACGGCCGATTCCGGGGTTGCCAGGGCGGCCCACGGCACGAAGAGACGGCTGTACACCTGCCGGTCGGTGATGCCGTCCGGGGTGAGGCGCACCCCGAACCGGCCCAGCGCCGGCCACCAGAAGGCGGCCAGCTGACCACCGAGGATCACCACGGCGGCCGCCGCGAACCAGTAGTCCACGGCTTCCTGGTTGTCACGGAACGCCACGCCCAGGATCGGGACGACGACGAACGTGTAGGCCGCGGCCCCGAGCACGGCCCCCGGGTTCGCCGGCACGTCGAGGGCGGGAACCTCGGGCCGCGCCACCAGTCGCGCCGGGTGAAAGACACGAGCCGCGACGGCCATGCACAGGATGAACGCGAAGGCCGGCACGGCGGTGACCCACGGCGAGTAGTCATGACGAACCACCTGGAGGGCGACAGCGGCCAGCAGCGAAACGACCAGCACCGCCACCCGTCGCCGCGCCACCCACCCGAGGAAGTTGATCATCATGACGGCAGCGTAGCGGCTGCGATCAAAGTCCTGAGCAGGCCTTTCAGCCTGTCTCGGTCGGCTGCGGGGATGGGGGCCAGAAATGCCGCCTCGATCTCGTCGACGGCGGGGGTCGCCCGGTCGCACGTGTCGCGTCCGGCGTCGGTCAGCTCGACCATGTTCTTGCGGCTGTCTCTTATACAC
>KL571450.1:27682-29258 GCA_000715855.1 Actinoplanes liguriensis
TGTGTATAAGAGACAGGTGTCGACCAGCGCGACCATCGTGGTCCGGTCGACGGCGAGCCGCCGGCTGATCTGCTGCTGGGAGGCCGGCCCCTCGTCGGCGAGCAGCCTGAGGACGGCGAGCTCCCGGCCGTCGATCCCGAACGGCGCGAGCACCGGCCCGGAGCCCTCGACGAGCAGCCCCTGCGCGCGTTTGAGCAGCCCGGCCAGGCGGAGGCCCGCCAGGTCCTTCTCGATCCGTTCAGCGCTCGTCGACACCGCCGAAGTCTAGCGCTACGCTGATTGTCAGTTCGCTGATGATCAGCGTACTGACGATTGGATCTTCTCTTGAGCGCACTGAGCTTCGGCATCAAGACCACTCCGGCGCACGCCTCCTACGACGACCTGCTGCGGGTCTGGACGGAGGCCGACACCGTCCCCGAGATCGAGCACGCCTGGCTGTGGGATCACCTGCTGCCGCTCTTCGGGCCACGATCCGGCCCCGCCTACGAGGGCTGGACGCTGCTGGCGGCGCTGGCCGCGCAGACCGGGCGGCTGCGCCTGGGACTCATGGTGACCAGCAATCGCATACGGCCGCCGGCAGTTCTTGCCAAGATCGCGGCGACGACGGACGTCATCGCGCGCGGACGCCTCGTCGTGGGCATCGGCGTCGGCGGCACCCGTCAGGCGGGCCCGAACCCGGCGGTCGCCGAGTACGCCGCCTACGGCCTGGACCTCGTGCCACCGGCCGAGGGCGTGGCGCGTCTCGACGAGGCGTGCACGATCCTGCGGCGGATGTGGACCGAGGACGACTTCGACTTCCGCGGGAAGTACTACACGCTCGACAACGCCCGCTGCGAGCCGAAACCCGTCCAACGCCCGGGGCCGCCCCTGCTCATCGGCGGCTGGGGCGACCGGACGCTGCGGGTGGTGGCCGAGCACGCCGACATCTGGAACGTGCCGGGCCCGCCGCACAACAGCGTCGAGTACATCGCTCAGCGCTCCCGCGCCCTCGACGCCCACTGCGCCGCGATCGGCCGCGACCCGGCGCAGATCCAGCGGTCGACGCAGACGCACGTCTCCTACGACGATCCGGCCGCCACCCGCCGGACGATCGAGGAGCTTCGCCGGGCCGGGATCACGCACTTCGTGCTGAACCTGCCCCAGCCGTTCCCACCCGGCGTCGCCGCGTGGACGGCCGAGAACGTCATCAGGGCGTCCACTCCGGATCGCGGCCGATGAAGCCCAGCATCCGGGTCTGCACGTCGGCGTCGCTCTTCACCGGCACGCGCGGTCCGTACTGCCCGGAGGAGCGGATGATCTCCTCCATCGGCTCCATCCCGGCCAGCAACTGCGCACAGAACTCCTGGTCGAGCCGCTCGTCCTGACCGGTGGCGCGGGCCAGGTCCCACGTGTGCATGAACACGTCCGAGGTGTAGAACTGGTCGATCGCGCGGTCCAGCGGCAGCTCGCCCAGGTGCGGGTTCGACAGGGTGCGCCCGGCGGTGGCGGGGTCGTCGAGCAGGGACTGCACCGCGTCGCGGTGGACCTGCCACGCGGCGGCCGGGTCGTCGTCGACGGAGGGCCCGGCCGGCAGCCG
>KL571450.1:29495-30421 GCA_000715855.1 Actinoplanes liguriensis
CGCCGCCAGCCACTCGACCAGGTGGCGCACGACGTCGCGGGCGGCCCACCCGTCGACCGGCGCGGGCGCGTCCCAGGACTGGACGCCTCGCACGCGGTCGGTGAATCCGGAGCTGATCTGCCGGTGACGCTCGGCAGGCTGGTCAGACAGTGTCATGGACAGACTCTTTCAACCTCGCGGTTTAAAGTCAAGCATCGGTGAGCCGGCCCCGGGTCTCTCCAAAAAACAATTTCGCCGTACGGCCGTAAACCCCCGGCCGTCCGCAGACGGTAGGTTGTCACCCCGTGGTAGATCGACTGCGACCTTCCGATCCCGAGCTCATCGGGCGCTACCGGATCCTGTCCCGGATCGGGGCGGGCGGCATGGGCGCGGTCTACCTCGCGCGGGACCCGGACGGGCGGTTCGTGGCGGTGAAGGTGATCCGCCCGGAGTACGCGCACGACCAGCAGTACCGTGCCCGGTTCCGCAGCGAGGTGAACCGGGCGCGACAGGTCCCGCCGTTCTGCACGGCCGAGGTGCTCGACGCCGACCCGGACCACGAGACGCCATACCTGGTGGTCGAGTACGTGGACGGCCCCAGCCTGAACGAGGTCGTCACGGAGAACGGGCCACTGGGCGGCGGCAGCCTGCACGGGGTCGCGGTCGGGGTGGCCTCCGCGCTCGCCGCGATCCACGGCGTCGGCGTCATCCACCGGGACCTCAAGCCGCGCAACGTGCTGTTCGCGCTCGGCATCCCCAAGGTGATCGACTTCGGGATCGCCCGGCCGCTCGAGCCGACCAGCTTCCACACGCGCGCCGAGGAGGTGGTCGGAACCCTGGCGTACATGGCCCCGGAACGCCTCGACCCGGAGACCGACCGGCTGATCACGCCCGCGGTGGACGTGTTCGCGTGGGGCGCCGTGGTCACGCTGTCTCTTATACACATC
>KL571450.1:30619-30896 GCA_000715855.1 Actinoplanes liguriensis
GATCCTCACCCAGCCGCCCCGGGTCGGCGACCTCCCGCCGTACCTGGCCGAGCTGGTCAGCGCATCCCTGGAGAAGGACCCGGCGAACCGGCCGAGCGCGCCCGAGCTGCTCGACCGGCTCCTGGTCTCCGGGGCACCGAGCGCTCCCCCGCTGCCACCCGAGCTGCGGCGGGAGGGGGAAGCCGCGCAGCAGTCCGGCCGCTACCGGACCGGTGGGCAGAAACGGACGCGCGGGCGCCGGAAGATCGCCGTGATCACGGCCGGCGCGCTCGTGGTG
>KL571450.1:31123-34239 GCA_000715855.1 Actinoplanes liguriensis
CTCGTGGTGGTCGCCGGTGTCGCCGCCGGCCTCTCGTTACGTGATCCGAGTCCGGCGGCTGATGTCCGTACCCCCCAATCGGTGGTGCCCAGCCAGGCCGCAGCCGTGACCAAGGGGCCCGCCCTCTTCGATCCGTTGCAAACGGATGCGTCGTTCTCCGCGGCGAGCGACGACTCCGGCACGTGCGCGATCAAGAAGGGTCTGGTCGTCACGGCGAGGGCCGATTCCTCGGCGGTGTGCGGCGAGGACGCGCGCCTGGTCTTCCCCCCGAGCCAGAACATCGCGGTCCGGGCGACGCTGGGCGACAGCGGCTCCTGCGCGACGATCTCGTTCCGGGCAACCAGCGACGAGGACGAGCCCAACTATCTCGCGGGCGCCTACCGGGCCGCGGTCTGCCCCGAAGAGACGCGGTTGACCAGCACGATCGCCGCTCCCGACGACCCGATCGCGACGGTGAGGCGGGCCACGTCCACCGGCGTGCCGCACCGGATCCTGGTCGTCACCACCGACCGCGGCGCGACGGTCTCGATCGACGACACCCCGGTGCTAGAGGGCGAGCTGACCGAGAGCAACCTGCTCAGCGGCCGGGTGATGCTGGGCGCGGAGGCGACCGGCGACCGCCGCGCGAAGGTCACGTTCACCGACGCGCAGCTGCGGTCCGGCCCGGACCCGAGCGTGCCGGCGGTGCCCGCGTTCACCACCGGCGACGCGCAGATCACCGCCGGCGTCTGGATGCTCTACGAGGACCACCGGCTGGCCATCGTCGAACAGGCCGAGTATCTGTCCGGAAAGGATTACTGCCGGCGGTACGCCGTGGCGGCCTCGTCCCCGAAGTGCGCCAAGAAGACCGTGCCGGTCTACACCGGCGTGCGGGTCACCCTGCCGACCGCGCCCGGGCTGAAGTACCTCGACTTCCGCGATTCGCCGCAGAAGTGCCTGGACCCGAAGACACACGCGGGCACGTGCGAGGTCCGCCGCGACGTCTTCTCGGAGATGCTCCACGAGTTCGACCCGTGGGCCGGCCTGGTCACGATCCGCGCCGGCAAGGTCGTCTCGGTCGCCCACATGGACTACCACTGACGGTCACCACACCCTCAGGTCTCCTCGGTCGGGACATCCGGCACCCTGACGGCGGCTTCCAGGACCGCCCGCAGTTGGTGCGGGAACATGTCCGTCGCCTTCCTGCTCTCGTCCGGTTCGGCTCCCTCCAGCAGCCCAACGGCGAACCTCGCCAGCTCATAACAAATTTCGTCCCGGTTGAAGGTCGTTCGATGACTCATGATCGCGTCGCCGCAGGTCCGCAGAATCAGTGGCAGGAGAGGGCGGCGGGCGGCGGTCTGGTCCACCACGATCCGGCAAGCTTCTAGAATCACTGACATCGGCATTACGCGGTCCGCCAGCGCCCGCAGGCACAGATCGGTGTAAGCCTGCGAGGTGGCCTCGTTCCAGCCCGCGAAGTCCGTGACAGCGATACGGACCGCCTCCAGGCAAGCCTCGCGAAGATCAGCAATCCCCAGGTCCAGGATCGGAAGCAACCAGATCCGCAGCAGCGCTCGGGCAGCCGACGGGGCGTGCGGCGCGATCGAGCCGCAGAACGTGCCGATTGCCGGACTCAGCGGCGAGTCCATCAGCGGCTGGGCGGCGTACAGGAGCAGGTTGTCGTTTACACCGCCTTGGAAGAAGGCCCGCTGGCGGTGAACCTCCGGCAGCAGCCCCTCGTGGAAGTCGAAGCCCCGCTCCTGATGGTTGAACAGCCAGTGGACGTCCAAGGGCGGCACCCGGGCGGATCGCTCGGCGAGGGTCAACCGGACATCGCGTTCCCCGTTCACGTCGCGGCACTGCTCCAACTCGAATACCTCGGCGATCCGGCCCCAGCCCTCGTCCGTCAGCTGTGAGTGCCACAGCAGCGTCAGGTCATGCCAACGGCGGGCAGGCGTGGCCCGGGCCGGCTCGGACAACTCGCTGAATTGGATGCCGCCCGCGACCACGACCGCGAGCAGCACCAGATTCGCGGTGTAGGCCGCGTACCGGGCCGGCATGGTCTGGGCAACCGGCCGGTAGTCGCCCGCCTGCGCCACCCAGGCGACATGCCCGCTGCGGCGGTAGAGCCCGATCAGAACACCGGTCCACACCGCCCGTTCGTCCGCGGAGAGCCGCGCACCCATCTCGACCAGGAATCGGATGGTCGGCGCTCGCACGACGAGTGCGGCGAAGGACAGCACCCGAGAGAAGAACCCGTCATCCGACGCCCAGCCCGGCGACGTCGTGACGGAAGTGCGGGCGACCACGTCCGCGAGCAGCTGCCAGGTGTATCGGGCAACAAAGTACTCGCCGAAGGTGGCGTGCAGGAACTCGTACGTCTGAAGGGTCTTCCCGCCGCGGAGAGCCTGAGCGCTGTGCACGAAGAAGAAGCGGCCCAGCAGCAGTGCGGCGGCGGTGATGCCGTCACCCGAAGTGCCCGGGCCCTCGCCGAAAATCGCCACGAGGTCGCGATCCAGCTCAGCCTCGGTGACCCACTGCGCCGAGCGGTTGGTCATGGCGAACGCCACCACGCAGAGCCGGCGCAGCTCCTTCTCGACCTCCACGTTGCACTGTTGCTCGGTGAGGTTCGGCGCGGCCTTGCGAACCTGGCGGCGGGCGAAGCTCGTCACCATGCGCTCGTAGACATCGATCTGCGAGAGGCTTGAGGCATGCTGGAGCGCGTTCTCGTCGGCGTCGTAGAGAGCGAGCAGCAATAACAGCAACGGCTGAGCCGCCAGGTCAGGAAAGCGTAGCGCGACGCCGACCGGCAGCGGCCGCAAGCCACGTGCCCTGAGCCGGGTCTTGTTCACCCGCTCCCAGGTTTCCAGCCAGGCTCCGATCCGTGCCCTGTCGAACGGTTCCAGCAGCAGCAACAGCGTGTCCGGCGGGTTGGCAGCCCGATGGGCGACGCTGATGCGAGTGGTGACGATGAAGGCCACGGCCCGGCCAAGACTCAGCTCTCGCTGCTGGAATTCGGCGAGCCGGTACATGTAGTCGCTCTGGTTGGTCCCGGTCGCCTGCAACAACTCGTCGAAGCCGTCGAGCATCACCACCGGCATCCGTCCGTCGGCAGCCTCGGCGAACCGCGGCCACGC
>KL571450.1:34462-35151 GCA_000715855.1 Actinoplanes liguriensis
GTCGGCAGCCTCGGCGAACCGCGGCCACGCAACGTCCTCCGTGGTGGTGGCCGCGATCGCCTGCTCGATCTGGCGTTGCAGGCTCACCGAGCTGTCGACGTCGCGCAGCGCAACCCGGACCGGGAGGAAACCACCACCGATCAGCTCCGCGGCGAGGACCTTGGTCAGCACCGACTTGCCGGCGCCCGGCTGGCCGAGGACGACGATCGGATCAGGCGCATCGCCTCGGCTTCCGGTCCGCGTCCGAGGATGCGCACTGCCTGCGCGTAGCTGAGAGCTTTCGGCACCACCTCATCGTGACATCCGAGGCGGAGACGTACGTCGATCAAGCGCGTCCATCGTGCCGGATCCACCCCACCGAGTGGAACGCGAATCGACTAGGCGCTCTCCCGTGGCACCACCCGATGCGGGACCACCACGTGGGTCGGCGGCGCGTCCGGGCTGGTCAAGCGGGCTTCGACCAGGGTGAGGGCCTGCCGGGCGACGTCTGCCGGGTCGGCCGCGACGGTCGTCAGCGCCGGATGCGAGTAGCGGCCCTCCTCGCTGTCGCCGGCGCCGATCACCGCCACGTCCTGCGGCACGCGCAGCCCAGCGTCGGTGAGAGCGCGCAGCACCCCCAGCGCCAGCCGGTCGTCGTCGCAGAAGACCGCGTCGGGGCGGCGGTCGAGCAGGGCCGGCACGGCCCGGTA
>KL571450.1:35349-36179 GCA_000715855.1 Actinoplanes liguriensis
TGTGTATAAGAGACAGATCATGCGCCGGGTGCCGACGGTGGCGATGTGCCGGCGGCCGAGGCCGCGCAAGTACTCGACGGCGGCCGGGGCGGGGTCGAGGACGACCTGGTCGACGCGCGGGTCGAGGGTGGCGCCGAGCAGGACGACCGGGGTGTCGCCGCGCGGTGCCCGGTCGGCGCAGACCAGGGTGGCGTCGACCGGGATCGACGGGAACCGCGGATCGATCACGACGCGCAGGGCCGACTGCCGGACGATCTCCTCGGCGAGGCCGTCAGGGAACGGCGTGGCCAGGGCGAGCAGGCCGGTGCGTCCGCTGCTCAGGGCACGGGCGGTCAGGTTCGGCCGGTAGCCCAGTTGCCGGATCGCCTCGGTGACGCGCTTCCGCACACCGTCGCTGACGTGCGGGTAGTCGTTGACGACGTTGGAGACGGTACGCATCGAGACCTGCGCGAGCTCTGCCACATCCTTCAACCTCGCGGCCACGTCACCATCAAAACGGCTTTGGTGGTGACGTGTCAAGGGCGCTAGGCTGACCCCCGGACGAAGGGGACGACGGTGAGTGACGACGCAGCGGTTCCGCCCGCGGCGCGGCTCGTGCGGGACTTCGTCAACACGTACGAGCCTCAGGTCGACGACGAGTCGTTGACCTCCGCGGAGGCGCTCGCGCAATGGTTCATCGAGCGGGACCTGCTGCCCGTCGGCACCCGGCTCACGGCGGCGGATCTCGACACGGCGGTCGCGTTCCGTGAGGGTCTGCGCGGGGTGCTGCTCCGCAACGCCGGCCACGCCGCTCCCGTGGGGCGCCTGGAGCAGGTCCTGTCTCTTATACA
>KL571450.1:36411-38997 GCA_000715855.1 Actinoplanes liguriensis
GTGACGAGCCGCTCGGGCGCGCGCTGGCCGGTCTGATCGAGGCGATCCGCCGGTCCACCGAGGACGGCGTGTGGGGCCGGCTCAAGGCCTGCGACCGCGACACCTGCCTCTGGGCCTACTGGGATGCGTCCCGCAACCAGGCCCGACGCTGGTGTTCGATGGCCGGCTGCGGCAGTGTGATCAAGACCCGCCGGGCCCGTCGCAAGGCGAAGGACGGTGACACCGGGGGCCACCCCAGTGTGCGGGGGTAGGCAGTCCCGTGGTCGCGACGGGCGCGCCGGGATTCCCGCGCGGGCAACAGTGTCCTCACGCCATCTGCGAGGGGGACACCATGAGCACCGAGGCCCTGGAACGCCGGGAGATCCGCACCAGCCACACCGCGCCGCGGACGACGGCGGACGTCATGATCGCGACGTTGAAGGCGTCCGGGGTCCGCAGGATCTACGGGCTGCCGGGCGATTCGCTGAACGGGCTGACCGACGCGCTGCGCCGCGACGGGGAACTGACCTGGCAGCACGTGCGGCACGAGGAGGCGGCGGCGTTCGCCGCGGCGGGCGAGGCGGCTGTCACGGGGCAGCTGGCCGTCTGCGCGGCGAGCTGCGGCCCCGGCAACCTGCACCTGATCAACGGCCTGTTCGACGCGCAGCGCAGCGGCGTCCCGGTGCTCGCGATCGCGGCGCACATCCCGCGCGACGAGATCGGCAGCGAGTACTTCCAGGAGACGCACCCGCAGGAGCTGTTCCGCGAGTGCAGCGTCTACGCCGAGCTGGTCAGCACGCCCGAGCAGCTGCCGCGGGTGCTGCGGATCGCGATGCGCGCGGCGATCGAGCGCCGGGGTGTCGCGGTGATCGTGGTGCCCGGCGAGCTCTTCCGCGCGGCGGCGCCGGCCGGCGCTCGGGTGACCGGGATCCTGCCGACCACGTCCGCCCGGGTGCCGGGCGCGGCGGATCTGGCGGCCGCGGCCGAGCTGCTCAACGGGGCCAAGCGGATCACCATCCTGGCCGGGGCGGGCTGTCAGGACGCGCACGAGGAGGTGCTGGCGCTCGCCGAGCGGTTGCAGGCGCCGGTCGTGCACGCGCTGCGCGGCAAGGAGTTCGTCGAGTACGGCAACCCGTACGACGTGGGCATGACCGGTCTTCTCGGCTTCCCGTCCGGTTACCGGGCGATGGAGCACTGCGACGCGCTGCTGATGCTCGGCACCGACTTCCCGTACCGGTCGTTCTACCCGGAGCGGGCCAGGGTGGTGCAGGTCGACATCCGCGGCCAGCGGATCAGCCGCCGGGTCCCGGTCGACGTTCCGCTGGCCGGCAGTGTCAAGGAGACCATCGGCGCGCTGCTCCCCCGGCTCACCGCCGTGCACGACGACGATCACCTGGCGCGGATGCGGGCGCACTACCGGCGGGCCCGCGCGCGTTTCGACGCGCTGGCGCGCTCCGGTCGCGGGCACGGCGCGGTGCATCCGCAGGCGGTCGTCGCGGCGGTGAACCGGCTCGCCGCCCAGGACGCGGTGTTCCTGCCGGACGTCGGCACGCCCACGCTGTGGTCGGCCCGCTACCTGACCATGAACGGTCAGCGCCGGCTGATCGGCTCGTTCAACCACGGCACGATGGCGAACGCGCTGCCGCAGGCGATCGGCGTGCAGGCGGCGCAGCCGGGCCGGCAGGTGGTGGCGCTCTCCGGCGACGGCGGCCTGGCGATGCTGCTCGGCGAGCTGCTCACCCTGCGTCAGCAGCGTCTGCCGGTCAAGGTGATCGTGTTCAACAACGACGCGCTCGGCTTCGTCGAGCTGGAGATGAAGGCCGACGGCATCGTCAACTTCGGCACCGGCCTGACCAACCCGAACTTCGCCGAGGTCGCGAAGGCGACCGGCCTGTTCGGCGTCCGGGTCGAGCGCCCGGATCAGCTGGACGGCGCGCTGCGCCTGGCGTTCGAGCACGACGGACCGGCGGTCGTCGACGTGGTGACCGTGCGTCACGAGCTGGCGATCCCACCGCGGGTCGGCTTCGACCAGGCCAAGGGGTTCGCGCTCTGGGCCGGCCGCTCGATCCTCAACGGCGCCGGCAACGACGTCCTCGAGGTCGCCAGCGCCAACGTCCGCCAGCTGGCGTTCGAATAAAAGATCAAGATCAAAACACGATTTCGGCGGTACGGCCATCAGCCGCCCGCACGTCAAGGAGGCCACCCGGCGTTGATGGAGAATCCCGGAGTGCCACGGATACCTTTCCCCGCCGAGATCGGACTCTCGCTGGCGGCCGGCGCCGGAGCGTTCGCGTTCTCGGCGCTGGTCTGCTCGTCCGCCCGCGGCCACGTGCCGGACGTCCCGCTCGGCCTGGCACTGCTGGCGGCGGTGCTGCTGATCGCCCGGGCGGCCGGCATCCTCTACGCCCTGCCGGCCGGGGTCGCGGCGATCCTGGCGTACGACTGGTTCTTCCTGCCCCCGCTGCGCGACATGAACGACGCCGCGTTCACCGTCCTCGGCCTGTTCCTGGTCATGGCGGTGATCGTCGGCGCGGTCACCACGTCGACCGCCCGGCGCGCCATCGCCGCCGAGCGGGCCCGTGGTGATCTCGCCGACGAGCTGATCCT
>KL571451.1:0-1765 GCA_000715855.1 Actinoplanes liguriensis
CAGAGATGTGTATAAGAGACAGGGGGGCTAGCCGACGGAGGCGAAGGCGTCGACGTTGAGGCGGGAGCCCTGGTTGATGATCTTGACGGTGTGGGTGCCGGTTCCGGTCCAGGTCAGGGCGTAGACGATCGTGCGGCTCGAGGCCACGCCGTTGTACAGGTTGACCGAGCTGAACTTCGAGCCGTCCACGTAGACGTCGACCATCCCGCTCGTCTTGTCGCGGGTGCCGATCAGGCCGACCGAACGGCCCGTGAACGTGTACGACACCGCCGCTCCGCGCGCCGTGGTGGTCTGCTCGCTGCCGCCGAGCCGGGACGAGCCGGCGACCGTGGACCAGGCGCCCGTGCAGCTGCCGCCACGCACGTCCAGGCTCGTGGTGTTCCAGGGGCCCACGACCGTACCGGAATGTCCGATCTTGTCAGTGACCGCGAGTTGCCAGCGAGTCCTGACCCCCGGCTTGACCGCGGATTCGATCCTGCGGATCGTCGTGCCGAGCGCGGTCCACGCGCCCGTGTCCTGCGCGATCCGCTGCCGCGCGACCCCGTTCGGGTCGGTCAAACCCCAGCTCACCGACACCGGAACGCTGGTCGTGCTCACGGCGACGCCCGGACGCAGCCCGGCGGTCGGCGCGGGCGTCCCGGCCGGCGCGTTGCCGTCGACGGTCACCGTGACCGTGCCGGTCCGGCTGGTGTTGCCGTATGGGTCGGTCGCGACCGCCTGCAGCGTGTGCCGTCCGTCCGGGATCGGCGCGGTGAGCGAGGTCGCGGTTCCCGGCGCGGTCGCCGCGGGCACGCCGTCGACCAGCACGGACACCGAGGTGACCGCGGTGTCGTCGGTGACCGGCGTCCACGTCACCGTGGTCGTCGCCGTGGTCAGCGACGCCGACGTCTTCGGGCTGAGCAGATCAAAAGCGGACGGCGCCCGCGTGTCGCTGATGCCGCCGAGGGTGACCGGCAGGCCGGCCGCGGTGGCCGCCCCGGTACGGATGCTGATCGTCCCGGCCGGATCGTTCCAGCCTTCGCCGGGCCGCAGCACCGGCATCGACGGGTGATACGACACGAGCTGGTGATCGTGCGCGAACTCGCTGCTCAGCGCGGTGTCGGTGAACCGCACGGCGAGCCCGGTCCCGGCGCTGGACAGCGGCTGGTCGAGACGCCCGCCGTCGCGGTACTCCAGGTAGTAGGTGCGCGTCCCCGACCGGTACGTCACCTGCCGCACCCCCGTGCCGCCGGACAGCGGCGCGAGCACGACCTGCTTCCCGGCAGTCGCCGGCCGGGTCCCGCCGGAGCCGAGCACCCCGAGCTGGTCCAGGTGCGCGGCGGTCAGCTCGCCGGTGGCGCGGCTGCCCATGATGTCCCACGGGTCCGCGTACCCCTCGACCTGGCAATTCTCGGACATCGGCACCGGATTCTGCCGGGCGCTGTCGGACCAGCAGTGGTATCCGTCGCTGTGCCACAGACCCAGGTTGTGGCCGAGCTCGTGCCCGAGCACCTGTGTCGTGTGGTAGCCGTTGAGCCACACGAAACCGCCGCCGCCGACATAGCCGAGGCCGGCGAACCCGCACGAGCTCTCGGACGGGTAGTAGACGACGATGTGATGGAACCGGTCGTTCGCGACGCTGCCGGCGATCCCCCGGGCCGCGGACTCGATGGCGCTGGTGTCGCAGCCGGTCACGGCGATCTTCCGGGCGGCGGTGACCCGGTCGAGGGTGAAGCGGATCGCTCCCCCGGTCACGGTGTCGTAATACTGTCTCTTATACACATCT
>KL571451.1:1965-3523 GCA_000715855.1 Actinoplanes liguriensis
CGGCGAAGGCCGCCGCGGCAGGCAGCGCCGCGTCCCCTCCGGCCTGCCAGAAGACCGGCACGAACACCAGGTGGTGCGTTCCGCTCACGGTTTCATTCGAAACAATTGAGGTACGGCCATGGAGCCGTTCCACCGCGCCACCGGCCCCGCGCGTGACGGTGACGCCGGCCCCTTCGACGATCCCCCGCGCCAGCTCCGCGGGAACGTCGATCGTCGCGCCCGAGCTGGTGGCGACGGTGGTCCGCACGACGTCCGGCCCGCCGCCGAACGTGTCGACGACCGCGCGCTGCAGCACCCCGTCCACGGTCGTCTCCGCCGGCGCGGCATGCGCGGCGGCCGGGGTGGCGAGCAGCAGAGCCGCGCCGAACAGCACAGACGAGAGCCGGTTCATGGCCGCCACCATCGGCGTACCCACAAAGATCTTGAGAAATCCCGCCCCTGGAACTCTGCTGTCTTCTCGTGCTCCGGCTCGGTCAGGCCGATCCGCGGGGCAAGGAGGCCGCCGGGGCGGGGCGGCGGCACGCCCAGCCGGTGATGGCGACGGGGAGGTGGGAGCCGACCGGATTCGAACCGGTGTCTTCTGGTTCTGGAGACCAGCGCGACGACCTCTGCGCTACGACTCCCGCCCCGTGCGCATTCTACTGACGGCTGTCGACGGACGAGCGGACCGAGCGCAGCGCGTAGTGGGCGCGGGACTTGATCGTGCCGATCGGGACGCCCAGGCGGCGGGCGGCCTCGTCCGGGCTGCGGCCCTGGACGTAGAGCTCGGCGAGGACCCGGCGGTGCGGGGTGCTCAGGTTGCCGATCGCGTGGCGCAGCGAGTCGACGGCCATCACGGTCGCGGACGTGTCGTCCGGGCCGGGCTCGAGGATGTCGCCGAGGCCGACCTCCGACGGGCGGGCGTGCTTGCGGCGGATCGCGTCGATGGCGACGTTGCGGGCCACCGTGAACAGCCAGCGGCGGGTGTGCTCGGGCTCGGCAGGCAGAACGTCGATGTGCCGCCAGGCCCGGATCATCGTCTCCTGGAGGAGGTCCTCGGCCGTGAACCGGTTACCCGCGGTGAACCCGGACAGGAAGCCGAGGAGGTCGCGGGCGTATCGGTTGTGCAGGTCGGTCAGGCGCTCTTCTCTCACGCTCACCACGATGCTTGCCCGCACACGCACGTGGCGCCCGTACGGGGTACTGGTGCGCGAGTCCCGTGGTTGTCACGGGTCAACCCCACGTATACGGGTTCTCCGGGTTCAGTCCCTGTTCCGTGACGTCGCTTATTGACGGTGCGTGACGAGCTGCCCAAGGATCGACATCGTGTTGCGGGGGCGGAATCGTGAACAGGCGGCACTGACCGGCCTGTTGCAGGCGGCCCGGAGTGGTCGCAGTGGTGTGCTGGTGGTGGTCGGCGAGGCCGGGATCGGTAAGTCGGCGTTGCTGGACGCGACGGTCGAGAGCGCGAAGGGCCTGCGGGTGGCGCGGGTCGCCGGGGTCGAGAGTGAGATGGAGCTGCCGTTCGCGGCGTTGCAGCGGCTGTGCGGTCCGGCTGTCTCTTATACACATCTCTGAT
>KL571451.1:3687-6248 GCA_000715855.1 Actinoplanes liguriensis
GAGATGTGTATAAGAGACAGGCCCTGGAGGTGACGTTCGGGCTGCGCGGGGGTGCGGCGCCGGAGCCGTTCTTCGTCGGCCTGGCCGTGCTGACCCTGCTCGCCGAGGTCGCGACCGAGCGGCCGCTGCTCTGCGTCATCGACGACGCGCAGTGGCTGGACCAGGCGTCCGCGCAGACGCTGGCGTTCGTGGCGCGGCGGCTGCACGCGGAGTCAGTCGTGATGATCTTCGGGGCGCGGGAGACGGCCGGCAAGAGCGATCACCTCAGCCGGCTGCCCGAGCTGCAGGTCACCGGGCTGGCCGAGAAGGACGCGCGGGAACTGCTGGAGTCGGTGGTGCGCTGGCCGCTGGACGCCGACGTGCGCGGCGCGCTGCTCGCCGAGGCCCGCGGCAACCCGCTCGCGCTGCCTGCCGCTGGGCTGGTCCCCGGTGCGGCTGGCCGGCGGGTTCGGTCTGGCCCAGGGGCACGGCCGGCTGGAGGAGAGCTTCCTGCGCCGCATCGACGACCTGTCCGCCGAGGCGCGGCTGCTGCTGTTGCTGGCCGCCGCCGACCCGGTGGGTGACTCGTTCCTGCTGCGCCGGGCGGCCGCCCACCTGGGGCTGGGCCCGGAGGCCGGCGACCCGTTGCACGCGGCCGGGCTGCTGCAGATCGGGTCCCGGGTGGTGTTCCGGCACACCCTGGTGCGCTCCGCGGTCTACGGGGCCGCCTCCTCGGCGAACCGGCGCCGGGTGCACGCCGCGCTGGCCGAGGCCACCTCGCGGGAGGCCGACCCGGACCGGCATGCCTGGCATCGGGCGTACGCGACGGCCGGCACCGACGAGACGGTCGCCGCCGAGCTCGCCGCAGCCTCGGACCGTGCGCAGGCCCGCGGTGGCCTGGCCGCCGCCGCAGCGTTCCTGGAGCGCGCCGCCGAACTGACCGCCGACCCGGGGCTGCGCGCCGATCGGGAGCTGGCCGCGGCCCGCGCCAAGTACCGGGCGGGCGCGCCGGACGCGGCCGCGGCCCTGCTCGCCGGGGCGGACATGGGCCCGGCCGACGAGCTGCGCGGCGCGATGATCAGCCTGCTGCGCGGGCAGATGGCGTTCGCGTCGGCGACCCGCAGCGCCGAAGCGCCCGGCCTGCTGGTCGACACCGCCCACCGGCTGGAGTCGCTGGACCCGGCGCTGGCCCGGCAGACGTACCTGGAGGCGTTCGCCGGGGCGGTCTTCGTCGGCCGGCTCGCCACCGACACCGGGCTCGCCGAGGTCGCCACGGCCGCGCTGAAGACCAGCGCCGAAGGTGTTCCGGGGCCGCAGGACCTGCTGCTCGACGGGCTGGCCCGGCTCTACACCGACGGGTTCGAGGCCGGCACCGACCTGATCCACCGGGCCCTCGCGGGCTTCCGGCAGGGTGTCGTCGCGCAGGACGCGATCCACCTGGTCTACGTGGTGTCGCACGCCGCGCACACGGTCTGGGACGACGAGGCCTGGCAGGACCTGACCATGCGGCACCTGCGCAACGCCCGGGCCGCCGGCGCGCTGGCCGGGCTGCCGTTCATCCTCTACCAGCGGCTCGCCCTGCACCTGCACCAGGGCGAGATCGCCCAGGCCGCGGCGCTGATCGACGAGGTCGACGCGATCGGCGTGGCGACCGGTGACGTACAGCCGCCGATCGCCACGCTCGCGGTCGCCGCCTGGCAGGGCCGGGAGGAGACGGTGTCCGCGGTGCTGAGCGAGGTCACCGACACGCTGACCGAGCGGGGTCAGGGCGCGGTGCTGACCGCCATGCACATGTTCGGCGCGGTGCTGCACAACGGGCTCGGCCGCTACGCCGAGGCGCAGGCCGCCGCCGAGCGGGCCACCGCGTACCAGCTGGAGGCCGGGTTCGCGGACTGGGCGCTGGTCGAACTGGTCGACGCGGCCGCCCGCAACGGCGATCGGGTCGCCGCCGAGCGCGCGTTCGCCCGGCTCGCGGCGCGGACCGGGCCGAGCGGCACCGACTGGGGGCTGGGGGTGGAGGCGCGCTCCCGGGCGCTGATCACCGAGGGCGCCGCGGCCGAGCCGCACTATCTCGAGGCGATCGAGCGGCTGGGCCGGTGCCGGGCCGCTTCCATGCTGGCCAGGACCCATTTGGTGTACGGCGAATGGCTGCGCCGTGCGGGCCGCAACGGTGATGCTCGTGATCAGCTGCGGATGGCGTACGACAAATTCTCGTCCTTCGGCGCCGAAGCCTATGCCGAGCGTGCCGGCCGGGAGCTGGCGGCGACCGGCGCCCCGATCCAGGCGCGCGTGGTGGCCGCGCCGACCGAGCTGACCCCGCAGGAGCGGCAGATCGCCCGGCGGGCCCGCGACGGCCAGTCGAACACCGAGATCGGCGCCGAGCTGTTCCTGAGCAGCCGCACGGTCGAGTGGCACCTGCGCAAGGTCTTCACCAAGCTGGCCATCAGCAACCGCCGCGAGCTACGAACCGTCCTGCGAGACTGACGCTCGCATTGAACCGTCCCGCTCGCATTGAACCGTCCCGCGCGACAGACACTCGCATCGCGTCCGCCGGCGTCGAGAGGCTGTCTCTTATACACATC
>KL571451.1:6498-10246 GCA_000715855.1 Actinoplanes liguriensis
AGCCGGAGGCGACGCCGGTAAGCACAGCGACGCCATTCAGATGGCCTGGCCGGAGATGAACGGGAGCCAGCCGGCGTACCAGCCGGAGAGCAGGGCCATCCCGGCCAGGGCGATCGCCAGGTCCCGGTCGCGCACGCGGGCCAGCGCGATCGCCGGGACCAGCAGCACCGGGAACGCGGGCAGCAGGTGCCGGCCCAGCATCGAGATGTGCGCGTGCGAGCCGACGACCAGGATCAGCGTCGCGGCGGCGTAGACGGTCAGCTGCCACGGCGCGCGGGTGACCAGCAGCGCGAGCAGGATCAGGAAGCCGCCCAGGATCAGCACGGACAGGATCCGGATCGGCTTGCCCGCGTTGTCGTCGCCGACGCCCATCATGATGTCGGTGACCGTCGCCCACGCCGATGTGCCCCAGTCCCACTGCGCGCCGAAGGTGTGCTCGTGCACGTCGAAGTATTCGGAGACGCCGCCGAGCCGGTAGGACGCGTAGCCGATGTAGGCGAGCAGTCCCGCCGGGGCGAGAAGCATTGCCACGTACGGCCGCCAGCCGCCCCGCCGTGCGATCACCGCGACCAGGGCGGCGAGCCCGACCGTGCCGATCAGGGCGGCGGACGTCGGACGGCTCAGGCCGCTGAGACCGGCGAGCAGCCCGGCCAGCAGCCAGCGCTCCGTCAGGACGGAGTAGAGGGCCCAGACGGCCAGCGCGGTGAACAGCGACTCGGTGAACGCGCCGTTCTCGGTCATCGCCGCCGGAGCCAGCGCCCACAGGCAGGCGAGCAGGATGCCGACGCGGTGGCCGCGCAGGTGGCGGCCGACGGCGTAGAGGCCCCAGGCGGCGGCGACGGCCGAAATGAACGAGACGATCAGGCACGCGGCGACCGGCGAGATGAACGGGAACACGGTCAGCGGGCGGGCCAGCCACGGGTAGAGCGGGAAGAACATCAGGCGCAGCTGGTACGGCACACCGTCGCTGTCGACCGCGCCGAGCGGCCCGCCCAGCCCGACGTCCGTGATCTTGGTGTACCAGCGCGCGTCCCACGACACCAGCGCGTCCATGATCGAGGTGAAGCTGCGCCACTGGTTGTTGATCGTGCCGTCCGGGTAGACCTGCTTGCCGGGCGCCGCGGCGTGGGCGTGGCTGGCCAGCACGTACATGACGTCGAGGCTGAGCGAACGCAGCATCAGGTACAGCCCGACGGCGGGGACTGTCTCTTATACACAGGCGGGGCGCGGCTCGGCCGGGGTCGCCGGGTTGGGGGTGTCGTCCTCGGCCGTGTCGGCGCGAGCGCCCGTGACGTCAGAAATCGGAACGGCCCTCCTGGTGATGCGCCGACCGCGGCGTGGGGAGCGATCCCGGGAGGACGCACCGCTGACCGACGGAAATCGTCGCCGGAGGCTACCGCCCCGGGCCCGGGTCTCGCGATCCCCCGCGCGGGCGCGGGGCTCACTACGTACCTCTAAATCGGGTTTTTCCAGCCTTTGGCAAGAATCTCGAAAATGGTCTCGACGGCGGCGCGGCGGTCCGGACGCGTGCTGGTCAGCGCGGGGATGTCCAGGACGAAACGGGCCAGGGTGACGCACGCCAGGTCGTCGGCGGGGATGTCGAACTCGGCGGCGATCGCGGCGCCGAGCGTGGCGGTGTGCCGGGTCCACATGCGCTCGTAGTGGGCGCGCAGCGCCGGGGTCGAGTCGACGAGCGCGACGAACTCGGCGCGCTGCGGGTGCTCCGCGATCGGCAGCCAGGCGGCGAGGACGTACCGGCGCAGCGCCTCCACCACGCTCTCGCCGGGCGGGCGATCGCGGACCGCGGCGATCAGCGCGGCGTCCTGGTCCTCCTCCTGGTCGAAGACGAGCGCCTCCTTGCCGCTGAAGTGCTTGAACAGCGTGGTCGTCGAGACGTCGGCGGCGTCCGCGATGTCGCGGATGCCGACCTGGTCGTAGCCACGATCGAGGAACAGGCGCAGGGCGGCGTCGGCGATCGCCTGGCGGGTGGCCGCCTTCTTGCGCTCGCGGCGGCCGACGGGGAGCTCGGTCATGGGTTGAGCGTATCCGAGAGTTAAATCAGACACAAAGTTGACTCGTTGCACTTTTTAATCGAGTCTGCTTTTCTGATGAGGACGCCACCTCCGGCGTCGTCACGAGAGGAACAAGCCATGAAGCGGATCAGCATCATCGGAGCCGGACCCGGCGGCCTCACCTGCGCCCGCATCCTGCAGCGCCACGGCATCGCCGTGACCGTTTACGACCGCGACCCGAGTCGTGACGCCCGCAACCAGGGCGGCACCCTCGACCTGCACGCCGACGACGGCCAGGTCGCCCTGCGCGAGGCCGGCCTGCTCGACGAGTTCCTCCGGCTGTCCCGGCCCGAGGGCCAGGAGATGCGGGAGTACGCGATCACCGGCGACCTGCGCGAGCACCACCTGCCCGAGGAGGGCGAGCTGTTCAAGCCCGAGATCGATCGCGGCGTGCTGCGCGACCTGCTCCTCGACTCACTCGAGCCGGGCACCGTGCGGTGGGGTCACGCCCTGGCCGCGACCGACGGGCGGACCCTGCGGTTCAAGGACCGGACCACGGTCGAGACGGACCTGGTCATCGGCGCCGACGGCGCGTTCTCCCGGGTACGTCCGGTGGTGTCCCCGGCAACACCGCGGTACACCGGGGTGTCGTTCCTGGAGGCGTGGTTCGACGACGTGGAGAACCGGCACCCCGAGCTTGCCGCGCTGGTCGGGCAGGGTGGCGCGCACGCGGCGGACGGCGTTCGGGGCCTGTTCGCCCAGCGCAACGGCGGCGGGCACATCCGGGTCTACATCATCCGCAAGGAGCCGGCCGGCATCACCGGCCTGAGCACCGACGCCGTCCGCGCCGGGCTGCTCGACGAGTTCGCCGGCTGGTCACCGTCGCTGCGACGGCTGGTGACCGACAACGACGGGCCGTACGTCGACCGGCCGATCCACGCCCTGCCCGTCCCGCACACCTGGGCACACCATCCGGGCGTGACCCTGCTCGGCGACGCCGCGCACCTGATGCCGCCGCTGGGCGTCGGGGTGAACCTGGCCATGCTCGACGCCAGTGACCTGGCGCTCGCCCTGGCCGGCGCCACGACCCTCGACGAGGGGGTGCGCGCCTACGAGGACGTGATGTTCCCCCGCTCGGCGGAGATCGCCAAGATGCTCGACGGGCGGGCCGAGGACCTGCTCGCCGCCCCGGAATGATCCGGCGGGAGGCGACGCCCGGCTTCGCGCCCGGCGGACACGTCAGCCGTTGCGCTGTGCGAGGGCGGCCCCCAGGTCACGGCGCGAGCCGATGCCCAGCTTCGTGAAAACCTTGCGCAGGTGCCACTCGACGGTGCGCGGGCTGAGGAACAACTCCGCGCCGATCTCGGTGTTGCTGTGGCCCTCCACGGCAAGGCGGGCGATCTGGGCCTCCTGCGCGGTCAGGCCGTCCCGCTCGCCGTCGGCACGCCGGCGCAGGGTCTCGCCGGTGGCCTGCAGCTCGCGGCCGGCCCGGTCGGCGAACGCCTCCGCGCCCATCGCGGTGAACGCCTCGTGGGCGGCGCGCAGCTCGGTGCGGGCCGCGGTACGACGGTTCGCCCGGCGCAACCACTCGCCGTAGAGCAGGCGGGCGCGCGCCTGCGGGAGGGCGAGGCGGCCCATGCCGTACTGCTCGATCGCACTTCGGTAGTTGATCTCGATCTGTTCCGGCGGGCCCGCCAGCGCGTCGGCGACGGCCTGCGCGCCACGGGCCCACGGGG
>KL571451.1:10479-11352 GCA_000715855.1 Actinoplanes liguriensis
GCCCCAGCCGTGCACCGAGAACTCCGGATGCTCGACGCACCGCTGGGCCGCTTCGACCGCGAGCGCGTAACGACCCAGTCCGTTGTGGAGCACGGCGCCCGCATAGTTGCACATGCCGAGCAGCCGGCCCGCGGCCCGTTCCGCGGCGACCCGCTCGGCCGCCCGGATCCGCTCCCGCGTCTCCCGCTCACGGCCCTGACAGGCCAGGACGATCGCGCCGTTGGTCTGATACGTGACCACGCCCGCCGCCCGGCCGATCGCCGCGGCCTCGTCGATCACCCGGGTCGCCTCGTCGAGCCGGCCGTCGAAGGTCAGCGCGACAGCCTGGTACGCCAGGCCACCGGCGAGCAGGTGCATCGCCCCGGTCCGGCGCCCGTGCCGCACCGCGCCGGCGGTGACCCGGTGCACGGCCGCCTCGTCCCACAGCTCCAGGCCGGTGATCGACGCGATCCACAACAGCTCCACCTCGTCGGTGGCCAGCGCCTCCGCCAACAGCGGGGCGCCCGCCGCGAAACCCCGCGTGACCAGCGCGATCAGACCCGCCAGGAACCGGCCCGCGGGCTCGTCACCGGGCCGGATCGAACGGGCCGCCTCGGCCGTCCGGCGCAGATCGTCGCCGCCGAGCCGGCCGGCGTGCAGCGCGGCGCCGATCGCCGCCAGATACGTCTCCCGGGCCAGCGGTGCATCCAGATCGGCCAGCGACCGGGCCGCCGCCAGCAGCGGCTCGACGGCATCGCGGCCCGGATAGTGCACGAACGACAACTGCGCGCGCAGCCGGGCCACCTCGGCGTCCTGCACCGCGTCGAGCGGGCCCAGCGCGGCCGCCGCGAGCAGGTCCGGGACGTGCGCGGGCAGCCCCGCGGCGAGCCGGCT
>KL571451.1:11615-11900 GCA_000715855.1 Actinoplanes liguriensis
CCGGCCGCCGCGGGCGAACGCACGACCCGCGGAACTCTCCAGCTCGGCGGCGACCGTCTCGTCCGGGCCCAGAGCGGCGTGCGCGCGATGCCAGGCGCGCCGGTCCGGATCCGCTTGCGGGTCGATCACCCCCGCGAACGCGGCATGCACCGCCCGCAGGCCCAGCGCGTCCGCGGAACGCCAGGTCGCGGCCCGGATCAGCGAGTGCCGGAAGCGCAGCTCGGGGGCCAGCTCGACCAGGTCGCCGGCGACCGCCGGCTCGGCATCCGCGGGACTGATCCCCAG
>KL571451.1:12206-13460 GCA_000715855.1 Actinoplanes liguriensis
GGGCACTCTGCCCGCCGAAGCCGAACGCCAGCTCCGCCGGGGACAAACCCTTCGGGAGCTCCAGCAGAGCGAGGGGGTTGCCGCGGGTCTCCGCGACGATCCTCTCCCGTACGTCGTCGTCCAGCGGCCAGCGCACGACATCGTCGAGCAGCTTGCGGGCGTCGTCGTCGTTCAGTCCCTCGATCCGCAGATCCGGCAGGCCGGTGAGCACGTCCTCACCCTCCGGGTCGCGCGCGGCGAACAGGAAGCCGATCGGCTCCGCCTGCAGCCGGTGCGCCACCAGCGCCAGGATCAGCACGGTGATCCGGTCCAGCCACTGGACGTCGTCGACCACACAGAGCAACGGCTTCTCGGTGGCCGCCTCGGCAACCAGAGCGAGGACGGCCGCACCCAGCTCCAGCAGCTCGGGCGGCGGGCCGGCGCTGAGGCCCAGGGCGGTGCTCAGGGTCTGCCGGTGCTCGGTCGCGATCCGGTCGAAAAGCGGCAACAGGGGGACACAGAGCTGTTCCAGACCGGAGTACGCGATCTCGGACTCCGACTCGTAGCCCGAGGCCAGGACGACCCGGAAGCCGTCCGCCTTGCGGGTGACGTCCTCGATCAGGGCGCTCTTGCCGCTGCCCGCCTCGCCGCGCAGCACGAGTGTCCGGCTCCGGCCGTCACGTACGTCGAGCAGGAGACGACCCAGCGTCTCCTGCTCCTGCTGCCGCCCCAGCAGTACAGGCATGGTGTGTTCCTCCCCCGGGCGGGGAGCTTACCGAAAGATCTTGCCTGCGCACTTAACCGGATAACCACAGATCCGATTCCTCAAGCCGCTCGGCCGTTGCTGGTGGAGACCGGTCGCCCCATCGCCCGCTTCGAGCCGGCGCTGACGGCTCGTCGTGGGCGGGATGGGGACAGGAGAACGGAGGCACCTTGGGAGGCGCCTCCGTTCGGGGGTTCGGACGAGCGGGCGGTCACCGTTCGTTGCTGCTGCCGCCGGTGAAGATCTGAAGGAAGAAGAGGAAGACATTCAGGATGTCGAGGAAGATCGAGGCGGCCAGGAGCGGCGCCGAGTCCGCCTCGGTGTTACGGCGCAGGCGCTGGAAGTCGATGGCGATCAGCGCCGCGAAGATGATCAGGCCGAGGACCGCGTAGACGAGGGCGCCGTTCGGGATGCTCACGAAGATCAGGACGATGCTGAAGCCGATCAGGGCGAGCAGCGCCCAGAACGCGTAGCGGGCCAGGACGCTCAGGTCGCGGCGGGTGGCGTAGCCG
>KL571451.1:13668-14675 GCA_000715855.1 Actinoplanes liguriensis
GGGTGGCGTAGCCGGCCGCGCCGAAACCCGCGACGAACAGCGCCGTCGCGCCGCCGGCCTGCCACAGCGCCTGCGGGTCGGTGCCGGCGTAGACGGCCAGGGTCGGCGCGATCGCCAGGCCGAGCAGCAGCCCGAACGCGCCGAGCAGGCCGACCGTCAATTGCGGTGACCTGCGCCTGGCGAACTGCATCCCGATCAGCGCCGCGAACGCCGCGACGAACGCGAGGATGCCGGCGCCGCCGCTGATGTCCCGGCCCAGGTAGGCGCCGAGGGCGAACAGGCCGGTGGTGCCCGCCACGAACCCCATGGTCTGCGAGAACAGGCTGCGGGCGGCGAAGGCGGTCGGACGGTAGGTGACGGGGTAGGTCATCGGAATCCCCTCGGGTCATCGGTCGCTTGTCGGCTACCCATGACCTTCGTCGTTCCGCGGCCGCACCGCCCCAGGGAGACTCACTGGGGCCGTGGCACCGGTGTCCCCGGGTGGTCCGGCAGGGCGGCCCGCAGTTCACGGCGCGAGGTGATGCCGAGCTTGGTGAACACCTTGCGCAGGTGCCATTCGATCGTGCGGGCGCTCAGGAACAACTCCGCCCCGATCTCCGCATTGGACCGGCCCTCCCGCGCACGGCGGGCGATCTGCAGCTCCTGTGTGGTCAGCTCGGCGTTCTCCGGGCGCGACCGCGCCGCCACGGTCTCGCCGGTGGCGACCAGCTCCTGCCGGGCCCGGGCCGCGAACGCCTCGGCGCCCATGACGACGAAGAGCTCGTGCGCCGTACGCAAATGGGATTTTGACTCGGCGACCCGGCGCTCGCGCCGCAGCCACTCGCCGAACAGCAGGTGAGCCCGCGCCAGCGCGACCCTGCCCCGGGACCGCCCGAGCCGGTCGATCGACTCCCGGTAGAGTTCCTCGGCGACCGGGCCGTCGCTGATCAGCGCCCGGGAGCGGGCCAGCGTGCCCAGCCCCCACTCGGTGCCGCTGGGCAGGGTGGTCACCGCTGTCTCTTATACAC
>KL571451.1:14942-15848 GCA_000715855.1 Actinoplanes liguriensis
CGCCTCGACCAGCTCGGCCACGGCCCACGCGGCGAACGCCGACTCGTCCGGTTTCGCCGTCGCGATCTCGGCGGCCCGCAGCGCCTCCGGGAACCGGCCCAGGCCGTTGAGCAGCACCGCGTTGGTCTGCTGGATCAAAGTGAGACCGATCCCCTCGCCGCGCTCGTCGATCGTGCGCATCGCGCCGTTGATCAGCGCGGACGCGGCGGCGGCCTCGCCGCGCCAGGCGGGGACGGTGGCGGCGTCGTACGCGGGCCGGGCGATCCCGGTCGCCTGCGCGACCGCCTCGGCCTCTTCGACCAGCGCGGACGCCTCGGCGAACTCGCCCGCGTGCAGGTGCGCGCCGATCCGCTGGGTCAGCGCCACCGGCAGCATGACCAGGGCGCCGGTCGCGCGGGTATGCCGCAGGCCGAGTTCGGCGAGCGTCTCCCAGGCCTCGTCGTCCCACACCTCGTACGCCGCATGGCAGGCGATGCCGAGGCAGCGCATCGCCTCGTCGGCGGGCAGCTCGTCCCGCAGGAACGCGACGAGCGCGGTCCGCACCGCGGGCGTGCCCTTCCCGTGGCCGTCCCGATAGAGCTGCGCCAGCGCGTCGACGAGCAGGTCCTGCGCCCGCGACGGATCGCCGGCGGGCATCTCGGCGGCGGCGACCTCGGCCACCGGCTTCTCGGCGAACCGGCCGGCGAGCAGCGCGTACGTGATCGCGTCCAGATACGTCTCCCGGGCCAGCGCCGGGTCCAACCGCTCGAACCGGCGGGCGGTCTCCAGCAGCAGCACCGGCGCCTGCGCGGTCCGCCCGGTCGCGAACGCCAGGTGCCCGCGCAACTGCCCGACGTGCGCGGCCCGCAGGTCGTCGGGCGGGCCGGCCGCGACCCGGTCGAGCAGCAGCCGTGCCTCGGCGAGCGA
>KL571451.1:16061-19758 GCA_000715855.1 Actinoplanes liguriensis
CGAGCCCGCCCCGGGCCCGGGCCCGGCCGGCGGACGCCTCCAGCTGGGCGGCGACCAGTTCGTCCTCGCCGGCGGTGGCCTGCGCCAGGTGCCAGGCGCGCCGGTCCGGGTCGGTCTCCGGCGCGGTCGCCTCGCCGAGCGCGCGGTGCACGGCACGGCGTTCGGCCAGGTCAGCGCCGTGGTAGACGGCGGACCGGACGAGCGGGTGCCGGAACGCCACCCGCTCCGCGACGGTCAGCAGCCCGGCCGTCTCGACGTCACGGTCCACGCCCAGCGCGGCCGCCGCGCGCCACAGCAGCACCGGGTCACCGACCGGGTCGGCGGCGGCGAGCAGCAGCATCAGCCTGGACTGCGCCGGCAGCCCGTCCACCCGGCGCCGGAAACTCTCCTCGATCCGCCGCGACGTGTCCAGCAGGCCGAACCCGCCGGCCAGCGACGACGGATCGGTCAGCGGCAACTCCAGCAGCGCGAGCGGGTTGCCACGGGACTCGGCGAGGATCGCGGCGCGCACCCCCTCGTCGAGCGGCCAGCGCACCACCGAGTCGAGCAGGCGCCGTGCCGCGCCGTCGGCCAGACCGCCGACGGTGAGCTCGGTCAGCCCGTCGAGGCTGGGCAGCGGGGTGCGGCCGGCGAAGACCATCAGCACCGACTCGGCGCTGAGCCGCCGCGCCACGAACGCCAGGACCTGCGCGGACGCGGAGTCGAGCCACTGCGCGTCGTCGACCACGCAGACCACCGGCCGGTCCCGGGCCGCCTCGGCGAGCAGATTGAGCACGCCGAGCCCGACCAGGAACGTGCCCGGGACACCACCGGCACGCAACCCGAAGATCGTCTCGACCGCCTCGGCCTGCGGGCCGGGAAGCCGGGTCAGGTGCTCCAGCAGCGGCATGCAGAGCTGGTGCAGGGCGGCGAACGGCAACTCCATCTCGGACTCGACACCACCGGAGCGGACCACCTTCAGATCCGCCGCGGACTCACCGACGTGGGCGAGCAGCGCCGACTTGCCGACCCCCGCCTCACCGACCAGCACGATCGCGTCGCTGCGGCCGTTGCGGACCGCGGCCAGCGTCCCGTCGAGTCTCGCGCATTCCGTTCCGCGGCCGAGCAGCACCGTATTGCCTCCCCTGTCTTCCCCCGTGCCGCATGCTAAGCCGCGAAACGCCTGGTGACACCGCGTCGAGAATCACCGGGCCGCCGCTGAACCAGGGTCGTCAGCGCGCGTTGTAAGGGAACAGGTCGGCCCTGGGCCACTCCAGCAGAGCCAGCGGGTTTCCCCGCGATTCAGCCACAATTCTTTCCCGTACGTCGTTGTCCAGCGGCCACCACACGACGTCGTCGAGCAGCTCACGGGCGTCCGCGGCGGCCAGCCCGTCGACCCGCAGCTCCGGCAGCCCGGCCAGGATCGCCTCGTCGCCCGGGCTGCGCGCCGCCAGCACCAGCCCGACCGGTGCCGCGCCCAGCCCGTGCGCCACGAACGTCAGCACGTCGCAGGAGAGCCGGTCCAGCCACTGCACGTCGTCGACGACACAGACCAGCGGATCCCGGGCGGCGGCCGCGCCGAGCAGCCCGAGCACCGCCGGGCCGGTCGCGCCCGCCGGCGGCGGTTCGCCGTGCCGCAGCCCGAACGCGGTGGCCAGGGTCGCGTGCTCCGGGCCGGGCAGCCGGTCCAGGTGGTGCAGCAGGGGGGCGCACAGGTGCTGCAGGGCCGCGTACCCGATCTCCGACTCGGCCGCGACCGCCGCGGTGCGGACCACCCGGCCGAGCGGCGCCCGTACCGTCAGGTAGTCGAGCAGCGCGGACTTGCCGGAGCCGGCGTCGCCGCGCAGCACCAGCACCCGGCTGCCGCCGTCACGGATCTCGCGCAGCAGGCGGTCGAGTCTCTCCTGTTCCCGGCGGCGGCCCCGGAGCGGCGGCGTCGCGGGAGAACCCGGCACGTCGGACATCTCCCAACGATCGCGGAGCCCCGGGCCCGTGCCCCCAGGGTTCAACCCTGGTCCGCCCCTGGGCTGTGCCTGATTGCTCCGCTTCGCTCCGCGGCAAAACTGGGCCTGATTGCTCCGCTTCGCTCCGCGGCAAAACGCCTGTTAACCGGTGACGAGGCAGTGGTTTTCCTGCCGCCGCAAAGAGCGCGGCGTCAGGAAAACCGCTGCCTCGTCACCGGCGGCGTTTTGCGGCCTCGGAGTTGCGTGGTGAACGGGAGGTGCTTCATGCGGGTGTTTCGCTGACCGCGGCGTTTGGCGACCTCGGGGAGGAAGGGCGGGGTGGGTTGTTGCGGGGGCAAGGGTGTGGACGATCATGGGCGTGTGCTGCGCGGGCGGGAACGGGAACTGGCGTCGCTGACCGCGCTTGCCGGGGCTGCCCGGGAGGGGCGCAGCGGGTCGCTGGTGCTGCGCGGTGAGGCCGGAGTGGGGAAGAGCGCGCTGCTCGACGCCGTGGTGGCCGGTGCCGACGGGCTGCGGGTGCTGCGGATCACCGGGGTCGAGTCGGAGTTGGAGCTGCCCTTCGCCGCCCTGCACCAGCTCTGCGGGCCGCTGCTGGAGCACCTGCGCCGGCTGCCCGCGCCGCAGCGCACCGCCCTGCGGGTCACGTTCGGGCTGGAGGCCGGCACCGCCCCGGACTCGTTCCTGGTCGCGCTCGCCACGCTGACCCTGCTCGCCGAGGCGGCCGCGGACCGCCCGCTGCTCTGCGTCTTCGACGACGCGCAGTGGCTGGACCGGGCGTCCGTGCAGGCCCTGGCGTTCGTCGCGCGGCGACTGATGGCCGAGTCGGTCGTGATGATCTTCGGGGTGCGTGGGCCGGTCGACCCACTGCGCAGCCTGCCCGAGCTGTACCTCGCGGGCCTGCCCGACGCCGACGCCCGCGCGCTGCTCACCTCGGTCGTGCCGTGGCCGCTGGACGAGGGCGTACGCGAGGCGATCCTGGCCGAGGCACGCGGCAACCCCCTCGCCCTGCTGGAACTGCCGCGCGGGCTGTCACCGGCGACCCTGGCCGGCGGCTTCGGCCTGCCCGAGGCACTGCCCGGCCCGTCCCGCCGGCTGGAGGAGAGCTTCCGGCGCCGCATCGACGGGCTGTCCCCGGACGCTGCTCGCGGCGGCCGACCCGGTCGGCGACGCGACCCGGCTGTGGCTGGCGGCTCGGCGGCTCGAGCTCGGGACGGACGCCGGGGACCAGCTGGAGGCGTCCGGGCTGCTGACGATCGGGCTGCGGGTGGTGTTCCGGCACACGCTGGTGCGGTCGGCGGCGTACCGGGCCGCGACCGCCGGGGAACGCCGCCGGGCGCACGCGGCGCTCGCCGAGGTGACCGACCCGGGAACGGATCCGGACCGGCGGGCGTGGCACCGGGCGTACGCGCGGGAGTTTCCCGACGAGGAGGTCGCCGCCGAGCTCGCGTCGTCGGCCGGACGCGCCCAGGCCCGGGGTGGCATCGCGGCCGCCGCGGCGTTCCTGGAGCGGGCCGCCGAGCTGACCGGCGACCCGGCTCTGCGGGCCGAGCGGGAACTCGACGCGGCACGCGCGAAATACCAGGCCGGGGCGCCGGACGCGGCCGGCCGGCTGCTGTCGCGGGCCGTCGACGGGCCGCCGGACGAGCTGCGCGCGGCCCGGATCAGCCTGCTCCAGGGGCAGATGGCGTTCGCGTCACCGCGCAGCGCGGAAGCGCCCGACCTGCTGCTGGCCACCGCCCCTGTCTCTTATACAC
>KL571451.1:19922-20436 GCA_000715855.1 Actinoplanes liguriensis
TGTGTATAAGAGACAGGCCGACACGTATCTGGAGGCGTTCGCGGCGGCCGCGTCCGCCGGACGGTTCACCGAGGGGGCGACGTCGCGGATCGCTCGCGCGGCTCACGACGTACCCAAGAATCCGCTCTTAGAGGGTTTGTCGGTGCTTTTTACCGACGGCTATCCGCGGGGAGCGCCGCTGGTGCAGCGCGCGCTCGCCGCGATCACCGGGGACGGGCCCGGGCTCGCCGAGGCGCTGCACTGGCTGTTCGCGGCGAACCATGCCGCCTACTCGGTCTTCGACGACCGGTCGCTGCACGCGCTGACCTCACGCTACTTCCCGATGGTCCAGGAGGCGGGCGCGCTCGCCCGGGTCTCCTATGTGGGCACGCACCGGGTCATCGCGCTGCTGCACGAGGGCGCGATCGCGCAGGCCGCGACGATCGCCGAGCAGGTGCACGCGGCCGGGCAGGCCAGCGGGCTGATCCGGCCGGCATTCGGGCGGATGCTCGTCGCCACCTCTGTCTCTTATACA
>KL571451.1:20661-25576 GCA_000715855.1 Actinoplanes liguriensis
CGCTGATCCGCGCGGTCCTCGACGCGTGCACCAGCCAGCGCGTCGGCGTCGGCGTGACCACCGCCCACGTCTGCCACGCCCACCTGCACAACGCGCTCGGCGCGCACGCGGAAGCCCGGGACGCGGCCCTGCTCGCGACCGCCTCGCCGGAGGAGACCGGGATCGCGAACCTCGGCCTGGTCGAGCTGGTCGAGGCGTGCGCGCTCAGCGGTGATCAGGCCGGGGCGCAGGCGGCGCTGGAGCGGCTGACCGCGCGGACCGGGCCGAGTGGCACCCCGTGGGCGCTCGGCGTGGACGCCCTCTGCCGTGCCCTGGTCACCGGCTCGGAGACCCGCTTCCGCGAGGCGGTCGATCACCTGGCCGCGAGCCGTGCCGCGGTCCTGCTGGCAAGAGCCCATTTGCTGTACGGCGAGAAGCTGCACCGCGACGACCGTGTCACCGACGCGCGGGCCCAGCTGCTCGCCGCCCGCGACCTGTTCACCCGGTTCGGGGCGGAGGCGTTCACCGCCCGCGCGGACCGTGCCCTGACCGCGGCCGGCGTCGCGCCCCGGCCGGTCACGACGCCCGTGCCGGTGGAGTTCACCACCCGCGAGCACGAGATCGCCGTGCGGGCGCGCGCCGGCCAGTCGAACGTCCAGATCGGCGCCGAGCTGTTCCTGAGCACCCGCACGGTCGAGTGGCACCTGCGCAAGATCTTCGCCAAGCTGCACATCACCAGCCGCCGCGACCTCGCCGACCAGGCCTTTTAAGGTTTACGGGCCGGCCGGAGCCGTCAACCCAGCACTGAGATCTCCCCGCGGCACCACCCTTTGATGAACTCAAGCGCCTCGCTGTCAAGACCATCGAACTGTGGAGTGATCTCGGAGACTCTCCTGCGCCTGTTGCGAATCATTTGCTTGAACTCGGGGCTCGACGGCCGAAAGAAACCACTTGGCCCTTGCGCCTGGCCGGCAGCCTCCTCCAGATACGGCAAGATTATGATTGCCACGTCAGATCTCTTGGACTGCGCCCTGGGCCACCGAACGCGTCGAGCCAGCAACTTCCAGGAATCGGTGGACTCACTACGAATAGTGCTGTTCCACTCCGACTTCCGTATCCACGGAACGGGAGAACCGAGCAACGATGTCCTGATCTGCTTCGGCGCAGGAATTCCGCGCACCTCCACCTCTGCATCGTCGGGCGAGATACTGGCGAGCGCGATCGGGCTGTCATGGGTGTCGAAGAATAATTCGCCGCGATAAAAGGATGCCGGGTCCGGGTGAGAGGCCAGATACCCGAGGGCGTCCCGCCATAGGGGATCTCCCCTCATCCCCTCGACCAGCAGCGCCATCTGGCCGCGCACAGCCTCCCAATCAGACCTCGGGAATCCGGACGGATTGAATCCGAGAGCATAGAACTGCCGTACAAGATATCCGCAGAACTCGCGCCGCTCGGAGAGGCCCGCGACAAGGCACTGCACTATCGCATCCTGCACATGCCTGGTGTTCGTCTCCGACGACCTGTTGATGATCTCCATGAGCGGCCCGTAGCAACCTGGATCACTCCATGACGACGAATCAGACACGGTGAATCGGAAAGACCGGGACGACCTGCCGCAACAGCGGATCGCCTCATCGACGAGCGGCACGGACAACCTCGGTGTAATGGTCACGTGAGCCAACGAGCGGGCCGCGAAGGTTGCGGCAGCGATCCTTGTCTGCCCGGATTGGACCTGACCGGAATGCAGTAGCGCCTGCAAGACCTCTTCGGCACCGTCGTCCACGTTCCTGTCGAACAACTGCAACGCTATCTGGCCGACAAGCTCCCAGCTGCCGCCGACGACATGCGGTTCGATCTCCGCCCAGAGAGATTCGCCGTTGCGATGCGTTCTGACGATGTACTCCGCCGCGAAATATTCCAGGAAACTCCGATGACTGAATCCATATCGCGGTTCAAGAATCGTGCTGCCCAACTCGGCAAGAACCCACGGCCGGCCGGTACAGAAGTCGAGAAACCCTCCAGCCATCTCGTCCGACGTGTCCTGATCGATACCTTTATGATTCAGATAGCCGGCGATCAGGCGATGGATTTTCTTCGCAGGGGTCGCAGTTCCTACGGCTTGATCAGTGAGCTGCTTCCATGCCAGATACTGAACGGCCCCGCGAAGGTGACCCTGGAACCGCATCGGAAGCTTGATCCCACGAAAGTCGTCCCACTGCTCGAACAGCATGAGCGCGCACCGCTCATACACCTGGGCAAGATTCCGCGGGATGTAGTTCTGCATGGAGTACATGGCGCACAGCAGCGCCAGCATCAAAGGGTTTCTACGAATGTCGGACGCGATCGCGCTCTCTCGCATGAAGCTGTCGGCCAAGGTTGCCGAATACTCCTCCAGAGCAAACCATTTTGCCGTGTACGCGGCAACCTGTTCGTCACTGAACGGCTCGAGCCCGAAAACGGCATAGGCATCGCTGTCCAGCGGAGCCGCGTCGTAGCCGATCCTCCTGGAGGTGACCATGATGGGAACGAGCGGGTACTCATAGGAGAAGCCCTCGACGAGCTGGACCACGCGCGCACGCAGGGCCGGGTCGCCCAACTCGTCCAAGCCATCGAATATGACGACGGCCCGGCCGTTCCTCAGCAAATACTCTATCGACTTCTCCAGCGGCTCCAGATTGTACGGATCGCGACACAGATCCTCCAGATACTGCAGGATCGATCGCCCACCGGCAGTGAAGGAGGCAATGAAGCTCTTGAGGATGACCAGGAAGGGAACCCTTTTCTTCAAGGTATCGATGTGATCGACAGCTATGTCGTACGCCATCTTTGCAGCCAAGGTCGACTTGCCCGCACCCGGATCTCCCAGCACCACCACGCGATGCGCTTTTGAAACTATCTCATCGGCGCCGACCTCCCCGAAGGCCTGACCGACCAGCCGCGGCCGGACATGAATCTCTTCGTACGAAACAATTCGACGCACGCCCAGATGAGGCATTCGAATTCCGTCGTGCAGATTCGCAACCTGCGACCTCAGCCGAACCGCGAACCGCCGGCACTCGGCAATGTCCCCGATGTCCCGCAGAAGCGCTCCGTTGCGGGCACCCTGCAGGGCAAGCTGCCCCAGCACAGCGGCCGTCACCTCATCACCGAGGTGCCGCGCGCCCACGTCGCTCAGAGGAATCTTCTGTGTTGCGACGACAACGCCCTCATAAATTGCATCGCTCAGGGGTGTCGCGAAGCCGGGAGAGAGCTGAACAAAATTTCTGAGGCCCTGCCGTATCTGCTCCCTTACGACAGCCCTGACCTCGTCTTCCTTTTCGTCGCGGAGCATGCGGGCGACAGCCAGCTGGACGGCTATCTCCTCCAGATCAGGCGAATCCAGATATTCGTCCAACCGGGACGCCTCATCGTCCGTCAGCTCGTGCAGAAGACGACTTGTCACGCTAGGCGAGATGAACGGCCGCGCATCGCGGCGGAGTCGCTGGCGGTACTGCCAGGTCCGAACAGAGTTGATCAATTTGGTGGTAGCTTTTGCGGCCGCCTTGCCGACTGGAACCTCTGCCCCACTAGCCATCGTCCAGTTATCGCACACCTACACGCCGCAGGCGAAACTGAAACCTCAGTCGGGCAATGGCGCGGCTGGATCAATATGTGGGCCTAAGCTGCAACATGCAGTGTTTCTCCACATTAACGTGGTTGTGCAGTTTACGGCCGCCCGCGCCCTGACCGGGCCGGCGAACGACCTTCCCGCCACCTCGGGGACGCATCCGGCCCGGTCACCGAAGCTCTGCCAGGCCGGGCCGAGTAGTTGCTCCAGGTCCCCGCGCGCCTGATCGGTCCACGAGGTGGGGCGCTGGGTCGCCGGGTCGAAGCGGACCATGACCCGGCTGCCGTGCGCGTGCACGTGCGCGCCGTTCTCGGAGAGCAGCCGGAAGCCGTACTTCAGGCTGGTCGTGCCGATCTTCTCGACCCAGAAGTGGACCAGCACGTGACCGTAGTCGCGGATCGGCCGCTCGTACTCGATCTCCACGGACCGGATGAACTGGAACGAGTCGGGTGAGCTGCCTTCGGTGTGGTTCAGGTAGCCCTTGGCAGCCCAATACTGGCTGATCGCACGGTCGACCAGGGTGATGTAGCGCGGGTGATACAGCGTCCGGAAGCTGTCGAGGTCGTCGAAGTGCACCTCGACCGTCCGCACGTCGCCGTAGGTAACGGTGCTGGTCATGCATCGCACGACGGGCCGGATCGGCCCGGGATCACGGATGTGACGCGAGCGATAGTGAACCCAGCACCACCATGAACCCTCACCTCTGCGCTATCGAACGTCGCGGCCTGCGCTTTTAGGCTGTCCATCATGAACAGAGCGCTGAAGGACCTGCTCCGCGCGATCACCGACGGCCTCGCCGGCCTGGCCGGCTTACCCCTCTCTTTGGGGACGGTGCTGAGCCTGCCCCTGCGTCCGGCGGCGCTCGCCATGATCCGGCTGGATCGCCGGCTGGCCGGCTGGCACCGGCGCCGCGCGTCCCAGGTCCTCGGCGCGGCCGTCGACTCCCCCTACCAGGGCATACCGGCGCGCGGCGAGTCCGCGACCTGGCGTGACCTGGCCTGGCTGTCGGCGAGTTTCCCGCTCGGGGGTCGCGGGCGCCGCGATCTCCGCCGCTCTCTGGATCGGCGCGCTGGAGTGCCTGTTCGCGCCGCTGATCGAGCCGTTCGCCCCGCCCGGCGTCTTCACCCCGCTGATCTACGAGATCGACAGTCAGAAGCTGGCCTGGCTGACCGCGCTGGCCGCCCCGATCGTCGGCGCGGCGGCGTGGTTAGTGCCCGGCCTGCTCAACCGGCTGCGTGCCCGGGCCGCCGCCGCGCTGCTCGCCCCGACCGAGGCGCAGCGCCTGCGCAACCGGGTCGGCCGGCTCACCGCCAGCCGGGAGGACGCGGT
>KL571451.1:25761-26504 GCA_000715855.1 Actinoplanes liguriensis
GCGGTCGACTCGTCCGCGGCCGAGCTGCGCCGCATCGAGCGCGACCTGCACGACGGCCCGCAGGTCACGCTGGTGTCGCTGGCCATGAAGCTCGGCATCGCCGAGGACCTGATGGCCGAGGACCCCGAGCTGGCCCGCCGGATGGTGAACGACGCCAAGGGCAGCGCCGGTGCGGTGCTCGGCGAGTTGCGCGACCTGGTCCGCGGCATCCACCCGCCGGTGCTGGCCGACCGTGGCCTGCCCGGCGCGGTCGAGGCCCTCGCGGTGAACAGCGCCATCCCGGTCACGCTCGACCTGCGGGTGCCCGGCCGGCTGCCACCGGCGATCGAGTCGGCGGGCTACTTCGTCTTCGCCGAGGCCCTGACGAACGCGATCAAGCACAGCGGCGCGACGCTGGTGACCGCCACCGTCACGCACGACGGATCGACCTTGATCGTCAGCGTCGCCGACGACGGGCGCGGCGGCGCGCGGGTCGGGGCGGGCAGCGGCCTGCGGGGTATTGAGCGGCGACTGTCCGTTTTCGACGGTAGTCTCACCGTCACCAGCCCGATCGGCGGGCCGACCGTGGTGCACATGGAGGTCCCGTGCGGGTCGTGATCGCCGAGGACCAGGCACTGCTGCGGGACGGGCTGACCCACATGCTCTCGCTCTACCGGTGCGAGGTCGTCGCGGCGGTGGAGGACGGCACGCAGTTGCTCGCCGCGCTGCGCGAGCACCGGCCGGATGTCGCCGTTGTCGACGTG
>KL571451.1:26757-29135 GCA_000715855.1 Actinoplanes liguriensis
GTGCGGCTGCCGCCGTCGTTCACCGACGAGGGCCTGCGCGCGGCGGTCGCGGCCCGCGCCGAGATGCCCGGTCTGCCCCAGTCCACCGACGACCACCGCCGTGTGCTGGCCGTCCTCGCCTACCTGGACCGATGATGACCTTCGTGACCACCGCCCGCTCGCTGCGCCTCTGGACCGAGCGGGCCGGGGATCCCGGCAGTCCCGCCGTGCTCCTGATCGCGGGTTCCGCGGCGCAGGGCTACACCTGGCCCGACGCACTGGTCGACCGGCTCGTCGCCGGCGGGCTGCAGGTGATCCGGTACGACCATCGGGACACCGGGCGGTCCGGCATCGTCGACTTCGAGCGGCATCCGTACAGCCTGACCGACCTGTCCACCGACGCCGTGGCCGTCCTCGACGGTTACGCGCTGCCGGCCGCCCACGTGGCCGGAGCATCGATGGGCGGCGTCATCGCGCAGTGGATGGCCGTGCACGAGCCGGCCCGGGTGCGTTCGCTCACCCTGCTCTCGTCCACGCCGATGGGCCTCGACCCCTGGCCGGGCGACCTGCCGCCGATGGCGCCCCACCTGCGGAACCGCGAGGCCGGCCCGCCCGGGGTGGAGTCCGACGTGGAGCTGTTCAGGATCATGAACGGTGACGTGCTGCCCTTCGACGAGCAGGGCGCCCGGGCGATGCTCGAACGCTGCTGGGCCCGGGCGACCGACCCGTCCGCCGCGGCCCACCACTTCCCGGCCTGCGACCGGATGAGCCCGGACCTGCGCGTTCCCCTGTCGGCGATCACCGCTCCGACCACCGTCGTGCACGGCGACCAGGACCCGATGCTGCCCCTGCCGCACGGCGAGGCCCTGGCCGCCGCCATCCCGGGCGCCGACCTGAAGATCGTCGAGGGCATGGGCCACGTCTACTGCTCCCCCGGCCTCCCGGAGCGGCTCGCCGACCTGATCCTCGCCAGGGTCAATCAGCGGGACGGAGCTGACTCGGGTCGGTGAGGCCTTCGACGATCGCCCGGGCCACCGGGGACGGGTCGGTGCCGTCGAGGGCGAAGCCTTCGGTCCAGATCGCGGGCTGGGCCATCATCCGGGGCTCGGTGCCGCGGTGGGGCCAGGTCGCGGTGTGGACGATGAACGGGTGACACAGGTAGACGTCGCCGGCCAGGCCGATCGCGTCGGCCGTCGTGCGGCAGAACGTCGACGGGCGTAGCAGCCCGGCAAGGTCGCCGCCCGGCATGCCGGACTCACCCTTGGTCGCCAGCGCCGCGGCGGCATAGCGATGGGAGCCCAGGATCAGCTTGGTCGGGGCGTCGTCCGGGCCGACGTCGGAGAACAGGAACAGGGCAAGCAGGCCGCGGTCCTTCGAGCGGACGTTCGACCACCAGGTGTCGCCGCCCCACCACGAGCCCTCGATGTGCCAGCCGACCTCGCCCGGGAACTCCTCGGACGGGAACCGGACCGGCACCGTGCCGCCCACGTCCGGGTTCGCGGCCCAGCGGTCGGGGCCGATCAGCAGGTCGTATGCCGCCCGCAGCGCCGGGGACGCCGCCGCGGCCCGGAACGGCTCACCGGCGGGAGTGTTGATCCGCACGAGCGGTGGCCAGGTGTCCGGCTCGTCCGGCCGTACCCCTCGGGAACTCAAATCGGCCCAGATCAGGTCGCGGCAGCCGGCGGCGGTGTCCGCATCGAACGCGCCACGCACCACGGTGTAACCGTCTCGCACGAATCCAGCGACATCCATCCGCTCATCGTCGGCGCGGTTGTCCGCGGGCGCCACCGGGTATCCGATGCCATGGCCAGTGCAGAGCCCGTCGCGCGATCCGACAAGACGTTCTTCGGCCAGCCGCGCCCGCTGGCCAACCTGTTCGGGGTGGAGCTGTGGGAACGGTTCTCGTTCTACGGCATGCAGGGCATCCTGCTGATCTACCTGTACTACTCGGCGGCCGAGGGCGGGCTCGGCATCGACCAGGGCGCGGCGACGAGCATCGTCGGCGCGTACGGCGGTGCCGTCTACCTGTCCACGGTGCTCGGCGCGTGGGTCGCGGACCGGCTGCTCGGCTCGGAACGGGTGCTGTTCCTGAGCGCGGTGCTGGTGATGCTCGGGCACATCGCGCTCGCCGTGCTGCCCGGGCTGTACGGCGTCGGCGCCGGCCTGGTGCTGGTCGCGATCGGCAGCGGCGGCGTGAAGGCGAACGCGACCTCGCTGGTCGGCACCCTCTACGACGAGCACGACGAACGCCGCGACGCCGGGTTCTCCCTGTTCTACCTGGGCATCAACCTCGGCGCGCTGGCCGGGCCGCTGCTCACCGGGCTGCTGCAGGAGAACGCCGGGTTCCACTACGGGTTCGGGCTGGCCGCGATCGGCATGGCGATCGGGCTCGTCCAGTA
>KL571451.1:29358-29769 GCA_000715855.1 Actinoplanes liguriensis
CCGCGAGGTGCCGAACCCGCTGCCCCGCAAGCAGTGGCCGGTGTTCGCGGGGTTGTTCGCCGCCGGCGTCGTGATCGTGGTGGTCTCCGCGCTGACGTGGCTGTCCGCGGACCGGCTCTCCACGGTCGTCGTGGTGCTCAGCATCGCGGCCGCCGTCGCGTACTTCATCGTGATCCTTACCAGTCATCGGATCACCCCGGTGGAGCGTCGGCGGGTGTTCGCGTTCATCCCGATGTTCCTGGCCAGCGCCGCGTTCTGGTCGCTCTACCAGCAGCAGTTCACGGTGGTCACGATCTACTCCGACGAGCGGCTCGACCGCGATCTCGGCGGCTGGGAGATGCCGGTCTCCTGGGTGCAGTCGATCAATCCGGTCTTCATCATCGTGCTCTCCGGCGTCTGTCTCTTATACAC
>KL571451.1:30024-32023 GCA_000715855.1 Actinoplanes liguriensis
GATCAAATTCGCCGCCGGTACGGTCGTGATGGGCCTGGCATTTCTGCTGTTCCTGCCGTTCGCCGGGGGCGGTCCGAACAGCACGCCGCTGCTCGCCCTCTCCGGGATCCTGCTGGTGTTCACGATCGCCGAGCTGCTGCTCTCGCCGGTCGGGCTGTCGTTGACCACCAAGCTGGCGCCGCACGTCTTCCGGACCCAGATGGTCGCGCTGTTCTTCCTCTCCATCGCGCTGGGCACCGCGGCGTCCGGCACGCTCGCCGGGTACTACAGCGCCGATCATGAGACGGCGTACTTCGGTATCCTCGGCGCCGTGGCGATCATTCTCGGACTCGCGCTCGCAGCGGGCAGCCGTCCCATCTCGCGGTTGATGGGCGGTGTGCGCTGAGCGCTCCCCTGCCCATCGCGGTCTTCGACGTGGACGGGGTCGTCGCCGACGTCCGCCATCGGCTGCGGCACATCGAGAAACGGCCGAAGAACTGGGCGGCGTTCTTCGCGGCGGCCGGGCGGGATCCGGCGCTGCGGCCCGGGGTCGACCTCGTCCAGGAGTACGCCGCCGACCACGAGCTGATCTGGCTCACCGGGCGGCCCGAGCGGCTGCGCGCCGTCACCGAACGCTGGTTCGAGGAGCACGATCTCCCGGCCGGGCGGCTGCTGATGCGATCCGATCACGATCGGCGTCCGGCCAAGGACTACAAGACTTTCCGCGTACGGCGGTTGGCGCTGGAGGGCACGATCGCGGTGGTCGTCGACGACGATCCGGAGGTGGTGCGGCGGCTGGAGCGGGAGGGTTTCCCGGTGCGGCTGGCGAACTGGGTGCCGCACCGGAAATCGTTGAGCCGCGCACAGGAGCGCGACGGCCGGACCTGACCGCGGAGCTCTCCCCGAGACCCGCGGGTCTCGGAGCGAACCTGATCCGTGTGGTTCGCCCCGAGACCCACGGTGTCCTGGCACTGCTTTCCTCGCGAGCTACGCCGGGATCTCGGCCGGAGCGGACGGCGAGACGGGAACCGGAGGCCGCGGCGAACCGCCAGGACGGCCCGGCCACCAGAACCAGCGGCCCAGATCCAGGGCCAGCGCCGGCACCAGGATCAGCCGCACCAGCATCGCGTCGAGCAGCACCGCCACCGCCACCAGGATCCCGATCTCCCATCCACACCAGCCGGGGGCGCCGGGCGATCCAGCGGCCGGCGACCTTCGTCCCGCCGCGGCTCGCCCCGACGCGCGGGATCAGCGGCCAGAACACCCACCGGCCGAGAATCACCAGCAGCGCCGGGAACAGCGTGACCGTCCTGTCGGTGGACTCCTTCGCGTCGGCCGCGTCGAGCGCCGCACCCGCCGGGCCGGTCAGTTTCACGGTCAGACCCTCAGGAGAATCCAGAACCACGTTTTCCCGTACGGCGCGGGCCGTCTCCACCAGCGTCGACCGATCAGCCGCGAGGGGGACGACCAGGAACGCGGCCTTTCCGTCGGCGGACGTCACGGGGTCACCGCCGTACGCGCGCTGGTCCTTGGTGATTTTGATCTGATCTTGCGGGGTCAGGCCGGAGTCACGCTGGTAGACGACGATCGCCGCCTCGACACCCCCGTCGGGAAAGCGCCCGGCGAGCTCGGCAACCCTGGTAGCGGGTGCGCCACGCGGCATCTCGGCCACGACGGTGTCCACGCGCAGGCCGTCGAGCTTGCCGGCGAGCGGCAGGGCGGCGGCCACGATCAGCAGCCAGAGCACTACGGTCCACCACTTGCCGCGCCGGATCAGGTCGGTCATGGCTGCGACTCCTCACGTTGTTGCCGCCTGTGCGGCACCTTCAACGTAAATTCGCGATCATCGACGAACCATGGCCCCCGCATCCGGACCCGTGGTGTAGCCAGCCCCCTCCAGACACCCCTGGCCACCACATGCTCGTGGCTTCCGACCAGTCATCGGGGCAGACTTCGGCCGGTACCGGATCCACGATTAACGCTCATAGCCGATGAGCGGACGTCCCGGCCCGGCTGGCGC
>KL571451.1:32253-34370 GCA_000715855.1 Actinoplanes liguriensis
GGCGCTCACGGTGATCATCGGGCAGAAATTCGACCGTGAGTGCCAGCTGGGGCCTCACGCCGGCGCGGCATCCGGATCCGCCGCCGAGAAGACGTGCGGGCGTCACTCAAGGTGATCGCAGTACGGATTGCCGAGGGTCGGCCTCGGGCGGTCGCGACGAACGCTTCCGACGAGCTGTGCCGCGTCAGCGACTGGACGATGAGGTCGCCCAGCGTCGCACCGGCCGAGGCCGTCGGTCCTTGCGAGGAGCTCTGGGAGGCGGCGCCGGAGGGAGCCACTCTTTCAGGGTCGTTGGGCCGCCACCGATGTTCCGCCCGGAACTACGGCTTCACGCCGACCTCTCACCAAGGGAGTTGCGGGAGGACCGAGCCGACGAGCGATAGCCCCCGGGTGTCTGACCGACCAGCTCGGTGAAGGCGTCGATGAAGCTGCTGGGGTTGGCCCAGCCCAGCCGGATCGCCGTGTCGGTGACCGAGGCACCGTCGCTGAGCTCGATCAGCGCCCGTTGGATGCGCAGCAGGGTGCGCCACTGGTGGAAGCTCATCGACAACTCGCCGGCGAACAGTCGGCTCAGGGTGCGTTCGCTGGCGCCGGTGCGGTGGCCCAGCTCGGCCAGGGTCGCCGGGCTTGCCGGGTCCACGTGGAGCAGGTCGGTGACCGCCTTGAGGCGCCGGTCTCGCGGCTCCGGGAGGCGCAGCGGCTCCTGTGCGGCGCGGGCGAGCTCGGCGAATACGACGTCGATCAGCAGCCGCGCACGGGGGCTTTCCAGCGGTTCGCCCTCGCTCATCAGCGCCATGTAGGCCTCGCGCAGCAACGCGCTCGCCACGAAGACCGACGGCTCGGCCGGCAGCTGCCCGGTCAGCGTCACCGGCAGCGACAGCACCCGGATGTCCGTCTCGCCGTACGCCTTGCTGCTGTGCACCGCGAAGGGCGGCACCCACATGATCCGGCTTGCCGGCGCCACCCAGGTGCCCACCTGGGTGGTGGTGACCAGGGCCCCACGCGCGGCGTAGCGGAGCTGACCGTGGTCGTGGAAGTGCGCGGCCACGTCGGCACCATGGGCCATCTGCGCCGACAACGGCGCCTCGTCGATGCAGGAGCTCGACTCGTCGCTGGGGTCGTACATGCGACCGAGGCTACCCGCCCCTGGCGGGTTTTCGGTAAAACCTGGCGTGATGCCGGTGGTGCGCCTGGTGCCGCAGGTCGCATCGTGGAGACCATGCATGAACCAGTGAAGGGGTGGCAGCGGTGAGCACGCAGACGACCGGCACGATCGCCGTCTTCGGCGCGACGGGGCAACAGGGCGGGGCGGTGGTCGACGCGCTGCTGGACCGCCAGGCGCGGGTGCGGGCTCTGGTCCGCGACCCGCAGTCCGACCGGGCTCGGGCGCTGGCCGCTCGCGGCGTCGAGCTGGCGGCCATCCGCGTCGACGACCCGGCGTCACTGGCCGCCGCGCTGGCGACGGTCGGGGGGTTCTACTTCATGACCCCGGAGGCGAACAGCCTCGCAGAGGTCGAGGCGGAGATCCGCATCGGTACCACGCTCGTCGACGCGGCAGTCGAGGCAGGTGTCCCCCACGTCGTGTTCAACTCGGTCTTCGGAGCGGATCGGGAGCGGGGTGTGCCGCACCACGACTCGAAGCACCGGATCGAGGAATACCTGCGGAAGTCCGGTCTGAGGGCCGTGATGGCTCGCGCAACCGCCTTCATGGAGAACTTCGCCACCGTGATGGCACCGAGCCTGGAGCACGGGAAGATCGTGCTGAGGCTGCCGCTGCCGGAGGACGTCGCCCTGAAGATGATCTCGGTAAGGGACATCGGCCGGGTCGCCGCGGCGCTCCTGCTCGACACCGGGAAGGTGCCCGGCGGAGCCGTCGATCTCGTCGCCGACGAGCTGACGGGTCCCCAGATCGCGGCGGCGTTCGGCGCGCGCGTCGGGCTCCCGGCACGGTACGAGGCCCTCCCGTTGAGCGTGCTTCCCAACGACCTCGACCAGGCCATGTTCCGCCAGTTCGCGGAGGCGGCGGAATACCCTTCGGACCTCGCGGCGGTGCGCTCGATCGAGCCGGCCACCCTGAACCTGGCCGAGTGGATCCGAGCTACCGGCTGGACCGCGCC
>KL571451.1:34553-37044 GCA_000715855.1 Actinoplanes liguriensis
CCGCCGTGCCGGCGGCCGCCCATCCGATGGTGCGGCCGGAGATCAGAACAGGCGGTCGACGACGATGACATCGCGCGGCGTGCCGACCCGATCGGCGGGCGGAGTGGCCGCATGGCTGGCGAGCAGCCTGAGCGCATCGGAATCGCTCGTTCCGGCTGCCGTGTGATAGACGGTCAGCGACTGTCCGGCCTCCGCGTTGACCCGAAAGGTTTCGAAGTCGACGGTAAATGTGCCCACGATCGGATGCGTGAACCGTTTACGGCCCCGGGACTTGACGCTGACGTCGTGGCGGGCCCAGAGCCGGGCGAAGGCGGGACTTCTCAAACTGAGCTCACCCACCAGTGCCGCGAGCCGGGCGCTGCCGGGGTCAGCATCGGCGCGCAACCATGCCACCCCCCTGCTGGGCCTGGGCTTCCCAATCGGGAAAGAGTGCCTGTTCGGCCGGATCAAGGAACAGCAGCCGTACGAGGTTCCGGTCGTGAGCCAGGCTCGGATGGATGGCGAGCGCCAGGCCGGTGCAGGCGAGAACGTCGCCGTACCGGTTCTGCACGATCGCCGGGGTGTCGTGCCAATGCTCCAGCAGGGCCAGCAGGCCCGGGCCGACCCGGTCGGATCCCGCGGGCGAGCACTGCGGCTCGGCGAGCCTGCGCAGGTGCGCCAAAGCATCGTCGTCCAAATGGAAAACGCGCGCCAGGGCGGTGATCACCTCGGCCGACGGATGCCGTTCACGGCCCTGCTCCAGACGTACGTAGTAATCGGTGCTCACGCCGGCCAGAACTGCCACCTCGTCGCGGCCCGCCGACCGGCAGGCCGACGCTGCCCGGACCGGTGTGCTCACGACGGGCGCGTAGGAAGTCGCCGAGCGCATTACCCTCCCGCATCCCCCCAGGTTAAGTAGGCCTGCCACAGGTCCGGGTAGGTGCGTGACTCCTATGGTCGCGACCACCATGAGCAGCGCGGCCTTCCCGCGTGCGGCTACGGCCCGGACAGTCGTTCGCATGACAGATACCCCTGCGGCCGTGGCTCTGACCGCTGAGCAGATCGAGCAGTTCATCGGCGGCTACGCTTCGGCCTTCGGCGCCACGCTGCGCTCCCCTGTGTGGCACAGCCCGGCCGAGGCCGGCCTCGACTTCCAAGAGATCACCTTCCCGTCCCGAGACGGTGTGCCGCTGGAGGGCTGGTACATCCCCGCTCCGGGCTCTGACAAGCTGATCATCGCCAACCACCCGCTGTGGTTCAGCCGTTCCGGTCTCCCGGCGCACCTCGAGCCATGGAAGTCGATATGGGCACCGTCCGGAAACGACAACGAGGTCGACTTCATCCCCGACTACAAGATCCTGCACGACGCCGGATATCACGTCCTCGCGTACGACCTGCGCAATCTCGGTGAAAGCGGCTCCGCCAACGGCGGCGTCATCTCCGCCGGCGTCTACGAGGCCCGCGACGTGCTGGGCTCCCTGGCGTACGTCCGCAGCCGCACCGATCTGCGAAACATGACCCTGGGTTTGTTCAGCCGGTGCATGGGTGCCAACGCGACCATGTTTGCCATGCGGGCGGAGCCGGCCGCGTTCGAAAGCGTCCGGGCCATGGTCGCACCGCAGCCGTTGTCGCCACGGGTGACCATGGAGCAGTCGCTGGCCGCGGCCGGCATCCCGGCCCGGTACATCGACAAGCTGGAGCAGCAGGTTCGGCTCCAGACCGGGCTTTGGCTCGACGACATGTCCCCGGTCGAGGCCGCCCGCAGCGTCAACGTTCCTACGCTGCTCTACCAGGTACGCGACGATGTCCTCACCCGGCCGGACGATGTCCAAGCCATTTACGACAACATCCCGGCCGAGAAAGATCTGTTCTGGATCGAGGGCACCACCCGCCGCTGGGACGGCTACCGCCACTTCGCCCAGAACCCCGAGCGTGTCCTCGGCTGGTTCAACCGTCATATGAGCTGATACCAGGCCGACCTCGACAACACACCGGCACCGACGTGGCCCCGATCCAACCCGCACTCATCGGTCTCGCCGGCGCCTTGTCGCCGGTGACCGATGCGGGCCGGGTACGGAGCCGGCCCACGCCGCCGGGCCGGGGCACGCGGACCTGCTCGAGCAGCGGGATCAACTGCCGGGTGCCAGCGGCCTGACCGGGCATGATGAGGTGTTCTCTGCTTGCCTCAATAGTGGTAGCCGTGGTCGTCGGGCTGGTCTTCACGGCGATCGCGGCGGTCCTGAGACCTCGTCGGGCGAGGCATGACGAGGAAACGCACTGATCTACCGATACCGATGGCATCGGCGCGGATTCGCTTGCGCGGATGCGTGGTTACCGGCGAGGAACAAAGTAACAAGAGTCCACCCAGACTGGCATGCTTTGATGCTGGCCATGGTCAACCCTTTGCAGCGCCGCGCCGGTCACCCGGGGTCGCGGATCCTGAGCGTCGCCGCGTACCGCCCCCGGACCGAGGTGGGTAACGACTCCGTCGCGGCCCTGATCCTGTCTCTTA
>KL571451.1:37239-39147 GCA_000715855.1 Actinoplanes liguriensis
CGCTGCGGCATCGAGTCGCGGCGGCGCGCCGCACTCGACGAGGACCTGGTCATGATGGCCACGGCGGCCGCGTCCAAGGCTCTCGCCGGCGCGGGGGTCGACCCGCAGGACGTCTCGGCGGTTCTGGTGGCGACGATGTCGCACCGCGGGCGCGCGACCACCGTGGCACCCCTGGTGGCGGCCGCACTGGGCGCCACCGCTGCCGCCGCGATGGATCTGGGGGCGGCGTGTGCCGGATTCCCGTACGCGCTTGCGACCGCTGACGCGCTCGTCCGCAGCGGCGCGGCCGGCCACGTGGTCCTGGTCGGTGTCGAGCGCATGACCGACATCATCGACGAGCGGGACCGTGGCACGGCGTTTCTCTTCGGTGACGGCGCGGGCGCGGTGGTGGTCGGTCCGGCGCAGACGTGCGGCATCGGCCCGGTGGTGTGGGGCGCCGACGGCTCCCAGAGCGAGCTGTTGCGGTATGACGAGGCGGGCATTCTGCGGATGGCGGGCCCGGAGGTGTTCCGCTGGGCGACGTCCGTCATTCCGGACGTGGCCACGCGCGCGCTGGACGCGGCGGGCGTCTCCGCGGCCGACCTTGCGGCCTTCATCCCCCATCAGGCCAATCTGCGCATCACCTCGGTCGCGGCGAAGGCTCTGGGGCTCGGCCCGCACGTCCGGGTGGCCACCGACATCACCACCAACGGCAACACCGGCGCGGCCTCCATTCCGCAGGCAATGGCAGCTCTGACCGACATAACGGGTCCTGCGCTGCTGGTGGGTTTCGGCGCCGGCCTTTCGTACGCGGCTCAGGTCGTCACCCTGCCCTGACCCGAGGACCGCCGACCGTGCGAGCCGAACAGGGGCGGGCGCTCGACTATTGCCCGAACGTGTAGCGCAGGTTGGCGTTGATCAGCTGGTTGAGCCGCTTGCGCAGGTGTCCGAGCAGCGGCGGATCCGGCAGCGGCTCCTCCACGAGCAGGGTCCACCGCAGGTCGGTTCCGGCTGCGCCGTCGGATGTCAGGTCGAATCGGACCCGGGCGTCGGGACGCTTCTCCCAGAGGGAGGACCAGACGACGAGATCCGGCTCCCGGGCGTCGATCAGCCGCGGTGACCGCTCATCGTCCAGGAGCAGCAGCCATGGTCGAGTGGGATCCCGGGCGGGGTCGGTCAGCACCCCGAAGACGACATGGGGCGGCGCCGGCTGATTCCGTCTCCGGCTGCCTGCTTCGAGCACGCCTCAAGGCTAGGACAATCTGCCGGCCGGACGGGGCTCAGCGGCGGCGGCCCGCGGACTTGGCCTGGTACATCGCGGCGTCGGCCTCGCGCAGCAGGTGGTCGGAGTCGGCCGGGCCGTCGCCGGAGACCGCGACGCCGATGCTCACCCCGACCGAGACGGTGCGGCCGTCGATGGCGATCGGCTCGGCGACCGTCTTCTGGATGGCGTCACAGACCCGCTGGTACGCGTCGGGCGTCGTCAGCCCGTCGATGAGCACGACGAACTCGTCGCCGCCGAGCCGCGCGACCGTGTCGGTGCGCCGCAGCAGGGTGGTCAGCCGGCGGGCGACCTCGACCAGCAGGACGTCGCCGGCCGCGTGCCCGAGCGAGTCGTTGACCGCCTTGAAGCCGTCGAGGTCGAGCAGCAGCACCGCGAACCGGTAGCCGGGCTCGCGCCCCGCCCGGGCTTCGGCGAGGTGCAGCCGGTCCTCGAGCAGCACCCGGTTCGGCAGGCCGGTCAGGTGGTCGCGCAGCGCCGCGGTCCGCAGGCGTTCCTCCTGTTCGCGCAGCGCGGCCATCATGACCTGGTAGTCCAGCGCCGACGCGAGCAGCGCCCCGGACTGGTTCATCGTCTCGCGGCCGGGCGGGGTGGCCGACTGGATCCGGCTGACGGCGGCGAGCATCCCCCAGTCGCGCGAGCGGCTG
>KL571451.1:39414-39677 GCA_000715855.1 Actinoplanes liguriensis
GTGTATAAGAGACAGGTCCGGAACTCCCCGGCCAGCCGGAGATGGTCCTTCTCCAGGTCCTCGTCCCACAAGCCGAGGCAGCCGGCTGACGCCGGCGTCAATCCGAGCCATTCGAGCGTACGGGCGTCGCCCTGCTGTGTTCCGAGCAGAGCGATCCCGAGCTCGTACTGGATGTTGAGCGTGCTCTGCAGGTACTGGACCTGCCCGAACAGGTCGCGGGTGTGCGGTTCCGACACCGGCAGGCCGGCACTGGGGCATCCGCA
>KL571451.1:39914-41386 GCA_000715855.1 Actinoplanes liguriensis
TGTGTATAAGAGACAGACGCTGGACAGCGCCGGGCGCAGGTAGGCGGCGTCCGCGATGTCGTCGAACCCGACCACGGCCAGTTCGCCGGGCAGGTCCTGACCGGCCGCGAGCATCCGCCCGATGAGTCCCATCGCGTTGCGGTCGGTGCCGAGCACGATCGCGGTGGCCGGCATGCCCGCCGCGATCAGCGTGTCCGCGACCGCGGCGCCGCCGCTCTCGTGGTTGTCGCCGGTGTCGAACAGCAGGGCGGGGTCGGGGGTGATGCCGTGCGCGAGCAGCCCCTCGCGGTAGCCCTCGTGGCGTTCGCGCAGGTCGAAGTGTGCGAGGTAGCCGGCGAACGCGATGCGTTCGTGGCCGTGTCCGATCAGGTGCGCGACCGCTTCGCGGACGCCGCTGCGGTTGTCGGCGAGCACCACCGAGGCGCCGGTGTCGCCCGCGTCCTGGGCCACCATGACGACCGGCAGCCCGGCCCGGTGCGCGGCCGCGGCGTAGTCGGCGCCGACCGCCCCGGGGAGCACGACCAGCCCGGCCACGTGATCCCAGGCGAGCGGACGGTGGAACTCCGGGAGCCCGCTGCGGTCGGCGCTGTGCGCGCCGGGGTCCAGCGTCTGCATCGCCATGACCCGGTCACCGCCGGCCACCGCGGCGGTGTTGATGCCCTCGACGATCGCCCCGTAGTAGTCCCCGCCGACAAAAGGGGACAAAATTCCGAAGGTACGGCCACTCACCGCCCCATGATCCCATCGACGCTCCGTCCGTGGCCGGTTCCTCCCCGACAAGCGCACCCGTACGGCAACGTGAATTGCCCTGGCCGACCGCTCCGCCCCGCCGATGAATCCGGCCGCTCCCACCCGCCACGGCATCGGAGGAACCCATGACGCTGACCACCACGCTGCACCAGGAACAGACCCACGCCCTGGTCAAGGCCCCCGCGCCGGACTGGTCGCTGCGGGTCGCCGACGCCACGGTCCTGGTCGTCGACGACGACGAGGACGTCCGGGACCTGGTCGCCTTCAAGCTCGAGACGGCCGGATACCGGACGGTCACCGCGGACAACGGCAACGGCGCGCTGACCGTGGCCCATCAGCAGCAGCCGGACGTCATCGTGCTCGACGTCGTCCTGCCCGGCATGGACGGCCTGAGCGTGTGCTACCAGCTGCACTCCGACCCGATGACCGCCCAGATCCCGGTGATCATGCTCAGCTCGCGGACCGAGGAGAACGACGTGCAGCTCGGCTACACCGTCGGCGCCGACCACTACATGACCAAGCCGTTCAACCCCTCGCACCTGGTGCAGCGGGTGCGCTGGCTGCTCCTGGCCAACGGCATCTGATGGTCAGGACGGGAGGAGACGGCCGGCTTCGGCGCCCCAGGCCGGCAGGCCCTTCGCGGTGGAGAGGGCCAGGGCCGCGCGGGCCTCGGCCCGGCCCTCGGCCACACGACCGGTAGTGATCAGCAGGTCGGCGAGGGC
>KL571451.1:41589-41897 GCA_000715855.1 Actinoplanes liguriensis
TGTGTATAAGAGACAGCCTGCACCCCGTCGCGGCGGCCGGCGGCCAGGTCGACGCCGAACTCGGTCAGCTCGACCACGGGCCGCAGGCGCTCGTAGTCGGCGTCGTCGACCAGCCGCCGCCCGGTGTCCAGGAGCCGGGCCGCGAACGCCGCCCGGTCGGTGTGCAACGCGCCCTGCGCCCAGTTCAGGCAGGCCCGGGCACGTTCGCGGGGGTAGCCGGCGAACGTCTCGCCGGCCAGCGCCGCGGTGATCGCCGGCTCGGCGTCCGGGTCGCCGGTCTCCAGCGCCAGCGACAGCCGGGCGATCAG
>KL571451.1:42151-42479 GCA_000715855.1 Actinoplanes liguriensis
TCGGTGCACAGACGCTGGTGCTCGCGGACGTGCCGGCCGACGACGGTGTCCGGCGCGGAGAGGACGGCGAGGGCGCGGGCCCGGCGGGCGTGCTGGCGCAGGTACGGCACGGCGCGCTCGATCTCGTCGTACCCCTCGCGGGCCTCGCCCTGCTGGCGCAGCATCCGGCCGAGCGCCAGGCCCAGGTCACCGCGCGCGCCGGGCGGGAGTTTGCGGTCGGCGAGCAGGCGGCGCAGCACCGGGATGGCCTCGGCCTGGTCGACGCTCTCGATCGCGGACCGGCCCAGCTTCACCGCGAGCCGGACCCGCACCGGGCGCGGCAGGGCCC
>KL571451.1:42671-45366 GCA_000715855.1 Actinoplanes liguriensis
GGGCAGGTCCCGGTATCCGGTGGTCTCCAGCAGGAAGCGGGCGGCCGTCGCGTCGTCGCCCTGGGCCGCGGCGAGGTCGGCGGCGACCTCGGCGTTGCGGACGTGGTCGGCGCGGTTCCCGGCCAGCCGGTAGTGATGCGCCAGCCGGGCCACCGGCCGGGGTTTGCGCTGCTCCAGCAGTTGCGCGGTGCGCAGGTGCAGCAGCCGCCGGGTGCCCGGCAGCACCAGCTCGTAGACGACCTGCCGGGCCAGCGTGTGCCGGAACCAGAGCCGGCCGTCGCGCTCGTGCAGCAGTCCGGCGTCCCGGGCCTCGGCGAGCGCCGCGGTGACGGTGCGGTCGTCGGCGCCGAGCACCGTCGCGATCGGGTGCGGGTCGGCGGCGGGCCCGATCGCGGCGGCCGCGCCCAGGATCTCCCGCACGTGGTCGCCGAGGTTGCCGAGCCGCGCCCGGAGCACGTCACGCAGCAGCGCCGGCACGGCCACGTCGTCGAGCACCTCGGGGTGGCGCCGGATCCGCTCGACGTCGCCGTCGGTGACCAGCGAGCGCATCACCTCCTCGACCAGGAACGGGATGCCGGCGGTCCGCTCGTACAGGTGGGTGACGAACCGGGCGGGCGCCGTGCCCGCGTCGTGCCGGGCGAGCAGCGAGGTGGCGAGGGCGCCGACCTCGTCCCGGGTGAGCGCGGCGACGGTCCACCGCCGTACCGCGGAAGGAAGAGGACGAGCGGCGGGCGTCTCCCGCATGGTCATCAGCACCGACAGGCCGGGAACCGGGTGCGCCGCCAGGTGGTCGATCAGTTCCAGGGTCGCCTGGTCGGCCATCTGCAGGTCCTCCAGCGCGACCACGAGCGGCCCACGTTCGCGCAGCTCAGCGGCCATCGCGCGAAGCAGCCGGGCCCGATCGGCGTCCGGATCCAGCGGCGGGCCGGCCACCAGCGGCGGCTTGATCCGCAGCCCGTCCAGCAGCGGCCCGAGCGGCTGCGGCTCGCGCAGGTCGTCACAGTGCGCCACCACCACCGGCACGGGCGAGTCGGCGAGCACCTCCGCGACCAGGCGCGTCTTGCCCACCCCGGCTTCGCCGGTCAAGACGATCAGGGTGTACGGCCGTGCCAACTCAGCGCGCAGCGCCGCCACCAACGCGGCCCGGCCCACGAAGGACCCGGTGGCGCTGGGCAGGGCGAGGGACGCGGCAAGCTGGGACACCGCCGCAGACGATAACCGGGTCCGGTTTCGCACTGTCTGACGGCGGGCTGACGCGCGTCCCCGGCGGCGCTAGGTTCCGGGCATGACTTCGAGTCCATATGAGACCGTCATGGGATTCATCGTGGGGCCGTGGCTGGCCCAGGTCGTACGCGCGGCTGTTGATCTGAATCTTGCCGAGCACCTGGCCGATGGGCCACGCACGGCTGCCGAGATCGCCGAGGCCGAGGGTTCCGACCCGGACGCGACCGCGCGTTTCCTGCGGGCCTGCGCGTCGCTGGGGCTCGTCACGGACACCGGGAAGGGCTTCGCCGGCACCGAGACGCTCGCCGTGCTGCACCGCGACACGCCCATGTCGCTGCGGGACCTGGCGGCGTCGCAGTCCAGCCCGGCCATGTGGCAGACCTGGGCGCGGATCCCGGAGGCGATCCGCAGCGGCGAGGTGCAGACCGACAAGGCGCTGGGCATGTCGTTCTTCGACTACCTGGCGGCGCATCCCGACCAGGGCGCGGTGTTCGGGGCGGCGATGGCGAGCATGTCGGCGCCGGTGATCCGGGACGCGGTCGAGGTGATCGACGTGTCCGGCGCGACGACGGTGGTCGACGTGGGTGGCGCGCACGGGTCGTTCGCCCTGGCCATGCTCGCGAAACACCCCGGGCTCGAGGCGATCGTGCTCGACCTGCCGCATTCGCTTCCCGGCGCGCAGGCGGCGGCTGCCGCCCAGGGTCTGACGGACCGTTTCACGGCGGTGGCGGGTGACTTCTTCAAGGCGGTGCCGGAAGGGGACATCCTGCTGCTCAAGTTCATCCTGCACGACTGGGCCGACGACGACGCCGAGCAGATCCTGGTGAACTGCCGGGAGGCGCTGCGGCCGGGCGGGCGGATCGTGATCACCGAGATCGTCATCGACGACCACGCGACCGGGATGGCGCCGCTGATGGACATCGCGATGCTGGCCACCTCCGGCAGCCGCGAGCGCACTCTCGCCGAGTTCGACGACCTGCTGGGGCGGGCCGGCCTGCGCCGGATCGCGGCGACCGCGGTGCAGCCGCCCTACTTCGTGATCGAGGCGGTGACGGCGTAGCGACATGCACTTCCGTCTACTCGGACCGGTCGAGGCCGTACGCGGCGACGAGCCGGTGAACCTCGGTGGCACCAAGATCCGCACCCTGCTCGCCGCCCTGCTGCTGGAACCGCGCCGGACCGTCCCGACCGACCGCATCATCGACATCCTGTGGGACGACGACCCGCCCGGCACCGCCCGCGCGCTGGTGCAGACGTACGTGTCCACACTGCGCCGGGCGGTCGGTGACGAGATCGTCGTGACCCGGGCGCCGGGATATCAGGCGTGGACCGGCGACGAGGACCTCGACCGGCACCGGTTCGACACCCTCGTCGGGCAGGGGCGCGCGGCCGCGGCCGACGGCCGTCACCGGGACGCGGCCAATGCTCTGCGGGCCGCGGAACTGCTGTGGCGCTGTCTCTTATACACATC
>KL571451.1:45576-45896 GCA_000715855.1 Actinoplanes liguriensis
CGAGCAGCGGGTCGCGGCGATCGAGGCCCGGATCGCCGCGGAACTGGAGCTCGGGCGCAACGACGAGCTGATCGGGGAGCTGACCGTCCTGGTCGGGCAGCATCCGGCCCGCAGCACGATGCGCGGGCAGCTGATGCTCGCGCTGCACCGGGCGGACCGCACCGGCGAGGCCCTCACCGTCTTCCGGGAGGCCCGCGAGGCGCTGGTCGAGGAGCTCGGCATCGAACCCGGCCCCGAGCTGACCGTCCTGCACGAGAGGATCCTGCGCGCCGACCCGGCTCTGCTCGGCCCGGAGCCGGCCCCGTCGCGGCCCTACCGGC
>KL571451.1:46133-46476 GCA_000715855.1 Actinoplanes liguriensis
AGGCCCGGCCCAGCTGCCGCCGGACCCCGCCGACTTCGTCGGACGCGAGGCGCTCATCGAGGAGCTCGAGACGGCGCTCACCGCCGGGCCGGCCGTGGCGGCGCTGCTGGGACCCGGCGGCGTCGGCAAGTCAGCGCTCGCGGTCCACGTCGCCCACCGGGTCATCGACGCCTACCCCGACGGGCAACTGCACGTCGACCTGCGCGGCAACACCGACACCCCGGCCTCACCGGCCGAGGTCCTCGGGCGTTTCCTGCGCGCCCTGGAACCGCAGCAGGCCGTGCCGGACGGCGCCGACGAGCGGATGGACGCCTACCGCACCCTGCTCGCCGGCCGCCGGATC
>KL571451.1:46795-46944 GCA_000715855.1 Actinoplanes liguriensis
GCGCCCGCCTGGTCGGGCTGGACCTGCTCTCCACAGCGGAGGCCACCGCCCTGCTGACCCGGGTCGCCGGGGCCGACCGCATCGCGCCCGCTCCGCAGGCCGCCGCGGAGATCGTCGCCGCCTGCGGCAACCTGCCGCTCGCGGTGCGG
>KL571451.1:47207-49982 GCA_000715855.1 Actinoplanes liguriensis
TCGCCGCCAGTGGACCGCGGCCCTGATGGCCACCCGGCTGCGCGACGAACGCCGCCGGCTCGACGAGCTCTCCGCCGGTGACCTGCAGATCCGGATGAGCATCGGGCTCAGCTTCGACAGCCTGGACCCGGTCGCGCACACCGCGATCTGCTGGCTGGGCCACCTCGGGCTGTCCGACTTCCGGTCCTGGGTCCTCGCGTACGCCCTGGACACCGACATCCGGACGGCCGAACAGATCCTCGAGCAACTCGTCGACGCCCACCTGGTCGACTACACCTACGTGGACGACAACGGTCAGCTCCGCTACCGGCTGCACGACCTCATCCGCATCTACGCGCGCGAACAGGCCGAACGCCACGAGGCCCGGGACGCCCTGATCGCCGCCACGCGCCGGGTCGTCGAAGCCTGGTCGGCGGCGCTGAGCCGGCTGTCGCAGCACATCGCCGACCACGTGACCTCGGGCGCGGTCCTGCCGATCGCGCCCCGCCCCGATGCCGACGCCGACCCGGAGGTGCTGGGCAGCGCCGTCAGCGATCCGCGCGGGTGGCTCGACGTCGAGCAGACGTCCCTCGTGCTGGCCGTCGAACGCGCCGCCGAACTGGGTCTCGCCGACCAGGCCGTAGCGGTGGCCGCGGTGCTGTGCGCCTCGCGGTACGCCCTCGGCAACGTGCCCGACCTGTGGAACCGGGCCCACCGCGCCGCGCTCGGCGCCGCCCGCGCGGCCGGGGACGCGCACGCCGAGGCGGTGCTGCTTGCCGAGCTCGGGCAGCTCCGCTACGAGCAGGACGAGTTCACCGAGGCCCGCCGGCATCTCGCCGAGGCGGCGGAACGGTTCCGCGATCTCGGCGACGCCCGCGGCCGGGCCAGCGCGCTCAGCGCCCTCGGCCTGGCCTGCCGGGAACAGGGCTACCTCCCGGAGGCGGTGCACTTCCTCAAGCAGGCGTCGGAGCTGGCGAGCGCGCTCGGCGACGACCGCGCGGCCGGGCACTGTGCCCGCGTGCTCGGCTCGGTCCACCTGGAACGCGGCGAGTTCGGGGCCACCGACGAGGCGTTGAACGCCGCGATGGCCGCCTACCGGCGGGCGGGCAGCCGTCGCGGTGAGGCGCTGTCCCTGCGCACCATCGGGCTGGCTCATCGGGCTCAGGGCCGGCTCCCCGAGGCCGAGCAGGCACTGAACCGGGCGCTGGCGATCTTCGAGGAGCTCGGCGACCGCGCACTGATCGCTTTCTCGCGGCGGGCGCTGGCAAAGACGTACGTGCGGATGGGTCTTCTGCATCGGGCCCGGGAGCCGCTGGGGGAGGCCCTCGCGGAACATCAGGCGACCGGCGATCGATGGGGCGAGGCCATGGTGCTGCGCACGATGGGCGAGCTGGACCTGGCCGCCGGCCGGCTCGACGAGTCCGCCAAGTGGCTGAGCGCGGCGCTGGAGATCTTCCGCGGGCAGGAGGCGGCCCTGTTCTGTGCCCGCACCCTGCGCGACATCGCCGCGCTGGAGCTGGCCCGCGGAGACCGGGCCGCCGCCGAGACCGCCCGTGCCGAGGCGCTGCGGACGTTCCGCACGTTCGGCGCCCGCGAGTACGACGAGCTCTGCAACTGAGCTACAGAAAACCTGAAGTGGGCTCCTCGACAGTGGTGTGTTGCCCGCCCACCCGCTGTCAGGAGTTGCCATGTCCCTCCCCGAATCAGCCGACGCCCTGGTCGACGTGGCCGCGTCGGCACCGTTGATGGTTCCACCCGGCAGATCCGCGCTGCTGCGTTTCGGGGTGGTGGAACGGCTCGTGGTGGCGCAGAGCCTGCTGCCGCGCGACATCCAGCTGGTCATCGTCGCCGGTCACGGCCTTCAGGACGCCACACACGTCACCGGCGGCGCCGTCGATCTCACGCTGTTCCGTGTGGACGGCGGCCCACCTGCCGAACTGCCCTGCTGCCACGGCGATCCGGTCGACCCGGCCGCGCCCGGATGCCTGCGGCTGCTGGCCGGCGCGCTGACCCCGTCCGGGCTGTTCAACGACCCGGGACGGTGGTGGCACTGGTCCTACGGCGACTCGCCGTGGGCGAACGCCACCGGCGCCGCGCAAGCCCGCTACGGCCCTGTGCCGCGGTTGTAGAGCTTCTGCAGAAGATCTCTGGCGCTCTCCCGGAACGTCATCGGTGCCCGCCGATGGAGGCGGCCCAACCCGGAGGAGAAACCGATGACCAGCACCCTTGTCCGCAGCGCGACGATCGCTCTCGCGGCCCTCACCGCCACGATCAGCCTGAGCGTCCCGGCGCAGGCGTCCACCGCCAAGGGCGACACCGCCACCCCGCAGGCCGTGGCCGCCGCAGCGGTGAGCCCGGGGGCGGCGATCACCCGCGCCGAGATCCTCACCCGGGCGCAGACCTGGGTGAGCGCCCAGGTGCCGTACAGCCAGGACGCGTACTACGGCGGTTACCGCACCGACTGCTCCGGTTTCGTGTCCATGGCGTTGAAGACCAACGGCAGCTACTGGACCGGGAACCTGAACGAGATCGGCACGCCGATCGCCTTCACCGCCCTGCAGCCGGGCGACTTCATGAACTACCACAACCCGGCGGACCCCAACGACGGCTCGCACGTGGTGCTCTTCGAGAAGTGGGTCGGCGCGGTCGGGGGCGACTTCTGGATCTACGAGCAGGTGAAGCCGTACGCGAAGCACCGCAAGTGGTCGGAGACCAGCGGCCGGGTGCTCAGCAATTACAAGCCGATGCGGTACGTCAACGTGCAGGAGAGTGCGACCGGTGGGCTGGCGGCCGGGG
>KL571451.1:50276-50398 GCA_000715855.1 Actinoplanes liguriensis
ACGTGATCGGCCGGCGGGGTGACGGCAGTCTCGCGCTGTACCCGAACAGCGGAGCATCCGCGCCCTACGGCCCGAACTACCAGGTCGGGGCCGGTTGGCAGTCGTTCACGACCATCCGGGTC
>KL571451.1:50766-51262 GCA_000715855.1 Actinoplanes liguriensis
AACGACGGGACGTTGTGGCTCTACCCCCACGGTGGAGACAACACTGCGCCCTACAACGCCGGCACCCTCATCGGGACTGGGTGGGCTGGGTTCCGCAGCGTCTCGGCAGCCGACGTCACCGGCGACGGCAAAGCCGACATCCTTGCGGTCGCCTCCGACGGATCACTTCTCCTCTACGCCCACGGCGGTGACAACAGCACCCCGTACAACACCGGACGCCTCGTCGGCACCGGCTGGGCCGGCTTTACCCAGGTCACCGCAGCCGACGTCACCGGCGACGGCAAAGCCGACATCATCGCCGCCGCCCCCGACGGACAGCTCTACCTTTACGTCCACGGCGGCGACAACACCACGCCCTACAACGCAGGCGCTCTCGTCGGGACCGGCTGGCAGTCGTTCGACCGCATCCACGCCGCCGACATCACCGGCGACGGCAAAGCCGACATCATCGCCACCCGCCCCGACGGCAACCTCTGGCTCTACCCCCACAGCGGCG
>KL571451.1:51545-52535 GCA_000715855.1 Actinoplanes liguriensis
CCCACAGCGGCGACAACACCCACCCCTACACCAGCGGCACCCTCATCGGCACCGGCTGGACCGGCATCGCCTGACCCACTGTCCTTACTCGACACCTGAACGATGATGGCCGGACTCCAACGGGGGAGCCCGGCCATCATCATGTGCGACATAATCCGGCCCATGCGGCGAAGGACACTGTGGATCGGGCTCGGCGCGACAGTTCTGGTGCTGGGCCTGGCGTCGGCGGGCGTCAAGCGGTACCAGGAACACGTCGAGCGTCAGCCGGACTGGCAGATCCACCACACGGCGCTGCCCGAAGCGGCGAGCAAGGTCGACGGCGTGGTCAGTCAGTTCGGGCGGGACCACGTCTCCAAGGCCGAGGACTACCTGCACACGGCCGGGCAGCACGCCGGCGTCCAAGTCCTCTCCATCACCGGGGAGACCCACTGGCAGACCGGCGTGACCCTCGTCCTTCGGGTGACGGGTCATGGTCAGGCGCGCGGCTTCGACGGCGTGGTGCTCCAGGAAGCGGACGTGCCGATCTGCTTCCGGCTGCAGATGGGGCCGGACGAGGACAGCCGGGACGACGACATCGACTGCCCGGCCGGGGAGCCGCTGCCGGTCACCAAGGATCCGTCGCTGGTGGGCGTCGACGAGCGTCTCCAGAGCGCGTTGTCGTTGGTCGAGCCGGACGAGGCGGCTGTCCGTGCCGCGATCGCCGGAATGGACCTCGACCCGGCCATCCAGCAGAGCTTCGCCGCCAAGGACGGCGTCGTGGGGGTTGCGCTGCGCGCCAGTCAGTACGACTGCGTCGTCGCCCGGGTCGCCGCCCCGGACGACGTGACACTCTGGCACCCGTCACACACCCAGCTCGCCCCGGGCGAGTTGAGCTGCACGGGCGGCCTGGCCCTGAGCAGCGAGTTCAAAACCAACCCCCACTGATCGGTCACCGCCGCACGTCGCTCTCGCCAGCTGTTGCTCACCGTGGTTATGAGGCACGAATAACCA
>KL571452.1:0-1104 GCA_000715855.1 Actinoplanes liguriensis
AGAGATGTGTATAAGAGACAGATCATGACCCGTTCGATCGCGACCAGGCCGTAGTAGAGCCCGATGCTGAGCAGCGCGAGCAGCGCCACCGCGGCGAACGTCATCGCCGTCTCGGTCTGCCCGGTCGAGACCGCGATGACGAACCCCAGGCCGGCGACCGTGCCGGCCTGGAACTCGCTGATCACCGCCCCGATCACGGCCAGGGTCATGCCGACCTTGAGCCCGACGAAGACCTGCGGCAGCGCGCTGGGCACCCGCACCTTCAGGAACGCCTGCCAGCCGGGCGCCTGCAACGACCGGGCCAGCTCGACGAACTCCGGCGGCGTCGTCCGCAGGCCGGCGACCATCGAGATCACGATCGGGAAGAAGCAGACCAGGAACACCATGACGACCTTCGGCGACCGGCCGAAGCCGAACCAGAGCACCAGCAGCGGCGCGACCGCGACCTTCGGCACCGAGTTGAGCGCCAGCAGCAGTGGGAACGTCATCCGCTCGATCGTGCGCGAGCCGGTCAGCGCCAGCGCGATGCACGCGCCGGCCACGACCGCGGCCGCGAACCCCTGCAGCACCTCGACCAGGGTGTGCCCGGCCTGGGCGAGCAGATATCCGGGCAGCTCACGGAACGCGTCGAGGACCGCGCCGGGCCCGGGCACCAGGGCCGCGTTGACCGGGAACACGGTGGTGGCCAGCCACCACCCGCCGATCGCCAGCGCCACGCCGAGGGCCGGCAGCAGGACCGCGCCGAGCTTGCCGTTCACCCCGACAGCCTAGGGGAAATCATTGATCGAAATCGATGACGTGTCGCATACGTTCGCGTCCCGCACCGGCGCTGTCCCGGCGCTGCGCGACGTCAGCCTGTCGATCAGGACGGGCGAGTTCGTGGCCGTGCTCGGCCGTTCCGGCTGCGGCAAGTCCACGCTGCTGCGGCTGATCGCCGGGCTGCTGCGGCCCACCTCCGGGCGGGTGCTGGTCGACGGCGGCGAGGTGAACCGGCCCCGGCGGGACGTGCCGCTGATGTTCCAGCGCCCGGCCCTGCTGCCGTGGCGCTCGGTCATCGACAACGTGCTGCTGCCGGTCGAGTTCGCGGGCCGCCGCCGCAACGGC
>KL571452.1:1311-3363 GCA_000715855.1 Actinoplanes liguriensis
CCATCAGAGATGTGTATAAGAGACAGGGCGAGCGAGCTGCTCGCGCTGGCCGGGCTCGGCGACGTCGAACGGGTCGCGCCGGCCGAACTGTCCGGCGGCATGCAGCAGCGGGCCGCCCTGTGCCGATCGCTGATCCTGGAACCGCGGGCGCTGCTGCTGGACGAGCCGTTCTCGGCGCTGGACGCGATCACCCGTACCGAGCTCGCCGGGGAGCTGCAGCGCATCCACCTGGTCGAAGGCACGACGATGGTGCTGGTCACCCACTCCATCGAGGAGGCGGTGCTGCTCGCCGACCGGGTGGTGGTGCTCTCGACCCGGCCCGGCAGCGTGCGGCGCATCCTCGACATCGACATCGCGCGCCCCCGGGCGGCGGACTCCGCCTCCTACCAGGAGCACGCCGCGAGCCGCGCCGCCGAACTGCACCACCTGCTGCTCACCGCCCAGCCGTGAGCACCGCCGCGGCCGGCTGACCGCGGCGGTGCGCTGGGGACCGGGCCGGAGGGGCCCCCATCCTCCGGCCCGGGGCTCATCTCACGGGCAGTTCAGCACCAGGTCGCCCGGGTCGGCGGTGCAGGTGTCGGTGCCGGTGCCCTGCGCGCCGTCGACCCGGTCGTTGCCGCTGACGCCGTCGACCGCGTTGAGGCTGTCGCTGCCGTTGCCGCCGAACAACCGGTTCGCCGAGGCGTTGCCGAACAGGAAGTCGCCGCCCTGCCCGCCGGTCAGGTTCTCGATGTCGCTGTGGACGTTGTCGGCCTCGCCGAACTGGCCGTCGTCGCCCCGGTCGTCCGGGCTCACCGCGACCGCGATCGACCGCAGGCTGTACGACGCCCCGTCGATGCCGTCCCCGCCGAACATCACGTCGGCGCCGTCGGTGCCCGCCTCGGCGACGAACTGGTCGTTGCCGTCGTCCCCGGCGAGCAGGAAGTCGTCGCCGAGCCCGCCGAAGATGGTGTCGTTGCCGAAGTCGCCGTTGATGCCGTCGCTGCCGCCGTCACCGCGCAGGATGTCGTCACCGCCACCGCCGCGGATCGTGTCGGTGCCGTCCCCGCCGCTGATCGTGTCGACGCTGCCGGTCGTGTCGTTCGGGTTGTCGTCGCCGGTGATGAAGTCGTCGCCGGGCCCGCCGGTGATCGTGTCGGCGCCCGCGTTGCCGACCAGGGTGTCCCCGCCGCTGCCGCCGGTCAGTGTGTCGACGCCGTCGCCGCCGAACAGCGACACCCGGTCGGTGCTGGTGTGCGCGTCGATCGTGTCGTCGCCGGCCCCGCCGACGTACTGGCCGAACGGGAATCCGCCGCTGCTGATCCGGTCGAGGCCGCCACCGGCGTGGATGTCGAGCGTGGACGGGCCGGCGGTGAGCACGTCGTTGCCCTCACCGGTGGTCAGGAACTCGATGTCGGCGCCGATGTTGTCGCCCTCACCGGGCTCACCGTCACCGGCCACCCCGTCCAGGGTGATGGTCAGCCCGTTGGTACGGGCGTGGTAGTCCACGGTGTCCCGCCCGTCCCCACCGACGATCTTGTCGGCGCCGTCCGCTGCCGCGTCGAAGAACACCCTGTCGTCGCCGGGCCCGCCGTTGAACGTGTCCGCGCCGGGGCCGAGACAGACCGTGTCGTTCTCGCCGAGGCCGTTGACGATGTCGTCGCCACCGCCGGCGTCGATCACGTCCGGGAACTCGGTGCCGTTCAGGGTCTCGCCGAGGTCGGTGCCGGCGATGGTGACGGTCAGCCCGCCGCAGGTGGCCGCAGCGACGGCCGGCGCCGCCGGGGCGACGAGTATTCCCGCGGTCAGCACGACCACGCCCAGCAGTGTTGTGCGCATGAATCCCCCTAGCGCGTTCGGTCAGGTCGCCCTGAGGGTTCCCGGCAGCGCTGGGCAGGTGGTGGGCAGACGATGGGCAGGCTGGTCAGCGGCACGGCACCACACCGCAGATGGACGCCTGCGCGGCCGCGGCCACGACGGCGAACCCGCCGAGCCGGGCCAGGCCGAGCGCCTGCCGGGCGAGCGCGTCGGCGGTGTCGTGCTCGCCGAGCGCGTGGTGGGCGGCGGCCAGCC
>KL571452.1:3569-3923 GCA_000715855.1 Actinoplanes liguriensis
CGGTGGTGCCCGGCCGCGTCGCCGTGCTCGCCGCGCAGCCGTTCGGCGGTGCCGAGCGCGTTCAGGGCCATCGCCTCGGTCTGCCGGTCGCCGAACTCGCGAGCCAGGTCCAGGGCGCTCAGCGCATGATCGCGGGCCGGTCCGGGCCGGCCGAGGTCACAGTCGCGCAGGGCCAGCAGGCAGTCCGCGACGGCGACGCCGTCACGGTCGCCGACCTCGGCGTACCGATGCCGGGCCGCGTCGAGGTGCGCACCGGCCCGGTCGAGCCGGCCCTGTTCCAGGCCGACCTGGCCGAGACCGGTCAGCGCGAGGGCTTCGCCGTGGCGGCTGCCGATCAGGGGGTTGAGCTCCAGG
>KL571452.1:4195-4328 GCA_000715855.1 Actinoplanes liguriensis
CCTGCCGATCAGGGTGTTGAGCTCCAGGGCGGCGGCGAACCGGCCGGCGGCCCGATCCAGGTCGCCCATCTCCAGGTACACGGTGGCGAGCATGCTCAGGTTGTTGGCCTCGCCCGCCGTACGGCCGAGCCGG
>KL571452.1:4623-6861 GCA_000715855.1 Actinoplanes liguriensis
CAGCCGGCCGAGTTTGCGGCTGACGATGCCGAGGTTGCCCAGCGCGGTCGCCTGCGCCTGCTGCCAGCCGCACCGCCGGGCCAGGCCGAGCCCCTTCGCGTACTGGCGCAGTGCCTCGTGATGATCGCTGATGCTGCGGTACGCCGTGCCGAGGCTGTGCCGGGCGGCCGCCTGCCCCGCCTCGTCGTGCGCGTCGCGGGCCGCGTCCAGGGCGGCGTGCGCGACGCTGAACCAGTCGGCGGTGTACCGGCGCAGGTGGAAGTAGCCGCGCAGCGCGTCGGCGAGCAGCCATGCCGAGCGTCGGGGCCCGTCCTTGGCGGCTTTGCCGACGGCGAGGACCAGGTTGTGGCGTTCCGCTTCGAGCCAGGCCAGGGCGTCCTGAGGTGCGGGACCGGTGGGGGTGCCGGGCAGGCGCAGCATGTGCGGGTAGAGCGTGTCGGCGGCGGCCCGGGCCCGGTCGAGGTATCCGTCGAGCAGGCGTTGCACCGCGGCGTGCCGCTGGTCGGCGGGTTCCTCGGCGGCGGCGCGTTCGGCGGCGTACAGGCGCAGCAGGTCGTGTCCGGCGTACCGGCCGGGAACGTGTTCGTCGACCAGGTGCGCGCCGGCGAGCCGGGCGAGCAGGGCGGCGGCGGTGTCCCGGTCGACGTCGCCGAGCACGGCCGCGTCATCCGGGGTGCAGTCGGAGCCGGGGGCCAGGCCGAGGCGGCGGAACAACCGGCGGGCGTCCGGGTGCAGGCCGGCGTAGGAGATCGCGAAGGCGGCCCGCACGGCGTACTCCGGGTCGCCGTCGACGGCGAGGGTGCCGAGGCGGTTGTCGCCGCTGAGCTGGGCGACGTGCGCGGCGATCGGCCGGGCCGGGCGGGTCACCAGGTCGGCCGCGGCGATGCGCAGGGCCAGCGGCAGGTGCGCGCAGAGCCGGCCGAGCGCGGCGGCCTGCTCCGGTTCGGCGGCGACCCGGCCGGGGCCGAGGATCCGGGCGAGCAGCGCGTGGGCCTCGTCCGGGCCGAGCACGCCGAGCCGTAGGTGGGCGGCGCCGTCGCGGGCCACGAGACCGCCCAGGGTGTCGCGGCTGGTGACCACGACCAGATGGGAAGGGCCGCCCGGGAGCAGCGGACGGACCTGCTCGACGCCGTACGCGTTGTCGAGCAGCACGAACATCCGCCGGTCCGCGACCAGGCTGCGGTAGAGCGCGGCGGCCTGCGTCTCGTCGGCCGGGACACGGTCGGCCGGCACACCCAGCGCGGCCAGGAATCCGGTGAGCGCCTCGATCGGCGTGACCGGCCCGGCCGTGGCGTATCCGCGCAGGTCGACGTAGAGCTGGCCGCCGTCGTACCGGTCGCGCAGCGTGTGCGCCCACTGAACGGCCAGGGTGGTCTTGCCGACGCCGGCGGTGCCGCAGATGACCACGATCGACGCGGCCGATCGCAGCGTGCCGAGGTGCTGCAGGTCGCGGGCGCGGCCGGTGAACGCGGCGACCGGCGCGGGCAGTTGCGCGGGCCCGCGCGGCGCCGGTGCGGCTTGCGGGCGGGCCGGCGCCGTGACGGCCGGCGGGGCGCCGGCGAGGATCTCGCGGTGGACGCGTTGCAGGGCCGGGCCGGGTTCGACGCCGAGGTCGTCGACGAGCGCGCGGCGGATCTCCCGGTAGGCGTCGAGGGCGTCGGCACGCCGCTCGGTGCGGTGCAGGGCGAGCATCAGCTGACCCCACAGGCGTTCCCGCAGCGGATGGTCACGGGTCAGGTCGCGCAGCTCGGCGACCAGGGCGGGATCGGGGCCCAGGCGCAGGTCGAGGTCGATGCGCTTCTCGACGGTGGCCAGGCGGCGTTCGTGCAGACGGTCCGCCTCGGCCCGGCAGACGTCAAGACCGATGCCGTCGTACGCCGGTCCGCGCCAGAGTGCGAGCGCGTCCCGCAGCAGGGCCCGGGCCTGTTCGAGGCGCGGCCCTTCGAGGCGCGCCCCGGAGTCCTGCCCGGCGAGCCGGTCGGCGTCGTCGGCAAGCTGCTCGAACCGGACGGCGTCGAGCGCACCCGGGTCGACGCGCAGCAGGTAACCGGGTGGGCGGGTGACCAGCGGATCGTGCGGGCCGTCGCGCAGCGCCCGGCGCAGTTTCGCCACGCAGCCCTGCACGAGGCCGCGGGCCGTGGCCGGGGCCTGCTCGCCCCAGAGCCGTTCGATGATCCGCTCGGTCGACACGACCTGGTTGACCTGGACCAGGAGCAGGGCGAGCACGGCTCGTTGCTG
>KL571452.1:7094-9741 GCA_000715855.1 Actinoplanes liguriensis
GAGCGGGACCAGCCGGTCGCCGTCCCAGACCTCCGGGGGTCCGAGCACCTGAAAACGCACGCCGAAGCGTAGATCACCGGACCCGCCGGACCGTGTCGGAGATCAGATACTGTCGATATTTCCGCTATCGGTATCAGCCGATGAGACAACCTCAGGCCTTTCCCGACGGGAACTTCGAGCCCGGCTTCGTCGTCGCGCTGCTCGAGATCAGGGTCTAGAAGTCCTAATGATGGGATGGCTGTCGCGAGCATCGAGAGTTCGCGATCTTACAAAAGGCGCTTTCCTGGTCATATCGATCATCCCATAGACATCGGTCGGTGTGGAGCCTTAAATACATCCCATGTCGCGCGGGAGCGTCACACGGTGTTCTCGCCCCTGAAACATCACCTGTCCCTCCGGCAGGCTCTCGGGAAAAGAGCAGCGATGAAGCACACGAACGTCCTGCGTACCGCCGTCGCCGTCGCGTCTGTGCTGATCCTGGCCGGCGCGTGCGACCGGAACTCCGGCACGAGCACCGCGAACGGCGCACCACTGGTGGGCGTGGACTACCCCCGCTCGGACACCGACTTCTGGAACTCGTTCATCAAGTACACGCCCAGGTTCGGCGACGAGCTCGGCCTGACGCTGAAGACCACCAACTCGCAGAACGACGTCGCGAAACTGACGTCCAACATCCAGACCCTCGTGAGCCAGGGGGTCAAGGGCATGGTGATGGCGCCGCAGGACACGGCGGCGATCGCACCGGCCCTCGACCAGCTGGCCGCGAAGAAGATCCCGGTGGTCACCGTGGACACCCGTCCCGACTCGGGCAGCGTCGCGATGGTGGTGCGGGCCGACAACCGGGCCTACGGCACGAAGGCCTGCCAGTTCCTCGGCACGAAGCTCGGCGGCAAGGGCACGGTCGTGATGCTCGAGGGCGGCCTCGACTCGATCAACGGCCGGGACCGGACCGAGGCGTTCAACGACTGCATGAAGGCGAACTTCGCGCAGATCAAGGTCCTCGGTGAGGCCACCAACTGGGACGGTGCGACCGCCGCGCAGAAGCTTCAGACGGACCTCACCGCGAACCCGGACGTCAAGGGCGTCTACATGCAGTCGAGCTTCGCCCTCGCCGGCACGCTCCAGGTCCTGAAGCAGAAGGGCCTGCTGGTCGGGCCGGACGACCCGAAGCACGTCTTCGTGGTGTCCAACGACGGCATCCCCGAGGAGCTCAAGGACATCGCGGCCGGGCAGATCGACGCCACCGTCTCGCAGCCCGCCGATCTCTACGCCGAGTACGCCCTGTCCTACGTCAAGGCGGCGATCGCCGGGGACACGTTCAAGCCCGGCCCGACGGATCACAACAGCACGATCATCCAGGTACGCGAGGGGGTCCTGGAGGATCAGCTCTCCGCGCCCCTGGTCACCCGGGACGGCGCGACGTACGGCGGAGTCCCCAGCCTCAAGAGCGACGACAAGTCGCTGTGGGGCAACAACCTCAGCTGACCGGCACCCTCACGACGACGAACGAAGGCGGACGGCATGGCTGACGAAGCCACCCGCGCCGGCGACCGGCGGTCCACCGCGGAACCACCGGTCGTGCAGGCCTCGGGGATCACGAAGAGGTACGGGCCGACGGTCGCCCTGGACCGGGCCGGCCTCACGGTGGCCAAGGGGGAGACCCATGCGCTGGTCGGCCGCAACGGGGCCGGCAAATCGACGCTGGTGTCGATCCTGACCGGGCTGCAGGCGCCCGACGAGGGACACGGTGGAGTTCGGCGGCCGGCCCGCGCCGCGGCTCGCCGACCGGGACGCCTGGCGCGAGCGGGTGGCCTGCGTCTACCAGAAGTCGACGATCATCTCCGGGCTGAGTGTGGCCGAGAACCTCTTCCTCAACCGGCACGACCGTGGCCGGACCGGCCTGATCAGATGGCCGGCGCTGCACCGCCGCGCCACCGAGCTGCTCGCCAGGTGGTCGGTGGAGGTCGACCCGCGGACCGCGGCCGGTGACCTGTCGATGGAGCAGCGGCAGTTCGTGGAGATCGCCCGGGCGCTGTCGTTCGGCGCCCGTTTCATCATCCTCGACGAGCCGACGGCCCGGCTCGACGGCGCCGCTATCGCCCGGCTGTTCGACCGGATCCGCGACCTGCAGGCGCAGGGGGTGACGTTCCTGTTCATCAGCCACCATCTGCCGGAGATCTACGAGATCTGCGACCTGGTGACGGTCTTCCGGGACGCCCGGCACATCGTGACCGCGCCGGTGGCCGGCCTGCCGAGAGCCGACCTGATCACTGCCATGACCGGCGACAACGAGGTGACCGGCCGGCGGGAACGGACCCGTCCGCTCAACGCCGCCGGGCCGGCCGCGTTGAGCGTGCGCGACCTCGCCGGCGCCGATGACACGTACCGGGACGTGAGCTTCGACGTCGGCGCGGGGGAGATCGTCGGCCTGGCCGGCGCTGCCGGCAGCGGGCGCACCGAGGTGGCGGAGACCGTCGTCGGACTGCGGTCGGCCGCGGCCGGGGTGGTCGAGATCGCGGGGCGCCGGCCGCGGCCGGGCAGCGTGCCCGACGCGCTGTCGGCCGGCGCCGGGTTCGTGCCGCAGGACCGTCACCACCAGGGTCTGGTCCCGGACATGTCGATCGCCGACAACCTGTCTCTTATACAC
>KL571452.1:9944-13999 GCA_000715855.1 Actinoplanes liguriensis
CGGCACGGCTTCATCAACACCCAGCGCCGGGACGCGATCGCCGCCGCGATGATCGCCAACCTGTCGATCAAGGCGCCGAGCCCGCAGCTGCCCGTGTCCGGGTTGTCGGGCGGCAACCAGCAGAAGGTCGTCATGGCGCGGGCGCTGGCCGACGACCCGCGGCTGCTGGTGCTGATCAACCCGACGGCCGGCGTCGACGTACGGTCCAAGGAATTCCTGCTCGACACGGTCGAGCGGACCGCCCGGTCCGGAGCGGGGGTGCTCATCGCCTCCGACGAGCTCGACGATCTGCGGGTGTGCGACCGCGTCCTGGTGATGTTCCAGGCCCGGGTGACGGCCGAGGTCGGCCGCGGCTGGCACGACCACGAACTCGTCGCCGCCATGGAAGGGATTGATCTGGATGCCTGACTCCGCTCTGGCCGGCACCACCGCACCGGACGAGACGGCGGTGCCGGGCAAACGGCTCGGCCTGATCGGGGGCAGGGTGCCCCTGGCCCGGTTGCGCGATCTCGCCCTCGTTCCGGCGATCCTGATCATCGCGATCGTCGGGCAGGCCGTCAGCCCGGTCTTCCTGCAGCCGGACAACCTGCTCAACGTGCTGCAGACGATGTCCGAGATCGCCCTGCTGGTCCTGGCCCAGACGATGATCCTGATCGTCAAGAAGATGGACCTGTCGCTCGAGTCGACGATGGGTCTGGCCCCCGGCGTGGCGGCCTGGCTGGTGGTGCCCGTCGGCGCCGGGCACGGTCTCGGCCTGCTGCCCGGGGGCTGGGCGATCCCGGTCACCCTCGCGGTGGGCGCGATCGTCGGCACGGTCAACGCGATTCTGATCATCCGGTTCGGGCTCAACGGATTCATCGTCACGCTCGGCATGCTCATCGTGCTGCGCGGGGTGTTGACCGGCATCTCCGGCGGCCAGACCTTCTTTCACCTGCCGGCCTCGATGCTCTATCTCGGCACGACCGCCTGGGTGGGGGTGCCGGCGTCGATCTGGATCTGCCTGGGTTGCTTCGCGGTGGCGGTCGTCGTGCTCGGCTGGACGAGCTTCGGCCGCTCGCTCTACGCGATCGGCGGCAACGTCGACGCGGCCAAGGCCGCGGGCATCCGTACCGATCGGGTGCTGTGGATCGTCATCGTCACCGGCAGCGTGTTCGCCGCGCTGGCCGGACTGCTGCTCTCCGGCCGGCTCGCGTCGGTCGCCTCGGCCCAGGGCAACGGCTACATCTTCACCGTCTTCGCGGCCGCCGTCATCGGTGGCATCAGCCTCAACGGCGGCAAGGGCACCATGTTCGGCGCTTTCACCGGCATCCTGCTGCTCTTCATGATCCAGAACGTGCTCACCCTGGCGGGCGTCCCCGCGCAGTGGATCGGCGCGTTGAACGGGCTGATCATTCTCGCCGCGCTGATCGTCTCGCGGATCACCGGCGGCAAGGTCCAGGACTGAGCCGTGAGCCCTCTCATCACCGGAGCCGCCGGCATGCCGTCGATCCCGCGCATCATCGCCGTGGATGTTCTCGACATACGTTTCCCGACCTCGGAGCACCTGGACGGCTCGGACGCGATGAACCCGGAGCCGGACTACTCGGCCGCCTACGTGGTGTTGCGCACCGACGCCGGCGACGGCCACGAGGGTCATGCCCTCGCCTTCACCACCGGCCGCGGCAACGACGTCCAGGCCAACGCCATCGCGGCCCTCGCCCCGTACGTCGTGGGCCGCCCGGTGGCGCAGGTCTGCGGCGACCTGGGAGGTTTCGCCCGGTCGCTCAGCCACGATCCGCAGCTGCGCTGGCTCGGCCCGGAGAAGGGGGTCATCCACATGGCCACCGGCGCGATCGTCAACGCCGCGTGGGATCTGGCCGCCAAACGGGCCGGGAAGCCGGTGTGGCGATTCCTCGGCGAGATGTCACCCGAGGACCTGGTCGGCCAGGTCGACTTCCGCTGGCTCAGCGACGCGTTGACCCCGCGGGACGCGCTCGACATCCTGCGTCGCGCACAGGCCGGGCGGGCGGAACGGATCGAGCACCTCCTGCGGCGCGGCTATCCCGCCTACACGACGTCGCCCGGCTGGCTCGGCTACTCCGACGAGAAGCTGACCGGCCTCGCGCGGGAGGCCGTCACCGCCGGCTTCACGCAGATCAAGCTGAAGGTAGGCGCCTCGCTGACCGACGACATCCGGCGAATGAAAGCGGCCCGGGCGGCCGTCGGCGACCACATCCGCATCGCGGTCGACGCCAACCAGCGGTGGGACGTGCAACCGGCCGTCGACTGGATGCGGCAGCTCGCCGACTATCACCCGTACTGGATCGAGGAGCCCACCTCGCCGGACGACATCCTCGGGCACGCCGCCGTGCGCCGTGCGCTGTCCCCGATCAAGGTGGCCACGGGCGAGCACGTCGCCAACCGGGTCGTGTTCAAACAGCTGCTGCAGGCCGGAGCGATCGACATCGTCCAGATCGACGCGGCCCGGGTCGGCGGCGTCAACGAGAACATCGCGATCCTGCTGCTCGCCGCCAGGTTCGGGGTGCCGGTCTGTCCGCACGCGGGTGGGGTCGGGCTGTGCGAGATGGTCCAGCACCTGTCGATGTTCGACTACGTGGCCGTGTCGGCGACGATGCACGACCGGGTCATCGAATACGTCGACCACCTCCACGAACACTTCATCGATCCGGTACGCGTCGTCGACGGCCGCTACGTCGCACCCACCGCGCCCGGCTTGAGCGCACAGATGCGGGAGGCGGCGCTGACCGAGTACGCCTACCCCGGCGGTCCCGTCTGGACCTCCCGCGCACAGGGTGCGGGCAACCGGCCTGATCAGGCATGGGACGCCTCCTGATAACCTGCGTCGCGGGCCCCGGAGGTGCACCGACATGTCCCTGACCGACAAGGCCATCGCCCAGATCCGCGAGCTCATCCAGTCCGGTGTGCTGGCTCCCGGGTCGAAGCTGCCGCCCGAGCCACAGCTGGCCGTGCAGCTCGGCCTGTCGCGCAACCTGATGCGCGAGGCCGTGAAGTCTCTGGCGGTGGCCCGGGTCCTGGAGATCCGGCGCGGCGACGGCACCTACGTCACCAGCCTCCAGCCCGATCTGCTGCTCGGCGGTCTCGGCGGCGCGGTCGAGCTGCTGCAGGGCGACACCGGCACACTGCTCGATCTCATGGAGGTCCGGCGCCTGTTCGAGCCGGTCGCCTCGGCGCTGGCCGCGACCCGGATCGACAAGCAGGGCCTGGCCGAGGTGAAGGAACATCTCGACGCGATGCGGGCCGCCCGCGACGACGCCGAGCTGCTCAACCGTCATGACGCCGCGTTCCACCGGGCCGTGATCGCGGCCACCGGCAACGGCACCCTGGTGACCCTGCTGGAGGGCATCTCCGGCCAGACCCTGCGGGCCCGGATCTGGCGCGGGCTGGTCGACGGCGACGCCGCGGGTCGCACGCTCGCCGAGCACGAGGCCATCTACCAGGCGCTGGCCGCCGGCGACGGTCCGCTCGCCGAGGCCGCCGCGCTTCTGCACGTCAGCAACACCGAAGGCTGGCTGCGGGACCATCTCGGAGCCGGCGGGATCCGCCCACCCCTCCCGCTCCAGGAGTAGTTCGCCGCCGCCGCGGCCGCGAGTCAGGTACCCGTGGCACCTTCACGGCCTTGCCCAAATCATCTTAGTCATTAAGATAACCGCATGGGCATATCGACCGACTTCTCAGTGGCGATCGCCGGTGCCGGCCTCTCCGGCCTCTGTCTCGCCCAGTACCTGATGCGCGCCGGCATCGACGTGCACGTGTACGAACGGGACCCGGGGCCATTCATCCGGCAGCAGGGCTACCGGATCATCCTCGACCGGTACGGGCTGGAGGCGCTGCGCGAGAGCTTGCCCCGCCCGCTGTACCGCCTGGCCCTGGCCACCGGCGACGAGCCCGGCGGGCACCTGCGCTTCACCGACAGCCGGCTGCGGGACGCCTTCACCATCACCTTCAAGGACGAGCCGCACGCGACGCGCCAGGTCGACCGGCTGACCCTGCGGTCGATCCTGATGTCCGGGCTCGACGGGCGCATCCACTACGGC
>KL571452.1:14183-17230 GCA_000715855.1 Actinoplanes liguriensis
CGCCGCGGTGGACAGCGGTGGCCAGGGCGGTCTGCGGCTGCGGTTCACCGACGGCGGGTCCGTCCCGGCAACCGTGGTCGTGGGCGCGGACGGCGTCGGCTCGGCCCTGCGCGCCCAGCTCACGCCCGGCGCCGCCCCGGAGAGCACGCCGATGGCGGGCGTCTACGGCCGGTCGCCCCTGCGGCTCGACGGTGCGAGCGTCATCCCGGACGCGCTGCGTACCAGCGGGGTGCTGGCCATCGCCGACCAGCTCGGCCGTGCCTTCTTCTTCACCTCCATGCGGTTCGGCGAGAACCCGCGGGAGGCCTTCGCCCGCCTGGCCCCGGGCACTTATGCACCCACCGGCGACGACTACGTCATGTGGGGACTGCTGCTCCGGCAGGAAGAGGTGCCGACCGGCGTCCGCGGGGACCTGCTGGCGTTGCGGACGCTGGCCGCCCGGATGAGCACGGACTTCCATCCCCTCGTGCAGCGGCTGGTCGACACGGCCGAACTGGATGCCACGGTGCTCAACCTGTTCGCCACCGGACGGCGCCCGCAGCACTGGGCGGTCCCGCGGGCGACGATGATGGGCGACGCCGTCCACACCATGCCGCCGTTCGGCGCGCACGGCGGCAACACCGCGCTGCGCGACGCTGCCCTGCTCGGCCACCGGCTCGTCGAGGCCCGGATGAGCGGCACGCCGGTGGAGGAGGCGATCGCCGGGTACCAGGACGAGATGGTGGACTACGCCTTCCGGGCCGTCGACACCGCCGCGGGGCTGATGCGCAGGCTCACCGGCGGCGCGGCGGCACCGCACTGGGTGCTGACCCGGGTGCTACCTCGGCTGCATCGGGTCACCGTGCCGGAGGCATGATTGCGGCATGTCCGACGAGCCGGCCCGTGCGTCCGCGATCGCCGACCTCATGCGCGCCGGGCGGGAGACCTCGCGGCTGTCCATGGTGTTCCGGTACGCCATCGCCGACCGGCTGGGCCTCACCGTGAGCGACCTGGAGTGCCTGGACTTCCTGGCCGACGCCGGATCCGCCACCGCGGGGCAGGTCGCCGAGCGGACGAACCTCACCACCGGGGCCGTGACGAGCATGCTCCGCCGCCTCCAGCAGGCCGGATACGTCACCGCCGAGCGCGACCCGGGGGACCGGCGACGGGTGATCGTCACCCTGCGGCCGGAGCGGGCCGCCGAGCTCGACCGGCCGTACGAGCGGTTCGCCGGGCGGGCGCAGCAGCTCATCGAGGGCTACAGCCTGGACGAGGTCACGCTGCTGGTCCGACATTTCGGCCGGATGCAGGCGATGTACCTGGCCGAGCTGGACAGCCTCCGCGGGGGCGACACCGCGCAGGAGCCCGCCTGAGCCGCCGGCATCGCGCCAGATTGCGGGCCGGTCGCGGTGGTCGGCGAAGGCGCAACCTGTAAGACGTGTGCCGTCACACCTGGCGTACGCTGCAGGTTCGGTAGCGTACGCCGGCCACCGGAGGGGCAGTGACTGCATCGCGCGAGGCGCCGATCAAGGGCCTGCCCACCCCGTCGCGCCGCCGTCGACCGGCCAACCTGGCCAGCGCCATCACCGCGGAACTGGTCGAGCGGATCGTCCGGGAGGTGTACCCACCGGGCACCGCGTTACCGCCGGAACCGGCCCTGGGGGAGGAGTTCGCGGTGAGCCGGACCGTGGTCCGCGAGGCCGTGAAGAGTCTGCAGGAGAAGGGCCTGGTGCAGGTCCGCCAGGGCGCCGGCACGATCGTCACCGCGCCGGTCGTCTGGGACATGCTGGACGAGGCCGTGCTGCGGGCCACGATCGCCACCGACGGCAGCGCGGCGATTCTCGACGATCTCGTGGTAACCCGCCGGGTGCTGGAATCGGACATGGCGAACGTGGCCGCCCGGGTGGCCGGAGCCGGCGTCGTCGAGGCGCTGGGCGCCCTGGTGGACCGGATGGATGAGCTCGTGGACGACCACCTCGCGTACGCCGAATGTGATCGTGCCTTTCATGACGTGATCATGCTGGCGTCCGGCAATCGGCTGGCCCGCGGCGTGGTCCGGTCCCTGGAGAGCCAGGTGGTCAACACCGCGCGCTACATGGGTCGCCCGGAGCGCTCGCTGTGCGTGGCCTCGAACCGCGGTCACCGGCGCATCTACGAGCGGGTCGCGGCCCACGACCCGGACGGTGCCGCGGAGGCGATGTTCACCCACATCACCGAGGCGTGGCTCGTGCGCCGGGGCGGTCCCGGCGACCCCGAGCGCCTGCGACGCTGAGCGGTCGTCTCTGCGGCCGGGGCGGATGGGTAAGGTGCGGCCATGACAACTTCGGCGGCGGCGTTCGCGTTTCCCCCACGGCGACGGGCCGAGCGGTTGAGCGTGGCGGTGGTGGCCGAGCTGGTCGAGCTGGTCGTGACCGGCCAGCTGGCCGAGGGCGAGCTGCTGCCGCCGGAGGGACCGCTGAGTGAGCACTTCGGCGTCAGCCGGACCGTCATCCGTGAATCGGTCAAGAGCCTCGAAGAAAAGGGCCTTCTGATCGTGACGCAGGGCCGGGGCACCCAGGTGGCCCGATCCGGCTCGTGGAACATGCTGGATCCGATCGTGCTGTCGGTTCTCATCGACAACGACGAGTCTCTGGGAATTCTCGACGAGCTGACGATAGTGCGGGGCAACCTGGAGTCGGCGATGGCCGGCGCGGTGGCCGCGCGGCACACCCAGGAGGGGCTGACCCGCATCGTTCATGCCCTCGAAGTGATGCGGGAGCAGCAGCAGGAGAGCGACTCCTTCCGGCAGGCCGATGTCGTCTTCCACCTCACGGTCATGGAGCTGTCGGGCAACCGCCTGGCCGAGAACATCGCGAAACGTCTTTACCTGCGGGCGCTGGAGAGCAACCGTTTCCACGGCATGGGATACGAGAACGCGTTCCAGTCGACCCTCGACGAGCACTCCCGGATCCTGGAGGCGATCACCCGCCAGGACGTCGCGGCCGCGGAGGACGCGATGCGTGAGCACATCCTCAGCTCGTGGCAGCGCCGCCGGTTCGAGACGTCGTGACGGGCGGTTGAGGCAGGGC
>KL571452.1:17499-18749 GCA_000715855.1 Actinoplanes liguriensis
ATGTGTATAAGAGACAGCAGCCGGGGGAAGGCGAGCGCGGCCGCGGGAAGCAGGACGCCGTGGCCGGCGCAGATCGACGCGATGCGTTCCACCCGGGCCAGTACGTCCGGGGACGGCGCGCGATAGTCGACCGTGGCACCGGGAGCCGCGCGCGCCGTGGAGAGCAGACCGGTGGCGAAGACGCCGGCCGCGATCACGGTGACGCCGGCGGCGAGGGCGGGATCGAGCACCGTGTCCCGAGCGCTCTGGTCGAGCAACGAGTACCGGTTCGCGATCATCACGACGTCGACCAGACCGTCCCGGATGAGATCGGCGAGACCAGCGGTCGCGGTGGTCCCGACGCCGACAGCCTCGACGATTCCCTCGTCCTTCAGACGGGCCAGGGCTTCGAGGCCGCTGCGGGCAGCGCCGTCCCAGGCCTGATCGGGGTCGTGCACGAAGGCAATGTCGATGGTGTCGAGGCCCAGTCGCGACAGGCTCTGTTCCAGTGACCGTCGAATCCCGGTGGCCGAGAAGTCCCAACGGCGGCGCAGGGTGCCGGGGACGGCGAATCCCTCGGTGTCGCGCGCGGCCGGCGCCGGGTTGGGCTCCAGCAGCCGGCCGACCTTGGTGGACAGGACGAAGTCGGCGCGCGGACGCGACCGCAGGGCGAGTCCGAGCCGATGTTCGGAGAGTCCGAGCCCGTAGTGCGGTGCGGTGTCGAAATAGCGGATGCCGCTCTCCCACGCTCGCCGGACCGTCCGCTCGGCTTGCCCGTCGCTCATCGGGTGACCGAGATTGCCCAGCCCCGAGCCGCCGAACCCGAGGACGCCGGTGCCCATCCGGCTCTGCTCGAGCAACCGCCTGATCCGATCGCTCACGACGAGATCCGATAGAAGGTGGACGCGCTGCCGGAGAAGATCGCATGACGTTCCGCCGGGCTGAGCCCGCCGAGCAGGTCGCCGGCGGTCGCCCGCCACGCGATGGCCCCGGCGCCGAGCTCGGCGACCGGCCAGTCGGAGCCGTACATCAGCCGACCGGCGCCGAAAACCTCAAGAGCAACATCAAGAGCTCGCCGTACGACGTCGGCCCCGCCCGCCATGAGCCCGGCCAGCCCGGAGATCTTCGCCCAGGTGTTCGGGTGCCGGGCGTACGCTCGCAGGCCCGCCGCCCAACGGTCGAAGTCGTCGGCCTCGGCGATCCCACCGAGGTGGTCGAGGACGAAGCGGACCTCGGGCAGCGCCTGCGCCGCCAGGGCCGCCAGCGGCAGC
>KL571452.1:18924-20889 GCA_000715855.1 Actinoplanes liguriensis
GGCCGCCAGCGGCAGCTGGGTCGATCGGATGACCAGGTCGAAGCCGAGATCGTAGGCGCCGAGACGGCCCAGTCCGGCGATCACCGCCGGTTGGCTCAGCCACTGCGGATCCGGGTCCAGGTGGATCAGGTGCCGGAGCCCGACCAGCGGACGCCCGGCGCCGGCGATGAGCCGATCGAGTTGCGGGACCGGATCGCCGGTCAGGTCGACCCAGCCGACCACCCCGGCGATGCGCGCAGCCGGATGTGCCAGCAGCCGGGCCGTCTCAGCTGCGCTGTTGCTCGACTGCACGACCACGGCCAGGTCGGTGCCGGTGGCCGCCAGCATCCGGTCCAGATCCGCCGGTTCGAAGTCCCGGTCGATCGCCGCCATCGTGGCGGGGTCGATCCACGGCTGCGGATCGGCGGACCGGTTCCACAGATGGACGTGGCTGTCGACGGTGCGGTTCATGCGCGTACCTCGTCACGCGCTTCCCGCGACGAGTCGGGGACCAGGCGCAGGCCGGCTCGCTCGGGGCGGATGTGCGGCCCGGCCTGTGCCGCCGCGACCGAGGCGGTCGCCCGCACGGCGGTGATGAGGGCCTCGTCGACGCGCAGGCCGATCCCCGGCTCGTCGCCCAGGACGATGCCACCGTCCTGGTACTCCTGATCGACGTGCACGCCGATCGGGTCGGTGAGCCCCTGCACCTCGAAGGTGAGGTGATTGGGCACCGCCGCGGCGGCGTGCGCTACCGGATTGGTGTGGTAGGCGACCGGGCTGACCGGCAGGTCCCGGCTGTGGGCCACCGCCGCCACGCGCAGGAAGTGGGTGATACCCCAGACGTTGCCGACCTGCACGATGTCGACCGCGTCGGCATCCAGCAGCGGCCGGTACTGCTCCAGACCGGTGAGGTTCTCGCCGGTGGCCACCGCGGCACGGACACCCCGGCGGACCGAGGCGAGCCCGGCCGCGTCCCAGCGGCGTACCGGCTCCTCGATCCAGGTCAGGTCGAATTCCTTCTCCAGTGCGGCCACATACCGTACGGCCTGGGAACGGTTCCATGATTCGTTGGCGTCGAACATCAGCGCCGGATGCGCGGAGTTGCGCCCGAGGACGTCGCGCAGTGTCGCCAGCCGGCGCAGGTCGGCGCCGAGATCCCGGCCGCCCTTGAGCTTGCCGGCGCTGAAGCCGCGGTCGGCGAACTCGGAGTACAGCCGTGCGAGCGCCTCGTCGTCGAGCGCGATGTCGAGCCCGGAGGCATAACCCGGTACGAAACGGTCGAGAGCGCCGAGCGTACGCCACAGGGGTTCGCCGGCGGCCTTGGCCTTGAGATCCCACAGTGCCGTGTCGATCGCGCCGATCGCGCCGAAGGCCGCTCCGGCGTGCCCGGTCTTGAACACCCAGTCGATCATCCGGTCGTAGAGTGCCGTCACGGCCCGGGGATCCTGCCCCTCGACGGCGCCGAAAACCCGGTCCACGTCGGCGTGCGGGCCGATGCCGACGCCTTCGAGCCCGGCGTCGGTCTCGACGATCAGCACGTGCACGTCGGTGCGGGACCGGGTCATCACGCCGTTCGCGTCGCCGATCCGGCGACCCCAGTCGTGCTCGGTCGTCAGGCTGCGATATCCGGTGACCTTCACGGTGCCTCCTTGGCGGGGATTCGGCTCACTCCTTGGTCCCGCCCGCCGTCATACCGGCGACCAGAAAGCGCTGGGCGAAGAGAAAGACGATCAGCACCGGCAACACCGAGATGACGGTGGCCAGAGCGAGCGTCGGCAGTTGCACGGACTGTGCGCCCGCGGAGCTGGGGTTGAACGCGGGCGTCGAGGCGAGCAGGGAGGTCAGGCCCACCTGGATCGGGTAGCCGTCACTGGACGGCAGCATCACGAAGGGCAGGAAGAAGTTGTTCCAGCTCTGGACGAAGCTGAAGAACGCCACCAGGGCGACGATCGGCGCGGCCAGCGGCAGGGCGATCCTGGTGAACAC
>KL571452.1:21084-22451 GCA_000715855.1 Actinoplanes liguriensis
ATGTGTATAAGAGACAGACCATGTTGAGTTCCAGGAAGGTCGGCAGGACCAGCGCGGTGTTCGGGATCAGCATGACGACCAGCGTGAGGATCAACAGCAGCCGCCGGAACCGGAACTCGGTCAGCGCCAGGGCATAGCCGGCCGGGATGCTGGCGACGAGCGTGATCACGAGGGCTCCCACCGCGTACAGCGCTGAGTTGCCCACCCAGGTGGTGACGGCGCCGTCCTGGAACCCGAACAGCTGATGCCAGTTGGTGGCCAGGTCACCGGGCCGGCCGAGACCGAACGGGTTGCCCACCGTGAGGTCGCGGGCCGACTTCGTCGTCGCCAGCAGCAGCCAGACGATCGGGACGATGAAGAACAGCACGAAGATCGCGACCACGAGCGTGACGATCGTGCGGCCGCTCCAGCCGCTCACACCGGGCCTGCCGGGGCTTGCTGTGGTCAAGGCTCAATCCGTTTCGAACAGGCCGCCGCGCGTCACGAACACCGCCGAGAGCGCGAGGGCGATCACCAGCAGCAGCAAGGAGATGGCTGCCGCGCCGTTGAAGTCGTTCTGCTGGAACGCGTACTGGTAGGCCAGCTGGTTGAGGGAGTAGTCGTTGGGCACGACCGCGTTGCTGGCCTGGGAGAGCAGCTGCGGTTCGACGAACAGCTGCGTCCCGGCGGCCAGCGACATGACACCCATGTAGGAGATCCACTTGCGCAGCAGCGGCAACTGGATCCGCAGGGCGATCTGGATCGCGCCGGCGCCGTCGATGCGAGCGGCCTCGATCACCTCGGCGCTGATGCTGTTGAGCGCGCCGTACATGATCACGATCCAGCCGCCCGCGCCGGTCCAGAACGCGATGATGGCGAAGATCGGTGGCAGGTTCGCCGGCACGATGACCTGGATGAAACTGGCCAGGCCGAAGAAGCGCAGCAGGGCGCCGACCGGGCTCGCGGTCGGATCGAGCACGAAGAGCCAGAGCAGCACGCTCGACGCCCCGGCCAGTGCCCCGGGCAGGTAGAAGATCAACCGCAGCGCTCCGCTGATCCAGCGTACGGAGATCGCGTGCACCGCTATCGCCAGGAACGTCACCAGGACGACCAGCGCGACGAGCCAGATCACGAGATACAGCGCCACATGACCGACGGCGGGCAGGAAACGGAAGTCCTCGATCACCTTGGTGAAGTTGGCGACCCCCGCGAAGCGGCCGTTCTCATCGGTGAACCCCAGATAGAGCGCGTACAGCGCCGGTACCACCCCGAACGCGACGGTCAACGCCAGGTAGAGCGCGATGAAGCCGTAGCTCATCGTGCCGCGGGCGCTCCGGGTGCTCCGGCCGGACGGGGGCCGGCGGTTACCCGCCGGCACCCGGACAGCC